>JARUHJ010000005.1 GCA_029667085.1 Deltaproteobacteria bacterium IMCC39524
AAAACCCATAGAACCCTTTGCCCTACAGATCACCTCCTGACTGTGGGGCTTTTTTTGTGTAGCTTCTCTGGTCACACCAATATGGTCACACCGCCAGCTATATATTTATGAAAGGACTTCCGCTGACGTCCTCTAAGAAACGTCCCTGGATGACGTACTTTCTGGTACGTTGGCGCACAGTGAGTGAAACGAACGCTTCTGCTTCGGGAACAGGTGCGCTATAAGGATGCGCTATGGATTTTTAAGAACGCTCAAAATAGCATCAAGATACTGCAATCATTGAAGTATAGCGATAGCGCAGCTTGGTAGCGCACCTGCCTCATACAGACTTCAATTAATGAGGTCTTTTTTCTCTTGACATACCTGACCAAAAAGGTAAGATATCAACCAGAAGATACTTCTTCATCTTCTACCTCCTAAAAACCCATAGAACCCTTTGCCCTACAGATCACCTCCTGACTGTGGGGCTTTTTTTGTGTAGCTTCTCTGGTCACACCAATATGGTCACACCGCCAGCTATATATTTATGAAAGGACTTCCGCTGACATCCTCTAAGAAACGTCCCTGGATGACGTACTTTCTGGTACGTTGGCGCACAGTGAGTGAAACGAACGCTTCTGCTTCGGGAGCAGGGGGTCGCAAGTTCAAATCTTGTCATCCCGACCAGTATTTACAAGGAGCGACCTCCCCGGGGTCGCTCTTTCTTTTTGTTCTCCGGTCCATGTCCGGTCCGAATCACATCTGTAGATGACAATTTGAGCGTTCAGGGAGTGAGTGTTTGCAAGCTCCGGGGCGGGGTTTCTAATCCGGGGCTCCTCTGGGGCGGAGGGGAAGTCTGAACGAGAGGCGCAGATTTCTAGTTTGACAGGTCTTGCAGGATTTCAAAAACCAATTGCTTCGCCAACTCAATATCTTCTGGTGTTAATTGACCTTTTATCTCCTTTAGCATTTTTTTGGCACCAGTATTCCCTTCAGCACTAGAGACCAACCACCATGCGTATGAATGTACAAAACTTTTCTCAACCCCGAGCCCCGCATAGTATAACTTTCCAAGGCTGTACTGGGAGTTTGCACTCCCCTTTTTAGCGGCCATCTTTAACCATTTAGCAGCTCTAGCATAATCTTGGATATCACTTTTACCGTATGCATATAAGGACCCAAGGATTTCCATAGCACTCACTTCACCATTTTCAGCCTCTTCTGACCAAAATTGAATTGCGGTTTGATAGTCTCCAGCATTAAATGCTTTCTCCGCCTTAACGTATCCATCAGAGTGTTCTGCATAGGCCATTGGAAGCCCACCCATTAGCAGTACCAATAAGAGAGCAATCTTTTTCATATATTAACTTGCCTTCTGAAAGTTATAGTGAAAGTCGAATTTCCTTGCACCGAAGCCTCCAAATTCAAGATATGCATCGACACCCTTTTTGCTGTCCCTATAAATACCAGTTGTAGCATTAGATCTTTATTGGGTAGCATCATGATTGTGTGAATGCTGACCACTCCCTGAAGCAAAAAGCACCCCTGTGTAAAGATAAGGTCCCGCACAGACAAAAAACCGTAAAAAAACAACCTTCTCGATTCCGAGATCCTTAGTTAAGCATGCTAAATACTAACCCAACTTTTTTTGCTTTAATAGTTAGAATTTGATTAGCGAAGACCTCACAAAGCACCCCCCTCCCCACCCCCAAATTTTCACCTCAGGACCGAATTACATCTCTAAGTGACCATTTGAAGTATCAGGAATGAAGCGTTGGTGTGTTCCGGGGCGGGGTTTTGACTCCGGGGCATCTCTGGGGCGGTGGGGGAATGTTTCTCTGGAGCGTATCACTTACTTCAGTACGCTCCTCAAGACATAGACTTATGCTCTTTACATGTAATAATGGCATTGAGAACGATTTATAAGGAGCACAAAATGGACTCTGCCAGAACAAGCATAAAAACTCTTGAGGCCGTAATAGATCTTGCAATAGCAATGGAAAGTCATGGCCGAAAGTATTACGCAAATGAACGTGACAAAGCTACAGATCCTAAATGTAAAGAGTTCTTCGCCTGGCTGGTTGAACAGGAAGATGACCACCACCAAACCTATCTACATTTAATTGAAAACAGCTCCTTTGCTGAAATATCACCAGAGGAACTATCCGGAGGGTATGGCCACTTCATACAACAGTTGGTCAAAGAGGTAACTGAATCACTCAAAGAAAGCGAAAATCTATCTATAGATAAGACCATTGAAAAGTCTATCTTTTTTGAAGAAAGCGTCATTGAGTACTTCGAAAAAGTGATGTCTTTATTCCCAGAAGAGCAAGCTAAGGTTATTCAGATAATCTGTGACGAAGAGCAAGAGCATATAGAAGCACTAAATCAATATAAAACCGATAAGATCATCTAGCTCTCAAGCTACCTAGCCCCAGCCATCCCCGGTTGGGTCTTTTTCATTTCCACAATTCTGCCTCCCCCCCTCATACCCGAATTTTCATCTCAGGACCGAATTACATCTCTAAATGACAATTTGAAGTATCAGGAATGTAGTGTTTGTGTGTTCCGGGGCGGGGTTTCGACTCCGGGGCAATGGGGCAAGCACTCGGAATCCTTGTAGCCATATCACGACAACCTAGCCTTATAACACAACTTTTAGTGATTCCCCCCCTCATAAGCGCTAATAACTGCGGCACATATAATGCATACAAAACATCATATACTGTGTGTTTGTTGACCAAACAACTTGTTTTTATTGTTGGGGGATTAGTGAAGATATACATATTCGAAGAAGACCCAGCTCTACTGGATCTCTTGATGCTATACCTGAGAAACAAAGGGCATCAAGTCCAAGGATTCCTGGAAGACTACAAATGCCCGCTATACCTACTAGATGAATGTGTTTGTCCAGCGTCAAAACCTTGCGCCGAGGCTGTGATAGTCAACACAAACATGCCAAACGAACAAAACATTCAGATACTGCTCGATCAAGAACAAAAGGGTTGCAAACTCCCCCAAAAAAATAAAGCGGTTATGAGCGCCGGTTTCACACCTGAATTCCTGAAACTAATCGAAGAACATGGCTTTAGCGTCATCGAAAAACCTTTCAGGCTTGAAACTCTAACTGAATGGCTTTATGAATGTAAAAACAGGTTACATATAACAAACGATTGAACCCTCTAACCTCTACTTGCATCTTTTTAGCCCCAGCCATCCCCGGTTGGGGCTTTTTCATTTCCTCAACTCTGTCCCTCTACCCACCCCCGAAGTTTCACCTCAGGACCGGACATCCCCACTGACCTCTCGCAACACCATTAAACAGCTGAACCCACCCCAGTTCACAACCCAAAGAATACCCAAATCCGTGCAGCAATATTTTCCCGTTGACATACCTGACCATTTTAGCATGACTTAAGCCAATAGAACGTACTTCTTCGCGTTCTACGCCTAAGGAAAAATCATAAAAACCGTCGCCCTTATAAAGCTTACTCATAGAGGGTTAAAGAATCTCCCATGACAGAAGAACAAGTTCTCAAAACCATACTGTCTGCTGTAGAAAAGAATTTCCCCAAGGATTGCACTAGCTGTAAACATCGTTTTTACACGTACGAAGAATATCTACAAAAAACTTATCCTCTTGGTGCACCAGTTTCAAATGATGCAGTAATCAATGATTGGCATCCCCAAAGGCCCTTGGGATTCCTTGCTTATTGGAAATGTAAGTTCTGTTCTAACACTTTGACAACAAATCTTAACTCACTTGAAAAGGATACTGTTTGGCAATTACTGTCATGGCTTAAAGAGGAAATGAAATCCAGGGGAGTTTCGAACAGTGCCATCTTGAATGACATTAGGCTAAAAATGAGACAACAGGTTTTAGGTGAGTAGCGGAGAACTTACTCAACCTATCTTTGACGCTTTATAGAACTCAGCCCCAGTTCTCCCGGTTGGGGCTTTTTCATTTCTATCAAACTTGCATCCCCTCCCCACCCCCAAATTTTCACCTCAGGACCGAATCACATCTCTAAATGACAATTTGAAGTATCAGGAATGTAGCGCTGGTGTGTTCCGGGGCGGGGTTTTCTCTCCTGGGCAGATCCGGGACTTTTCGGAGGGGCCTCTTTGGAGAGTTCATATAAAACAACAAAGCCGCGTCCTTTTCAGGCAACGGCTTTTAAAAATCTATGGATTTGGGTGGCGATTGGCTCAAGCAGCCAATCTTCGCTCAACACCATCATAAACGCATCTTTTACTGGGATCTCTCAAAGGATCTACACCTACAACAACCCAACCATCAGAACGTCTAAATCGAGAGACACCATCTCGAACAAGAAACATATCCAATGCTTTAGGAGCCATCCGACAGAGCGTACCGTCGCTCAATTCCACCTCGATCAACTTTCCCACTGCTCCCCCCGTACATATCAAGCCTTAATAGATTTTAGAGAACATATTAAACCACAGGACATTAGTAAAGATAAATTAATCCGCACACATAACTCACAATCCTGCGGATTTGACTTATAAAAATCCATTCTCTTTTCCAATGACACTTTGAGGTCTCAACGAATATAGCGTTGGTATGCTCAAACGCGGTCGGTCTCTCCTTGCTATCTCTGGGGAAAGCCTAAAAAGAAGAGGAGAAAGCCGCAGCTTTCCCCTCTTCATCATGAAACTATTTTTCACAGAAAGTTATCCGCAAGCGCGGCTGGAAGCGCAGTCCGAGTCTGCACAGTCGACAGCGCCGTCACCGTCGTTGTCCTGGCCATCAGAGCAGGTTTTACCCTTGCCTTCGGAACCGCCCGTGCTCCCACCGTCGGTGCAAGCCGGATCCTTGCGGCAGTCACGATCGCCGCAATCAACTTTACGATCGCCATCGTTGTCTACGCCGTCATTGCAGACTTCAGGAGAGGTAGAGGGGCATTGCGCATCACACTCATTGTCAGCACAATCACTCTTGCCGTCACAGTCATTATCGATTCCATCATCACAGACTTCGATTGCACCTGGATTGATAGCGGAATTAGAATCAACACAATCAACGCTCGTTCCGCAGTTACTTTCCGCAAAGTAATTATCAGCATCAGCGTCGGTACAGCTACCACCACCGCACACATCAGGACAGAAATAACAAGAGTCATTACCTGAGGTAAAATAACCATCACCACCAGAAGTCAACGGACCGCCACCCTTGGGGTCAACGTGACAAAGACCGCAATTATAGCTTGCGCCGCAAGTATCATTGACACCACTTAGCATACTTCTGCGAGCCTGTGCGATAGTAACCATGAACGTAACGCAGAGAAAAACTGTTAAGGTAATCGTCAGCATCTTCTTCATTCTGTGTCTCCTCCTGATGAATGGTTGTTGGGAGTAAAAATCTGAAATGATTTTCGTTATCTCCCTTTGCTTGCCTCCCCCAATGAAGGCGCTTAAATCCCGTTGGCAAAAACAAAAAGCCAGGCACCCTGAGAGGGTAACCCGGCTGTCTTAAATTGAAGACCCGTGGCTTTCCGTCCCCATCTTTCGATGGGTTTGGTATTTTCCTTGATTGGCAAAAATTAAATAAATTTCCTTCACAGAAAAGCAATTAATGTGCCCAAATCTCATAAAGAAGTTAACTGTCTGTAATTGCGCCCCAAATAGGATTAACAGTACTCAACCAAAATGCTAGGACAATATATACATTGTGTTCCTCGGCATATGACTAGTACTTATCTAGCCTTCTGACCTGTCAAAACTGAGTATAATTTGTGATGTTCGCAACTTACTAGATTTGTTATACATTTACCCTTCCCTGAAGTGAAAACCTCTCAATGACAGCCCTTTATTAGCTCTAAGCTAAAACCAAAGCCTAACACTCAAGCCCCAGCCATCCCCGGTTGGGGCTTTTTCATTTCCACAATTCTGCCGCCCCTCCCCACCCCCGAAGTTACACCTCAGGATCGGCACAGACTTCATAAGGAAAATTTGAGTGTTCAGGAATGTAGCGCTGGTGTATTCCGGGGCGGGGTTTTCTCCTGGGCAGATCCGCTACGGAGCTTCATCTTTGGGCCTTCTCAAGCATTCTTGTTACTCGGGGGCGATAAAAATTTTCATATCATCCGATTTCACATCCACCAGACAATGAAATAGAATCTGTGAGAAATTAGTGAGATGCGTATGCTATAGTTTTCTCTTACTTGATTTATCCTATGGAGGCACTATGAGGTCAGATACAATTTTAATCGCTACGGCGAATGATGTCGTTCGCCAAGGGATTAAAGAGGCATTGGGGGGAAATTACGCTTTGGTCTATGCAAAACATGGCTTCGAAGCGGTAAGGATTACGGATTCCACAAGACCAACACTCATAATAATTGATATTGAGATTCCTGGGCTTAGCGGTATCGACTTTTGTAGAAGGATGAAAGCAACTAAGCATACCAAAGACATCCCGGTTATTCTTCTTTCCTCTCATACTGACAAAGAGGATGTGATCTTTGGCCTGCAAGCTGGTGCTGACGATTACCTTACCAAACCAATCAACCCCGCTGAAGTTTTAGTCAGAGTTGATGCACACCTCAATCACACAAAATTTTTGGACGATCTGGAACCGAGAGACTTAAAACTTCTTCTTGAACTATCTAACTCCATATCTGTTTTGCGTAACCCAATGAAAATCTTGCAGCAAGTCGTTGAAAACGTTGCTGATATCGTAGGTGTAGAACGTTGCTCAATTGTGAGCATTAACAATGCCAATGAGTTTACGGTGAAGGCAAGCAATGATTTGGATGGGCATGAGGAAATCAAACTGCAACTGGATGGTTACCCTGAGATACGCAAAGCATATGAAACGCGTAGTGCCGTCGTCGTGAATGACACCACCATTGACCCACTCATGGACACGGTTCGTTCTCAAATCAAAAAGCGTGGTCTCAACTCAATTTTCGTTGTTCCTATTATAAAAAAAGAGAGTGTGATTGGATCATTGTTTCTGGGAACAGCAACAAAGCTTCAGGATGGCATTTCTGACCGTGTCTACAAACTCTGTCACTTGATTGCCAATATTTCCGCAAATGCTCTGGAGAATGCAGTTCTCTTCGAGTCAATGACTACGGCTAAAGACGTTTTCGAAGAGGTTGTGACTCGTGATGACTTGACCAGACTCTACACGCATAAGCACTTTTATGCTCAACTTGAAAAAGAGTTTTCTCGAACTATGCGCTATAAATTGGCTCTGTCATTAATAGTATTCAATATTGACGCTTTCAGTAGGATCAACAGTAAATATGGACACATGATCGGTGACGAAGTACTTAAGCAGGTTGGGCGACTGATAAGAAGTGTCGTTCGTGACATTGATGTTGCAGCACGCTACAGTGGTGACGAGTTTGCCCTGTTGTTACCCAACACTGACAAGGATGGCGCTGCAATACTAGCGCAGCGCATCAGCGACCTCATCAGTGAATTTGATTATGACGTACTTACAAAAGAAAACGTTACGGTCAGTATTGGTGTTTCAACATGCATAGGCAACAGCGCACAAACCTTCGACCAACTAGTCGAATGGGCCAAGCAGTCTATGGCCAAGGCAAAATCAAACGGAGTCGGGAAAATTGTGGTTCATGACCAAATTTAACCAGAGGCTCTAACCCCAGTCATCCCGACCAGTACTTACAAGGAGCGGCCTTCCCGAGGGCGCTCTTTCTTTTTGTCCTCCGGGCCTATTCCGGTTCGGAATTAATTCCTATTTGACAACATAGGTCTCACGAAATGAACGTTGTTGTGTTCCGTGGCGAGGGATTAGCCATCAGCAGGGTGAGTACCGTATCAACGAGCGACTGATCAGTATACACTTCGTAGAGGACACTGAGCTGGTCGAAAGTTCAAGAGAGATGTTGCGATTGGAGGAACTTCTTGGTCTGAAGATTCTCACTACCTGGCGATCAGGCCGATATTCTGGCAATGGCCACCGGCGGTGACCGCTTTCGCGCCTATATCATCGTCGGCTTACCATTGACCTTGTCACCTTTGTCATTATTATGATTTTGGTTGCATGATTAAACTGTTTATCTAGTGGCTTAACTTGGTTTTCGCCATTTTTGTGGCACATTTATATTCAACCGCCAATTGTGCGGGTTTTTATTGCACAGCTTATGGAGCCCCTGATGTACAACCTTCCTCTTCCTCCTAGCCCGCATGCCACGGCAGTGCTTGCCCTGGCAGTTTTCGCCTTGTTCCTGTTTACCCGGAAAAACCTTCCGCTGGAGACGGCAAGCTTTATCATCCTGATTTCCCTGGCCTTGGGTTTTGAGCTTATCCCGTTTCAGGTCAATGGAGAAACTCTGCATGCTGACATTTTTTTCCACGGCTTCGGTCACGAAGCTCTGGTGGCGGTTTGTGCCCTGATGATTGCCGGTCAGGGCGTTGTTCGAACCGGAGCCCTGGAGCCGGTAGGCCGAGGCCTTGCCAGTTTGTGGAAAATCAGCCCGGCCGCCTCTTTACTGCTCACCCTTCTGGTCGCTGCTTTCATCAGCGCCTTTATCAATAACGTTCCCGTCGTTGTCCTGCTTCTGCCGATTCTGATCAGTGTCTCCATCCGCACCAAGATCAAGTCCTCAACGGTGCTCATGCCTATGGGGTTTGCAACCATGCTGGGCGGAACCTGTACGACCATCGGTACCTCGACCAATCTTCTGGTGGTATCCGTTGCCGCCGACATGGGTCTAAACCGAATGGAAATGTTTGACTTTCTGATCCCGGCGGCTATCTCCGGTGGAATCGGGATCCTCTACCTCTGGCTGATCGTTCCACGGATCATGCCGGAGCGGAAACTGACCCTGGCAGACGCGTCACCACGGATTTTTTCTGCACACCTGGCGATTCGTGAAGAGAGCTCAATCATTGGAAAAACTCTTGCGGAGGCCATAAAGAAGGTCGGCGGAGGAATGAAGGTTAAGGGCATCAGGCGCCGCAACGACAATCTCATCATGCCGCTTCCCAGCGTAATCCTGAAGGTCGGGGATCAACTGATTATTCGCGACACTCCGGAACGGCTAAAAGAGATCGAAGCTGTGCTGGAGGGGGCCCTTTACCAGGATGAAGTCCTTGACAACCCCGTGGATGCTGATCATCCGCTTAAGGCAGAGGATCAACAGATTGCCGAAATTGCGGTCATTCAAGGTTCACATTTGCGGGGAAAAACCTTCAGTGAGATACGATTTGCAGACCGTTACGGGACTATCATTCTTGCTATCCACAGAGCAGGCAAGCGCCTGCAGAAGGGGCTCGACTCGATCAGCGATATCCGCCTGCAGTCAGGCGATATCCTCTTGGTCCAGGGACCACGCGAACAGATTACCAAGCTGAAACAAGAAAAAGACCTCTTGGTCCTTGATGCGACCATGGACCTTCCCTACACGCAGAAAGCGCCTCTGGCGCTGCTGATCATGCTGGCGATTATTTTCACTGCGGCCTTCGGCTGGTTACCGATCGCGACCAGCGCATCGTGCGGCGCCCTGCTCATGATTATCTTCGGTTGTCTGAGCTGGAACGACGCGACCAAAGCCCTGAGCACACAGGTGATCATGATTGTTGTATCGAGTCTGGCGCTTGGCTCAGCGCTACTGAAAACAGGGGGCGCTGATTATCTGGCGCAATTGTTTCTGAGCCTTTCGGGAGATGCATCACCCACTTTCATGCTCAGCGGCTTGATGCTGCTGATGGCCATCCTGACCAACGCCGTCTCCAATAACGCAACGGCCGTCATGGGCACGCCCATTGCCATTTCCATTGCCACCCAGATGGGGCAACCGGCCGAACCTTTTGTACTCGCAGTGCTTTTCGGGGCCAACATGAGTTTTGCCACGCCAATGGCCTACAAGACGAATCTTCTGGTTATGAACGCAGGTGAATATACCTTCAATGATTTTCTTCGTATCGGTATCCCCTTGGTTCTGATTCTCTGGGGAGCCTTGTCCTGGCTTTTGCCAACCCTGTACGGATTTTGACTGCCTGGAACACTTCACCCCAGCCCATCAATCAGCAGGGGGAAATGGGTCAAGCCTCCGTTTGACACAGTTAGAGATAGCAGGTGTGCTACAAGCCTATTTTGATGATTTACCCTGGTGCGCTATCGGTGACGCACCAGCTTCACGTTACTTCAAAGGATTTGGAAGCAGAGGGTCGCAAGTTCAAAGCTTGTCATCCCGACCAGTAGTTACAAAAAGCGCCCTTCCCGGGGTCGCTCTTTCTTTTTGCACTCCGGTCCATAACTGGTCAGAACCACATCTCTAAACGACAATTTGGGGTCTCAGTTATGTAGCGTTTGTGTTTTGCGGGCCGGGGTTTGGCCTCCTGGGCAGGTCCGGTATGGAGCGACATCTCTAGGGGCAAGCGCCTAGAAGTCTCAGTTGTATTTTTTCATTTCACCCACCCTTGACAGTCAAATAATCGATGATTATTCTGTGCTGTAAATCTCATATTTAACCTGTAACAAAACAAAAAACCACATGGAGGACTGCTATGTCGACTCTGATCGAAGCGGTACAGCTATGCAAAGAATTTGCTGGCTTTACTGCAGTTGATGACCTCTCCTTCACCGTTTCAAGGGGAGAGGTCCTGGGTTTTCTCGGGCCAAACGGGGCGGGGAAATCGACAACGATGAAAATGCTAACTGGCTTTTTACCGCCGACTTCCGGTGCCGCTGCCATTTGTGGCATTGACGTTGCCAAAAACCCTGTAGAAGCCAAATCCAGAATTGGCTATCTCCCTGAAGGGGCTCCCCTCTACCCTGAAATGACGCCGGCAACCTTACTCGGCTTTATTGCAGACATTCGTGGGCTGAAGAATCAAGAGAAAAGCAAGCGCCTTGAAGAGCTCGCTGAAGTTGTGCAACTCAAAGACGTTTGGCGTCAGCCGATTGAAACTCTCTCTAAAGGTTTCAAGCGAAGAGTCGGATTAGCACAGGCCATACTGCATGATCCAGAAGTCCTGATCCTGGACGAACCAACTGATGGCCTGGACCCGAATCAAAAAAAAGAAGTTCGTAGTCTCGTCAAGCAGATGTCAGAGGAAAAGGCCATTATTATTTCCACCCATATTCTTGAAGAAGTTGATGCTATCTGTACAAGAGCATTGATTATCAATCGAGGGCACCTAATCATTGATGACAGCCCAGAGAGAATTCGTGGCAATTATCAAAACATGGAACAGGCCTTCCATGCTCTGACCAATCCTCAAGGAGTAGCAGCATGAAACAGGTCAAACATATATTCCTAAGAGAACTTCGAGCATACTTTGCCACACCCTTGGCATACGTTTTTGTAGTCATCTTTCTGGCCCTGATGGGTGCCTTCACCTTTTACCTCGGCGGCTTCTTCGAGCGGGGCCAGGCAGACCTGCAGTCATTCTTCGTATGGCACCCTTGGCTCTACCTCTTCCTGGTGCCGGCACTCGGCATGCGTCTTTGGGCAGAAGAAAACAAAACGGGAACGATAGAGCTGTTACTGACTCAACCCGTTTCTATCGTTGAAGTCATGTCAGGAAAATTTTTCGCCGCCTGGACAATGATCGCTTTGTCTTTGGGGCTAACGTTTCCGATATGGCTCACAGTCAACATCCTTGGATCGCCAGACAACGGCGTGATTTTTTCCGCATATCTTGGAAGTTTACTGATGGCGGCGGCTTTTCTTGCTGTATCCACCGCTTTTTCTGCAATAACTAGCAACCAAGTCATTGCTTTTATTCTTTCCATAGTCTGCTGCTTCGTCTTTCTACTTTCAGGTTATCCGCTCGTCCTCGATTCTTTCCGAGGCTGGCTGCCAGATGTGGCTGTGTCAGCAATTTCCTACCTCAGCTTCTTGAGGCATTTTGATTCCAGCCTCAAAGGAATGCTTGATCTGCGCAGTATTGTCTTCTTCATAACATTCTCGTTCTTATGGCTTTGGATCGGCACGCGCATAGTTGCCTGTAAACGCGCTTAGGAGGCAATAGTTCGATGAGCTACAATAAATTCACAAACAAATACAGTGTCCTAACAATAACCTCACTATTTATCGGCATTAACCTTCTAGCCGCCCTTGCATTGAGCCATGTCCGTATCGACTTGACCGAGAACAAGCTCAACACCCTCTCGAAAGGGACACATAACATCCTTGAAAGTCTGGAAACACCCGTCACTCTGAAATACTACGTTGCCACAGAAGCCATGGAAGCCGCTCCCGGACTTACTGGTTATGCGAAACAAGTAGAGAGTCTTCTGGATGAGTACCAACTGTTAAGCAAAGGACAACTGAAGGTAGAAAAAATCAACCCTCTACCCTTTTCGGAAGAAGAAGACGATGCCGTTTCAGCCGGGCTCCAAGGTGTTTTAGCAGGTCAAGGGGAGACCCTCTATTTTGGCCTGGTTGCTCAAGCAAATGGCCCTCGCCAAGTCATCTCTTTTTTCCAGCCAGAACGCGAACAGTTTCTCGAATATGATTTGAGTCAGCTCATATACAACGTGACTCATCCAGAGAAAAAGATCGTGGGTGTATTATCGTCTTTACCTCTTCAGGGAAGCTTTATTCCAGGCCAGGGAATGGGCAGCCCAGTCATGCTTTTTGAACAGCTACGCAGCCAATTTTCCGTCAAACATCTGCCAACGAGTGATCTGACAATCCCCAAAGACATTGACATCCTGATGGTGGTTAATCCCCATGGTCTAGGTGAGCAAGCTTTGTATGCAGTCGACCAGTATGTCCTACAAGGCGGACAGACTATGGTTTTCGCCGACCCATTGAGCGAGGATGAGTCTCAGTCCTTCGGGCAACCAAACACTGAGACACCAGCGGCTGACGACTTACTTGCACAATGGGGTGTTCGCCTCAGGAAGGACAAGCTCGTCGGTGATCCGAACCTGGCACTTCAAGTCAGCTACAGAGATGCTTTCAACAGGATGCAAACCGTCCGTTACCTACCATGGCTCTCACTCGGCAAGCAGCAATACAATACTGATGAAATCCTGGTGAATCAACTTGGCAACATCAACCTTGCCTCCGCAGGATCAATTGAGCAGGTGGAAGGCATTTCCTCCACTTTTGTTCCTTTGATTACAAGCACTTCTAAGGCGGGCTTGATCGAGAAGGCGCAAGTTGCCTCCAATGTTGACCCAGGAAGGCTTCTAACTCAATTCAAACCAAGTAACAACCCATTGGTTCTGGCGGCTCGGGTGAAAGGGACCTTCAATACTGCTTTTCCTGATGGCCCACCAGAAGAACCTAAAAAAGAGACAGAAACCGCACCCGATGGAGAGACTGACTCAGAGGAACTTAAACCGAAACACATCAGTCAAGGCACTCAACTCGCCAATCTCATCATTATTGCCGATAGTGACCTCTTGCAAGACCGGTTCTGGGTCCAGGTTAACAACTTCTTCGGGCAACAACTGGTAGTACCAAAAGCGGCGAACCTCGACCTGGTAACAAATGCACTCGAAATTCTGGGTGGGAGCCCCGACCTGATTAGCGTACGAAGCCGTGGTACATACAATAGGCCTTTTGAACTTGTCGCAGAAATTCAACAAAATGCAGAGATGCAATATCGTGCAAAAGAACAAGCCTTGAGACAAAAACTTGAGGAAACAGAGCAGAAGCTGAATGAGCTACAACATCAGAGGCAGGATGCTTCCTCTGCCCAGCTGACAGCTGAGCAACAGCAGGAAGTTGATAAGTTTGTACAGGAGAAAGTCAATACTCGGAAGAAGCTCAGAGATGTTCGATATGATCTTCGTGCCGACATAGACGACCTGGAGAAGACGCTGAAAATCGTCAACATTGGCTTGGTTCCCTTCATGATTTTCGTTGGCGCTTTTATTGGCTGGGTCATCAGGCGACAAAGAGAACGTGAATTTTGAGATCTAACAACATACAAGAATTCCAAGCCCCAGCCCTCCCCGGTTGGGGCTTTTTCATTTCCACCATTCTGCGTCCCCTCCCCACCCCCAAATTTTCATCTCAGAACCGGAACAGGACCGGACTCGCCTGCCAGCGTTCCAGAATCCCGGCGAAACAGACCACTCCCGTTCACAACCCCAAGAGCACCTAAATCTGTGCGCCAATGTCTATCAACATTGCTAGATAAATAATGACATTTAGATAAAGTGGCACTATAAACTGAAGAAGCTTTAATCTTGGTTAGTCATCTAATGTCACTAAGGAGGCTCTTAATGTTTTCCACACCTGTTACTTGGAGACAAATAACAATCCCTTTGATCTGCTCTGCCGTTTTTTTGCTTTCAACACAAACGGCTTACTCCGACGAAAGTTTCCAGACCATTTATTTTCAAGCTTATGTCGGTGCCGCTAGCTTTGATGAAAATTCCATGACGTTCATTGAGTCTTCGGACTCTGATCCAGACACAATAGCCACAACAGACCTTTCTTCTATGCCATATCTAGGGTTTGCCGCTCAGTTCCCCCTCACCCCTGAAGAAACACATTTTGGTATAGATGCTTCTCTTCTATTTGGCTGGAGATCTGATGACAGTTCCGTAACAGCAGGGAACGGTCAAGCCAGGGTCGAAATTGACACGAATCTTTGGCTTCTCGATTTATCTATGGGCCTCTATGCCCAAACGGCTTTCGGTGAACGTTGGCGTCTTTACGGTGCAGTTGGCCCCTTGTTGTTGTTCGGGAGTTACTCAGATGACAGCAAAGAGGAGAATCCTGCTGTATCGCCAGTCGATGTAAAAAAAGAAAGCAGTAGCGATTCGGCATTTGGTTTCGGCGGGTATGCCAAGCTTGGGCTGGAGTACGCTTTATCTTCTGACAATTACGTAGGTATAGCGGTGCGCGGGATAACAACCAATCTAGACTTCGATAGCGCTCTTGACGAAGATGGATTAAATGGTCTACAGGGCTTCCTTACCTTCACACACGTATATTGAACAATTCCATTCTTGCATCATCTGCTTTCAAATGACGTCCCTGGATGAAATACTCTATGGGGCGTTTCGAGGCACGTTCGGCGTCAGAACTCTTAAACAGTTGTTTGGGAGAGTCTCCTGTGGCGGGAATGGACGGTTTGGGCAGATATTGCCAGGGATGAGGCGACCAAGAGGTATTGATATAACTTTATCTTAGATGACCCAGGGCTTACGATGTCGCCTAATTTACTTTATTCCATGTGGGTGAAATTATGCAGGCACACAAGACAAGAAATAATATGCTTCATTGTTCGCTGTTGTTGGCTTCACCCTGATCGAAAAAGGCCCCCCCGAAGAGGGCTTATGTTCAAAAGCAGCATAATGAGACAAAGGCGACAACTATCTTGACACCCACCGCAAGTCCCAGATACTCGGGGAGGTAAGAAGTACCCAAATTTGACTGAATATGAACATCTCCAGCATGTGAGAGAATAAACAGTAAATCCAAGTTTTCCTCTACACATACACTCCCCTAGCCATTTAACACTTCTTAAATATCGAGGCAAAAAGTACGTTGAAGAGTTCTTGTTTCATCCCGACTGTCCTTTTGCAAAATACAAAATGAATTTTCATTGCCACACGCGCATTTTTTTCTTGACAGGTGACACCATTCTCATTATTTTGAAAACGAATTTCAATATCGCACAAAACATCCTTATCATTCGATTCTATCCATCAAGACACAAACTGATTCAAACATGGCGGGTTGGCCATTTCTCAGGCCAGCAAGGGAGCATGACTATGCAGTACCATCTTGGGCAATTGTCGGTTGGTGAAAAAGCCATTATTACAGGCTTTGTAGAAGGGCAGAAAGAGTATCGTGCAAAGCTTCTAGCCATGGGCCTGACCAAAGGAATCGAACTGGAACTGACTCGCGTTGCGCCGTTGGGAGATCCTCTGGAAATAAGCATCCGAGGGTTTTCGTTGAGCCTTCGCAAAGCAGAAGCCTCTGTTGTCTTGGTGGAGAAGGACTAATGTCATTACAAAAGAAACGCCTCAGAATAGCAGTCGCTGGCAACCCTAATTGCGGCAAGACCACTCTATTTAATGAACTGACTGGTTCAAGACAAATGGTTGGTAACTGGCCGGGTGTCACTGTTGACCGAAAGACTGGTTTCTATGCCTTTGAAGGCCACGATTTTGAGCTTGTCGACATTCCCGGCATCTATGCACTTTCCGCCCATTCCAGCGATGAAAAAGTTGCCCGAGACTACTTGCTGTCCGAAGATTACGACCTGATCGTGAATATCGTGGACGCAGCCAATATTGAGAGGAACCTTTATCTGACCACTCAGTTGTTGGAAATGCGTGTGCCGATGATTGTTGTCCTTAACAAGATGGATGTTGCCAAGTCACGACAAATCCTCATTAATACTGAAGAGCTGTCCGACCGCCTGGGAATACCAGTCGTTCCGATTGCCGCCTCAAAACGTAGCGGCTTAACACAGCTCAAGAAGGCCGTTCACCAGTGTGCTGAGCATAATCCGATTTCGGAAGCAGATATCATTTACCCGGTTGAAATTCAGGAAGCAGCCATGTCATTGACTGCACAGCTTGGCAAAATTGCCGCGGAGAACAATCTCAAGGCAGATTGGTTGGCAATGAAACTTCTTGAAGATGATCATGAGTATGTTGCCTTGCTTGACAGCAAAACTGCCGAAGACTTAGTGTCGCGACAGCAGAAGCTTGTTAATCAACTAGAAGAAGATGCCGATATTTCCATTGCAGACGCCCGTTATGGTTTTATCAACTGGCTCACGGCAAATGCTGTGACGCACGCCAGCAAGCTGGGCAAGACGTTGACCGACAAGATTGACAAAATTGTTCTCAACCGAGTTCTTGGCCTGCCGATCTTTCTGTTGATGATGTATCTGACTTTTATGTTTACGATCAATGTTGGCGGAGCATTTATCGATTTCTTTGACATTGCTGTAGGAGCTGTTTTTGTTGATGGCATGACCGCACTGCTGAATGGTCTCAATGCTCCGGCCTGGTTGATCGGGGTTTTGGCGACCGGTGTTGGCGGCGGCATTCAAACGGTAGCGACCTTTATCCCGCCGATTGGGTTTATGTTTCTGGCTCTTGCTGTTCTTGAAGGCTCGGGTTACATGGCACGTGCCGCTTTCGTTATGGATCGCTTCATGCGGATGCTTGGTCTTCCGGGCAAGTCTTTTGTGCCGCTGCTGGTCGGTTTTGGCTGTAACGTTCCGGCGATCATGGCGACCAGAACCTTGGAGAACCAACGTGACCGCACCCTGACCATCATGATGAATCCCTTCATGAGTTGCGGTGCGAGGCTTCCGGTCTATGCGCTATTTGCCGCAGCCTTTTTCCCGGTCGGCGGTCAAAATGTGGTTTTCCTGCTCTATCTGGCTGGAATCGGTTTTGCCGTATTAACGGGCCTGATTCTCAAGTACACACTGCTCAAGGGAAGCATTACCCCCTTTGTTATGGAATTACCGCCCTATCATGTACCGACCGTCAAATCCGTTCTTCTACGTACATGGGATCGGCTGAAGTCCTTCCTGCTTAAAGCAACGCGTATCCTGGTTCCGATGGTGGCGCTGCTGGCACTTCTTAATACCATGTCGATGGATGGATCAATCGGTCATGACGACAGTAAAGATTCACTTCTCGCCTCACTCAGCCGTACGGTCACTCCGATCTTTGCACCGATGGGGATTGAACAGGACAATTGGCCAGCAACCGTTGGCATCTTCACAGGGGTGTTCGCCAAAGAGGCAGTTGTCGGAACTCTTGATGCCATCTACTTGCAGAATGAAACACAGGAAAATCTGGCCGCAGGTAAAGAGGAAGAAGCTTTCAGCCTGAGTGCTGCGTTGCGGGAAGCAGTGCAAACGATACCGGATAACCTGTCCGGAGTTGCTGATACCCTGACGGACCCTCTCGGCTTAAGTATCGGCGACACCAGCTCCATTGATGCAGCCGCTGAAGGATTGGCAGTCAGCGCCGGAACCTTTGGCGCTATGGGCAAGCTGTTTGACGGTAAGGTTGGCGCCATTGCCTACATGCTGTTTATTCTCATGTATTTCCCATGTGTTGCCGCGATGGCCGCTGTGTATCGTGAAACCAACCTGCGTTGGACACTCTTTATTGCCGCCTGGACCACCGGTCTGGCTTATGTGTCGGCGACCGGATTTTACCAGGTTGCAACCTTTGCCCGTCATCCGGCTTTTTCTGCGGCATGGCTGGCAGGCTGTTCGTTCATCTTTATTGGCGTTTTCCTGGTGATGCGCTTCCTCGGTAAAGAGTCGGATGGTTCAGGAATCATTGTTCCGGTTAAAGGCTAATTTTTAATTCGCAAAGAGTGGACAAGAAGGAGGAGTCATGACTCCCAGTGAGGTAAAACGTTACCTGGCAGAACGCAAGGTCGCCCCTTTGATTGATATTGCCTTGCACTTTGACATGGAACCAGATGCCGTACGTGGTCTGCTTGGCCATTGGATCAGAAAAGGCAGGGTACGACTTCATCAGGACGAGAGCTGCAACAGTGGCGGATGCTGCGGCGACTGCGGTACGCACGCCAAAGAAATTTACGAGTGGCTGCAATAGGCTGTTGATACAGGACTCTTATGCATATTCATAAACTCAAACAATGGCAACATGGACACAATTTCTTTGTGCATCGTGAGCAGAACGAGAAGAATACTCAAAAGGTAATGGGTTTGACGGCGGTCACTATGGTCGTCGAGATTGTCGCCGGGGTTGCTTTCGGTTCGATGGCGTTGCTAGCTGATGGCTGGCATATGGGCACCCATGTAGCAGCCTTCCTGATCACACTGTTTGCCTATAGCTATTCACGAAAGAACGCCAACAATCCCGATTTTACCTTTGGCCCGGGCAAGATCAACGTGCTCGGTGGTTTTGCCAGTGCGGTTGCTCTTGCTGTGGTTGCCTTGATCATGGCCGTCGAGTCGATTGGACGTTTCTTCTCACCTGTGGAAATCCATTACGGGCAGTCGATATTGGTTGCCGTGGTCGGGCTTGCGGTCAATGTCGTCAGCGCTTTTTTACTTCATGGCAGCCATGGACACGACCATCACCATGGGCATAGTCACGGCCATGAGAATCATCATGAAGACCATAACCTTAAGGCTGCCTACTTTCATGTCCTCGCCGATGCGTTGACGTCAGTTCTTGCGATCGTTGCGTTGCTATTTGGCAGCCTGTTCGGCTGGTGGGCATTGGACCCGGCGATGGGAATTGTTGGTGCCTTAGTGATTACCCGCTGGGCATGGGGCCTACTCAAGGAAAGCAGCGCAATACTCCTTGACGCGGGCGTTAAAAGAGAGGTTCGGGAAGAGATTAAAGATGTTATCGAAGCAGAGGCAGACAACCGGGTTACGGATATCCATGTCTGGAAAGTGGGCCCACATCACCTCGCGGTGCTATTGACGATTGTCACCCACTATCCACGATCTTCAGGTGAGTACAAGCAGTTACTGGCTGGTTTCGATCAACTCAAACATATCACCATTGAAGTGATTAAGTGCGAGGACGAACCATGCATTGCGCTGGAGGAAGCAGTTTGAAGCTGGCAAGCTTTCTCTTTCTCGTAAATCACGACTTATGAAACATAAAGCTGCTTATTATTGATAGAGGCATTCAAGAGGAGCTTTAATCTGAAATTTACGACATTGCCACTTCTTGACTTCTCTGTGGCCACGTATATAAAATTTAATTGAGGCAAGGTAGTGAACTTGCCGTAGCTACAACGTTGCCCCACAGGCTTTCTCCCTCCTGGCCTGTGGGGCTTTTTTATTTGTCAGGATCTGTAAGATACTCATATTTCAATCAATTTTGCATCATTCAGATAATGCAACAGGATAGATAAGAAGCTTCTCCCTTTGACCCATGTTCAAAACTGATGTACTTTGCCAAATATCTTGAATTGCACGGCTTATGATAATCAAGGGAGTTTTAATGGTTGAGAAGAAGCTACCTAATTACCCAATAAATCCACGCGTTCTTTTTTTAAAAATTCTAGGGGCTGTTTTCCTCGCAGAGTTTTTTGTTATGTTTTTTATGTCCTTATTGCCGGAGCTTTCTCTTGCGCTGGAGGCCTTTCTTGATGCATTGACTTTGTCTATCCTTGTTGTCCCTTTTCTCTACTTCTTCCTTCTTCAGCCTATCCAAAAAACTATTATAGACCATGAGAGAACAGAAGCTGAACGCTCTGAGCTTAAAAAAATGGACATAGTCAAAAGCGAGTTCATCTCTATTGCAGCTCATGAATTGCGAACCCCTGTTGCTACCATCATGGGGTATACAGAACTACTTTCTGACCAAAACATGATCGATACTTTAAACGAGAACCAAAAGAAAAACTTCCTCTCCACAATCTATGAAAGCAGTGAACAGCTTGACAAAATTGTCGATGACATACTCGATGTTAGCCGCATTGAATCCGGCCAAAGAATCCCCCTTAACAAAAAGCCCTTATCCATAAAGATTCTTTTAGAGAAGGTTCTCAATCGCTTAAGGTTGAAATCAAAACAAAATTTGATATTGGAGGTCAGCACCGAGGTCCCCGAAATTTTGGAATTCGATGAACATCGTATCGACCAAGTCATAGAGAATCTGCTTAGCAACGCAATTAAATATTCCCCAAAACAGAGCACAATTACTATCGTTGTTAATGCAGATAACCGCGGATGCAGTGTTACGGTTACTGATCAAGGCATCGGCATGACCAAAGAACAGATAGATCGTGTCTATGATAAATTTTACAGAGCAGACTCTTCAGACACAGCGGTACGTGGCCTTGGACTTGGGATGAGCATTGTTAAACAGATTATCGATGACCATGGTGGTACGATTTTGATTGATAGTAAGCTTAGTCAGGGAACCAGCGTTTGTTTTACTTTGCCCTTATAAAAAAAATTCCCATGAACCATCAATATAAATACTGTTCAATGAGTGATTGATTCTCCCAAAATGACGTAATTTAGAGCGTTACTTTTAAAGACCTTAATTTTTTCCTGATTATTGAAATCGGACGGGCAGAGTCACGGCCGAAGTTCCGGTTCTTCTCAAACGAATAAACTCTCGTTGATAATCTCTCCGCAACAATTCAAAAATCACACAATCCGCTACAATTTTTGATAAATGTCAGTAGAGATCATTGGCACTAAGCTTTCCATCTGATTGCTGGGCTTCTGGATTCTACGGCCACCAGGTCATGTTTTGGACAGTTCCTCCAATTCATACTTGACAGGCTAGATAGTTTTCTCTATCTTGAAAACGCTTTTCATAATCATGTTCAACAAGGAGCTTCACAGATGAAACAAATTCACAACATTCTTACCGTGCTTCTTTTAACCCTACTTACAGTTGGAGCCACCCAGGTTTGCGCTGAAGAAATCGTTGTTTATTCAGCCCGCAATGAACAACTGATCAAACCGTTGTTCGATGCCTACACAAAAGAGACCGGCACAAAAATAACTTTCATTACTGACAAGGCCGGCCCTCTCCTGCAACGGCTCAAAGCCGAAGGTAAGAACACTCGTGCGGACCTCCTGATTACCGTCGATGCGGGGAATCTCTGGCATGCAGCCCGTGAAGGTGTTTTACAGCCCGTAGATTCAAACATCCTACAAGAAAACATTCCTGCCCATTTACGCGATCCCGGCAACCAATGGTTTGGTTTATCATTACGTTCAAGAACAATCGTTTACAGCACGGAGCGCGTCAAACCCGAGGAGTTGAGCACCTATGAAGCTCTCGGCGAACCGCAGTGGAAAGATCGTCTTCTGTTGCGGACCTCAAAGAAAGTTTACAACCAGTCTCTGATAGCCATGCTGATTGCCGAGCACGGAGAAATGGAAGCAGAAAAGATCGTTCGTTCCTGGGTTAACAATCTCGCTGCCAAACCCTTCTCAAATGACACCAAGGTGATGGAAGGGATTCTGGCCGGCCAAGGAGATGTGGGTATCGTCAACACATACTACTTCGGTCGCCTGCTGAAGAAAAACCCGGACCTGAAACTAGCCCTTTACTGGCCCAACCAGAACAGCACCGGTGTCCATGTTAATGTCTCCGGCGCGGGCGTCACCAGATATGCCAAAAATGCGCAAGCCGCAATCAAACTTCTGGAGTGGCTCTCTTCGGAAAAGGCCCAAAACTTGTTTGCCGATGCCAACATGGAATACCCGGTTAACAAGAGCGTAAAGACTCATCCTTACGTGGCCGCCTGGGGTGAATTCAAAGCAAGTGAACAGAACCTTGCCAACGCTGGAATGCTCCAAAATCAAGCGATCCAACTCATGGACCGCGCGGACTACCGTTAAGCAACGACCCTTGAAACAGCAAACAGAGCACATAACATCTGAAGCCTCTTTACGGGGCTTCAGTCGTTTCATACCACGTCCAAGCGGGTGGCAGTGCTTCGCGCTGCTCATCGCCTTTCTGGTTCTTGTCCCTTTATCAGTCCTTGCCTTTACGTGGCTTGAACCTGCGTGGGACATCTGGAAGCACCTGCAGGAAACTTTACTGAACCGCCTTTTGCTGAACACCTTGATTCTGGTCATCGGCGTTTCTACGGGAACCCTTCTGCTCGGTGTCAGCCTGGCATGGCTAACCGGTGCCTGTGATTTCCCCGGGAGAAAACATTTTTCCTGGTCGCTGTTGCTGCCACTGGCCATGCCAACCTATGTATTGGCGTTTGTCTCTTTAGGAATTTTCGACTTTTCCGGTCCAGTGCAAACGCAAATGCGCGAATGGTTCGGTCGCGGAGTCTGGCTCCCTGATATGCGCTCTGCAGGGGGTGTGGTGCTGGTCATGTCATTGGCACTCTACCCTTACGTTTATCTTCTGGCACGCAACGCTTTTCGTACTCAGGGTAAACGTGCTCTGGAAGCTGCAGAGAGTCTAGGCTGCACACCAGTTCAAGGCTTCTTCAGAGTGGTCCTGCCCATGGCCAGGCCCTGGATCGCTGGTGGCGCAACGCTGGTCCTGATGGAGGCCTTAGCCGATTTTGGTGCTGTCTCTATATTCAACTACGACACATTTACAACCGCGATCTACAAAACCTGGTTTGGTTTCTTCTCATTGCCAGCGGCAGCACAGCTATCATCATTACTCGTCGCCATAGTCTTTCTCCTGGTCGCCTTAGAACAACGTCTGCGTAAACGCATGCGCTTTGCCCAGAGTCGTCTGGCACCCCAGGCAGAACGAATCGAACTGACGGGTTCACGTCGTTGGCTGGCAACAAGCTATTGTTCTCTGGTCTTGTTAATCGCCTTCTTGTTGCCGGCGCTGCAACTCCTCGTCTGGTCGCTAGAAGTTTTTCACGAAGAATTCGACAGGCGCTATTTAAGTTTACTCGGGCATTCACTCATCCTAGGACTGATCGCTGCAATAGTAATAACAGCAGTTGCACTCCTGCTTGCTTATGCAGGACGACGTCATCAGGACCGATTGACCCATGGCCTGATACGCACTGCGACACTTGGCTATGCTCTACCAGGCACAGTCCTGGCTGTAGGCATATTCATTCCACTGGCATGGCTCGACAACTTCATAATAGATCTTGCTCGAAACTTGTTCGGCTTAGAAATTCCACAACTGCTGCAAGGCACAATTATGATCATGCTGTTGGCTTACACAATCCGATTCATGGCCGCCGGCTTCAAATCGATCGACAGCTCTATGCATCGCGTCACAACCAACATCGATGAAGCTTCCCGGTTGATGGGATTACGCGGCATCAAACTCCTCGCCCGAGTTCATCTGCCGATGTTGCGTGGTGGGATTTTTACAGCACTGACGTTGGCCTTCGTTGATGTCATGAAGGAAATGCCCATCACCCTGATGACCCGTCCTTTCGGCTGGGACACCTTGGCCGTGAAGATTTTTGAACTAACCTCTGAAGGGGAATGGGAACGAGCGGCCTTACCGGCACTGACCCTTCTCTTAAGCGGCCTTATCCCTATCGTTTTATTGATGCGGGAAACTGACAGGGATTAGATCATACAAGTTGATGGCTAGTCGCATACTGGCAATATTTTTGTATAAAATGTGGAGTCAAAATGGTTGACAACAATGTCGTTCTCGAACTGAAACAAGTTACCCAGGCCTACGGCCAGCAACTGGTCGTCAAGGATCTCTCCTTAACTCTCCAGAGTGGAGAGATCGGTTGTCTTTTGGGTGCCAGCGGTTGCGGCAAAACGACGGTTTTGAGAACCATTGCCGGCTTCGAGACCTTACTAGATGGCGAAATTTTTCTTAACGGTGAATGTGTCAGCAGAAGCGGCTACCTGCTTCCGCCTGCCAAGCGCAAGATCGGCATGGTCTTTCAGGACTACGCCCTCTTCCCACACCTGACCATCTTCGACAACGTGGCTTTTGGACTTAAAGGGATGGAGAAGGCCTTACTGATTCGACGGGTCAACGAAGCGCTTGAGCTGGTTGGCCTCCACAGCGAACACGACAAGTATCCCCATGAGATCTCCGGTGGGCAGCAGCAGCGTGTGGCTCTCGCCCGCGCGCTGGCTCCCAAGCCGCATCTACTTCTGATGGATGAGCCATTTTCCAACCTGGATGTCACCTTGAGAGAGCGGCTCTCCATGGAGGTTCGCGACATTCTCAAGGAATATGGTACGACAGCTCTTTTTGTTACCCACAATCAGAACGAAGCCTTTGCGGTCGCAGATCAGATCGGAGTGATGTACAACGGTGAAATCCTACAATGGGACTGTGCCCATAACCTCTACCACCAACCGGTCAGTCCACGCATTGCTGAGTTTGTCGGTGAAGGGAGTTTGATCAAGGGCGTGGTCAACGCTGACAATCGGGTTGAAACAGGACTCGGGCTGTTGGACGGCATCATGGGTTCTCCCACGCCCGCAGAGACAGCAGTGCAGCTTCTTGTGCGCCCGGAAGATATTGTCCACAATGATGATAGTCCCGTGAAAGCCGAGGTCCTGCGCCGTCATTTCAGAGGGGCAAACATCCTTTACACATTACTGTTGGCCAGTGGTGATAAAGTTCAGGCGCTGGTGCCAAGCCACTGTGATCACCAGCCCGGCGAAAAGATCGGGATAATTCCCGATGTCCGTCATCTCGTAATCTTTCCAGTTGGCGTGCAGAGGAGAAAGTGAAATGTAAACAGAATTTATAAACCCAGGGCCTCGACTTTCCCAGACACCCCGACTTCTGAGAAGGAAACGGCTTCTTATTGATAGAGGTTTTCAGTAAGCTCTTTCATCCATAAAATGATGGCCACTGGATTCGATCTTTGGTAGCCTTTTCTATAATACAGTAAGAATTTTGCCTTTCTGTAAGTTTGACTGCACCAAATCAAAATGAGAGGATTCCTGAGAATGAAATAAAAACAATGAGAATATTTTTCATAGAAAATCTTCCAACATAGAGCCCAATACAAGGCACATCTTCATGCTATCGAGAGGATAACTGCTTACGAAAATAATCTACACCGAAAATAAGGGGAACTCCCAACCAGGCCAGCAGATAAAGGGTCCAATGAACCGGACCGGTCCCAAGGACTTTCTGTAGCCACGGGACATAAAGCAACGCCCATGAAAAAACGACTTGAATAACGATTCCCGCTAGCATCAGGCGATTCTTGTAAATCCCCCTATCGAGACCCGAGCGAGAGGTATAACGTCGACCGATCAGGTTGCCGATCTGCATAAGCAGGATGGTCGCCAAGGCAATTCCGGTCGCCGAGCGATAGAGAGGGTCATCGCTCGCCAAATCAGCGCCATAATGCCATCCACCTTGATAAAGCACCAAGAAGAACAGGCCGAGTGACCAGGCCGCCTCCAGCAGCCCAAGGAACAGGTAGCTATGTATCACCAACCCTCGGCTGAGCAATTTAAAATCGTGACTCCGGGGCGGGTGTTGCATGGCCTCGGGATCAGGTGGCTCCTGGCCGAGAGCCATCGAGGGAACGATGTCGGTGCCGAGATCTATCGACAGAATCTGGATCACGGTCAGAGCAAGAGGGACCGGTAGCAAAACATAGAGCAGGTAGGGAAGAATCTCCGGGCCATTGCTGACAAGGACATAATTGGTAAACTTGCGGATGTTGAGAAAAACGGTGCGCCCTTCCTCAATGCCGGCCACAATCGAAGCAAAATTGTCATCCAGAAGAATGATCTGAGCCGAGGCGCGGGCCACATCGGTGCCACTCTTTCCCATGGCAATCCCAATATTTGCAGCCTTGAGCGCTGGCGCATCATTTACGCCATCTCCGGTCATAGCAACCACCCGCTCCATGCTCTTGAGCGCCATAACAATTTTCATCTTCTGGGCCGGGCTAGTCCGTGCAAAGATTCGCACCCCTCGGGAAAGCTTCTCTTCGAGCTCAGACTCACTTAACGTCTCTAGCTCCTGGCCGGTCAAGACCACCTCTCTGGACATGTCATGACCGACAATGCCGCAGCGTTTGGCAACGGACAAGGCCGTATCCGGGTGATCTCCGGTGATGAGAATTACGTCAATGCCCGCCGTTTGGCAGCACTTAAGGGCATCCGGAACCTCAGGACGTAGCGGATCTTCTATGCAAAGGAACCCGTATAGAGTGAGCTCCTGTTCCAACTCATCCTGGGATATTTTTGCCGACGGCTTGTTCGCAAGGGGGCGTCCTGCGACCGCGACAACCCGATAACCGGCTTCAGCCATTCGGGCCATGACAGTCTCAGCGTCATCAAGCAATTTCACCGTTACCGGCACGGGCGTTTGATCGAGAGACCCAATCTTTGTCAACATCGGCCTGATCATCTCCCAGGCGCCTTTGACCGCAAAGACCTGCTGATTTCCAACGGTTCCGATCCCGGCAGCCCTTTTCTTGCTGAAATCAAAGGCAAAATGTCTCCGCTCTTTCTCGAGAACCTCTTCAGGGCCACATTCCTCTGCGACCCTCTGGGCGACCGCTACATCCAGCGGGTCACCGCTGTAATGCTGATCCACCAGATGCACATCAGAAGCACATAGCGCCATCCCGAGAAGTCGCTCACGATCCTCAGCGATCGTCATGTCTTCGATTGAGGTAGGAGGCAACAGCCGGCTGACAGAAAGCTTGTTTTGGGTGAGAGTGCCGGTTTTGTCGGTACAGATAACTTGGGTTGCGCCAAGTGCTTCGACAGCATTCAAACTGGTGACCAGTACATTCTTGCGAGCCATGCGAAGGCTTCCCATCGCCAGTGCCAAAGTAAACGTCGGCAACAGGCCCTCCGGGACATTGGCAACGATGATCCCCATCATAAAGACCAGATTAACCGAAAGTGGTCGCCCACTGAATACCCCGTAAAGAAAGAAAGCCATTCCGAGGCTGATTGCAATGACGGTCAACACCCGTACCATATGCGCAGTCTGCCGCTCCAGCGGCGAGGCCGTGCGCCGAATCGCCTGGGAGAGATGCGCGAGCTTGCCAAACTCCGTGCGCAGTCCGGTGGCAAAAACAACCGCCAGACCACGACCGCGCATCACCAGGCAACCGGCAAAGGCAATGTTATTGCTCTCCACCAACCTGCTCTTGACCGGTTCAGCCGTGAGGGTTATCGGGTTGGCTTCACCGGTCAGGGGGGCATTATTGACCACGAGCTCTTCGGTCTCGACCATACGTGCATCGGCAGGAACCCGAACGCCTTCACTGAGCAGCAGCAAATCACCCGGCACCAAAAGTTCTGCCAATATTGTCCTGGTCTTTCCATCACGGATCACTTCTACTTTTGGCGGCAGGAAGCCACGCAGGGCCTGCATGGCTTTCTCTGCTCGGTATTCCTGGATAAAACTGAACAGGGCATTGAGCAAAGCAACGCCGGCCAGAGCCCAGCCGAGGAGAACCATGCTTTGGCCGGTCTGAAGTGTTTCAGCGACAAAACAAATCGCAGCCGAGACAAACAACAACAACGTGAAAAAGTTGGTAAACTGCCTTAGCAGGCTCCGGGCCAAGCGCCCCGGGTCGCGAACCTCAACACTGTTCCGCCCGACCTCACTCAGACGTTCAGCAGCTTCAGCGCTGTTCAGTCCTTGCCTTTGACTGCCGAGAGTTCTGAAAACCCGCTCAGTCGGAATATTCTGTATTTGCAAAGAATCGTTCATTAGCCCCGATATATACCAATATCACACGGCGTTTCATGGAGGATCTTCTCTATGGCCGCGCTATGCAAGACACGGTAGGCAAGACTGCGCTCACTCAGGCCAAGCAACAGGAGTTGCGCTTTTAAACGATTGGCCTGCATAAGAACTTCGTGTGCCCAATCTGGGGAGATTATGACCTTTTGATCGCATCGGAAAGGAACAGGATCAAGGGTTGCTTCCATTTCAAATCGAAACTTGCTCAGGTACGAGCTGCCTTTTCGCTTCAGGATATGTTCCATGGCTGGGGACAGATGTGGGTGCCGCAAAGAATTGACCTGCATGATGCGACACACGTGTACTGATCGAAGTTGGGTTGCCAACCTCCGCAATATAGGCTCGACCCGTGAAAACCCTTGAAGATGACCAGCGAGAGGTAGCAGAAGATCGTGTGGACTTCCGAGCAGACCTGGCTGCACGACCCTTAGAGCCAAAATCGGACATTCGTGCATACGCAACAGCTTCTCAGCGACAGACCCGGCAAGATAATGATTTTTACGTGATTTTACCCGTGTGCCGCAGATAAACAGGGCATCCGGACTTGGTGGAATCGCTTGTCTTAAACTTCGGTAGACTGATGAGCCAAGAGACAAGTGCTCCGGCAGGAATTCAACATCAAAGGAGTCGCATTCACTTGCTATCATGCTTAAACGGGACTCAACGACTTCAGGGCAGATCTTGCCATCCTGGACATGAAGTAAAAGTAACTTCCGATCCTGTTCTGATGCAGCAATGCGTATAGCGTAACGTGCGACCCAGTCGCTATAGATCGAACCATCATGGGCCAGAATAATCATGGGCCCTCCTAAAGTCAGCCTAGATTGCCCAAGGAAATGCTCTTGGTCTCCTCTTAACCAGAACTATTGGCGAGGTTCGTTTCTCTCATGGATATATTCTAACCGTTTTAAGGGGTTTAACAATCATCGTCAAACATCAGGCAATTGACGGCTTTTAAAAGGCTTACGTCACTCAATTGATGGGGGAGGGGCTATGGCGACGACCGTTATTTAGTCCAACGAATTCGGGGGCAGGGGTCGCAGGCCTCTAGCATTGACATCTTCCGGGGCGGGGGCTTGACTCCGGGGCAGATCCGGTACGGAGGGGCGTCGAGGGGTCTTATTCTGTGTGGAAACCTCCCTGCCCTGGTACCAACTATGATGAGATAAATCTAGCTTTAATACTCTTCCTTTACGTAGCTTTCAATCCTATCGTTCAAACGGGGTCACCCTCAGGAGAAAGTCCTTTGTCAAGATTCTTTGGGCTTTCGATCCCAGAACGACCCACTCCGTACAGGTGCAGATCTCTCTGCGGAAACGGTATCGCGATCCCCTTTTCGCGGAATCTCTTTAAGATCTCATGATAAAGCTGACTCTTCACTGTCAAGAGATCATCAGCATCCGCGAGCCAGACACGCAATTTAAAGTCAAGAGAACTTTCGCCGAGGTTTAAGAACAACACCTCCGGGGCTGGTGACTTCATCACAAAACTATTATCATGTGCACAGGCCAGAAGGGTTCCTCCCACGAGGGGCACATCGGAACCGTAGTCCACACCGACAGGAATGGACAGACGCACCTGGCGATTGCTCAAGGTCCAGTTCGTGACATGGTTGTTGATCATATCCGCATTGGGAATAACCATTTCCGACTTATCAAAGGTCTCGATAATCGTCGCCCGCATGCCGATTTGTTTGACTTGTGCCCATTGCTCGCCCAGTACGATCGTATCGCCTTCCCGAATGGGCCGCTCAAAGAGCAATATCAATCCGCTTAAGAAGTTGTTGACAATTCCTTGTAGGCCGAAGCCGATACCGACACCGAGAGCACTCAGGATGATCGTGACGTTCGTCAGGTTGAAGCCGAGCAGCGCAAACGTCAGCAGCAGCCCGACAAAAATAATCAGATACCGGATTAGATGGCCGATGGACCCTCTCGCTCCGCGATCAACATGTCGCCCCAGAATTTGCTCGTCGAGCAATATTTTCGGTGCAACCTGGGAAACATAAAATGAGCCGTAAAGGCCGGCAATTGCAGCGATGATCAGGCCGAGCGTAATCCTTTGTCCGCCCAAATCAAAACCCGGCGAGAACAGTCCGCTCAATGCTTCCGGATAGCTGTCGAACAGGTTCCAGATGTATAGAATTGCTGGCAAGATCAGAAATAGAGTAATGACCGTTTCTACAATGACCTGAACTTTCCGTTCATTCTTCTGAGCATCGCTGCGTAATAGTTTGATTTGCCACAAAGGAGATGAAAAGAAGACCCAATGGATGCCTCCGCGGAGCAGGTAGATAAACAAGACGAAGAGTGCAGTAAACGCCATGCTTGTTACCGAATTGACGAACATTGAGTAAGCAAACCCGGTATCACCCAGGATCTGCGCAATCAGGATGACGGCAAACCACACGGCGAGCATCCGTGCCCCCCAAAGTGGATAAGGGCCACTCTCCGAAAGACGGCATTCAGCGGCCAATTTGAGGGCGAATACCAGGACCACAACCGAGGTCACCAAGATGAAGAGATTGAAAATCGGAGAAGGCGGGTCCAACATATTCAAGACCGCGGAGGCGGCAAATAGGGACATCACACCACAAGAAACCTTCTTTGCCCAGCGACTTTGCAGCACTTTGAGCAGTAGACGAAGGCAGGACATGCAGCCGATGACCAAGAAGAATGTTCTCACCATGTTTGGTGTAGATGTCCAGAATTGCATCTGGACTATGGCAATCAGGGTCGTCACGAATAAGGCGACCGCAAAAGGTCGACCCGCCACGAAAGCCCAGTTTTCTGATTCTGCGATGGCCTGGCGTTTGCGATAAATTACAGCGAAGACTATTAAAAGGATAAAGACAAGAACTCCCAATTCAAGGGCGTGCAGTTTAAAAAACTCTTCACCCGGTCGAGGTGTGAACTTCAGACTTCCCAATGCTACGGCCCACAAATTTCGATTGAATTGAGCGTAATAATCCAGCGAGTACATCGGTGGAGTCTTGCCAAACAGAGGTTCCCGCTGGATCGTTTCTCCCTGCAGGGCAATCATTTCTACATCCAGGCCGTCGATTTTTGCTTTGAGTCCGGCGCCTACTGTCTGAGTTGCCAACAGGGGTTCCATCTGCCGCGAAATAAATCCGAGGGCGGCGTCTATGGTCGCATCGGTTTTTTCGAAAGTCGTCCGGATTTGACTGTAGGAACGATCCTTGAATAAGGATGAAGACTGCCAATCCTTCCAGCGCTGTTTTTCAGCCTGCCATTCTCTGCCCCACGCATCAAGGCGTTCGATGGCCATCTCAAGGGGTAGGTTGATTTTGTTGAGACGCACCTTTTCATATGCAAAACTCATATTGAGACTGAGGCCTCTGACGTTTTGGCTTGCTCGCATTGCCCTTAAGCTTTCAAGCTTTTTCGAAACAGCATTAATCCGCTCATCGATTTCGGAATAATCTTTTTTGATCGCGGCCAAATCAGGGAGACCCAATTTTATGTTTTCGAGCTTGGCTAAACGCGCTGACAACTCCGCAGAGAGTGGAATAAGCGCGGAAAGTTTCGGTTCTTCAGGAGTGCTTTGTGAAACGGCAGGCGGCGTTTTTACTTCCGGACCGTTCTGCGCTGCGGACAGGTCCTCGGACAGGCCCAACAGGATCAAAGGGGCAATAACGGCCAACTTGACATATGAGAGCCACTCGAATTTGCAAGTTTGTTTTAATCCCATATGTTTAGAATATCCTTTGTCGTTCGCCGCAGAAATTCACTTTTGCAGCAATTTTTGGTTCTCATATTGGACACCGGTCCAGACACGATTTTCAAATTCCGCCTGGCGTGCAAAAAGAAACGGCCTGCCATCCAGAGCCCTATGCTGTCACTGGCAAAGTCATACCAAAAGTGCACACCAAAAGTTTCTGTATTTAACGAAAAGGTTCAAATCAAATGACAGTGTAACGTAATAATTTGTATTTCCAATGCAGTTACCTGCCCTTACATCATGCATGGTTAACTCTATTGGGGATTGTCCTCAACGGTCTTTTCTTATTTATTACGATTTGCCGTTACCTTGGGAATCCGACAGGAGAGTATTCTTATTCATTGTGATGCAGCTCTTTCTCGGCAGGTGTTAAGATAGTTGTCGCCTCTTCGCCCTGCAACTATATCTATGCTATCAAGGCAAACGGACCAGAGCTTATGGCAATGGTCCGTTTGCGCACCCGGAACCAAGTGATGCCACATTGACAGTTCAATCAGGTCACTCATTCAAAAGACTGGTTATAGCCGTTTTTAATTCGCTGTGAGACACCCAATTTATGCCAAAGGAAAGCCCCACGACCCGGAGGGTGGTGGGGCTGAATTCAAGATTCTAAAGCGGCCTAAGTTGTTTTGATTTCGATACGCCGAGGTCTGGCGGCTTCTGACTTGGGCAAGAGCAGGGTCAGAACTCCGTTCTTCATTTCTGCAGCAATGTTTTCCGAATCTATTTCATCTGAAAGTTGGAATTGTCGATAAAAGCTGCCATGTAGAAATTCACGTCTGATCGAATCGCCACTCATAAGTGATTTGCCTTTGGCCTGCACGGTCAAAAGTCCCTGGTCAAGGTCAATCTTCAGTTCGTCCTTATCAACTCCCGGCAAATCGGCCACCAGAGTCAGGCCTTGTTCGGTTTCAAAAATATCAACAGCGGGCCGAATGAAAACTTCATCTGATTGTTGCCTTTTCTCTACCTTATGGTCACCACTCACGGAGATATCTTTCTGTCCCATAACGTCACCTCCTCTATGATCTGTTATTCTTCATCATCCTAATTGGCCTTGACGCTGATTCTCCTCGGCTTGGCTTTTTCCTGAATCGGCAGTGTCACCAGCAGAACTCCATTCTCGAAACTGGCGACAACTCTGTCGGAATCAATCTCGTTGGGCAAGTCAATGGTACGCATAAATTTACCCATCCCGCGCTCACGACGCAGCCAGGTTTTCTCAGTATTCGTAACGTCCTTACGCTCTCCCGAAAGGGTCAAAGTACCTTGCATTACTGTCAACTCCAGATCTTTGGCATCGACACCGGGGACGAGAACTTCCACATAGACGTTGTCCTTGTCCTGTGCCAGGTTGACTTGCGGGAATCTTTGCAGACCAACTCCGGGAAGAAAGGATGGCTCCAAAAACGCTCCCGTTCCAAACCCTTTGAAAGCACCATCAATTTCTCGCCGAAGATTTTCCATCTCTCTCAAAATATCCATTGCCATTTTCAAGACCTCCTTTCGTTTTTTTCCGTGTTGATATTGAGAATTTTCTCTCCTTAAAACGAGTAACTGCCAATCCGCTTGCAACCGCAAAAGAAGCACAAAAACAACCGGTTGGGAAGACACTCGGATGTAAAAGGCTACCGCAGCCCCTCTTAAGGGTGAAGTTAATTATCAATTTTTTATTGTCAAGGGTCAGGAAAGAAATTTGCACTTTTATTGCCAGGAATAACTGTTCATTTTGTTCATCTCTTTCGCTTGCTGTCTTTACTGTCCATAAATAAGCTTCCTAGTTGTAAACTTATTTCAGGACGGGACACATGAGACAAATAGGCCCCTGGAGATCCCAAGGGCCTTTCAATTTTAGCGTTACGACATCAATCCTCTTAGACCTGCCTGGACTCTGAACGACAAATGGCGCTGAACATAATCCATGTTAGGATTGGAATGTCGTGTTAAACGTGGGAATGACTTGGGCTTTCCCCATCTTCTAAGGAGATATCAATGGAAAACATTAGCTTCAAGGCCATGGTCGTAACGGAAGTCAAAGACAAACAATTTGTCCGTGAGATCAAGCAAAAGCATATTGATGATTTACCCGCGGGAGAAGTAATCATCAACGTTCAATACTCATCCCTCAACTATAAAGATGCCCTCTCGGCCTCAGGCAACAAAGGCGTTACGAAAAGTTATCCCCATACACCAGGCATTGATGCCGCCGGTGTTGTCGCAGAAAGTAGCAGCCCTGAATTTAAGCCTGGAGAGCAGGTTCTGGTTACTGGTTACGATTTGGGAATGAACACCTCTGGAGGATACGCCGAATACATCCGCGTACCAGCGGTCTGGGTTGTAAAATTACCGAAGAACCTGACTTTACGTGAAAGTATGATCTATGGGACCGCCGGGTTTACTGCTGCCCTCTCCTGTTTCAAATTAATGAATAGCGGTGTCACCCCGGATAAGGGACCCGTCCTTGTGACAGGAGCTACGGGTGGCGTGGGCAGTATCGCCCTGTCGATCTTGGTGAAAAGCGGATACGATGTCGTTGCTGTTAACGGCATCATTGATGAAGCGGATTATCTTGTTGAGCTTGGCGCCAAAGAAGTCATTAGCATTGAAGAGGCCGATGATCAGAGTGGTCGGCCACTCCTCAGACCGCGCTGGGCCGGGGCCATAGATACAGTTGCCGGGAACATCCTCTCAACGGCGATCAAAACGACCCAGTACGGTGGTTCAGTAACCTGCTGCGGCAATGTCGGATCGGCCGAACTCCACTCCTCGATCTTCCCTTTCATCATAAATGGGATCACTCTACTTGGCGTCGACTCAGTGAACTGCCCGGTCGATATGCGCATGAAGGTCTGGAACAAGGTCGCCTCCGATTGGAAGCTTGACCGTCTTGAGAAGATTACGACTGAACTACCTTCCCTGGAAGCACTCGAAGAACGTATCGGGCTTATCCTGGAAGGGAAAAGTAGAGGCAGAGCAATTGTCAAGGTTTCAGGATAAAAACGACTGCCCCCTTACACGGCTCAGAAGCCTGGACGCAGAGAGAACGAAGCGCGTAGCCGAGCGAACGCTCCTGCTCCGAGAGCAGGGAGCCGCTGGCTCGAGTCTTATCGTCCTAGCCAGTGTTGACATGGAGTGGTCTTCTAAGGGGGCGCTCTTTCTTTTTGTTCTCAGGTATATATCCGAGGCCCTATAGCTTCAGAGTAAAGCCGCCTTACATCCTAAAAAACAACTGTTTGGACAGTTATTTTTTGGCTATGTTTTTTAAAGAATTTGAGTGATGATAAGTTGTTGTCCCCCGCTAATCCAGAGGAATATCCGCGGCCCTGAGTTTTTAAAACAACCATGCACATGCGTGTGCCTTGCCCAGCTGATGGTGACATATGAGTAAAATACTTTCCCCCGAAGAACTTGTTATTCGCATCATGACCATTGACGACCTGGCTGACGTTTTCCATCTCGGAGAACAGCTCTTCACGTCGGAATATTCTTCCAGCATGTACCGGACCTGGGACGAATATGAAATCACCACCCTGTTTAATTCGGACAGTGAACTCTGCATTGTTGCAGAGTTGAATGAGGAGGTTGTGGGCTTTGCCCTCGGCACCACCGTGGAGAAACACAACTCGGCCTGGAAATACGGTTATCTGGTCTGGATCGGAACCCGTCCCGGTTTGCAGAAATGCGGAGCAGGAAAAGCCCTGTTTGAAGAGATCAAGGATCGGATGATTGAGCAAGGGGTGCGCATGATCATCATCGACACAGACGCCGACAACGAGGCCGGCATCCATTTCTTTAAAAAACAGGGTTTTGACAACATCCAGCAACACGTTTACATGACCCTGAATCTTTCCAAGAAGCGGAAAAGACGGACAAAGGCTTGATAATGAACAACTTACTAGAGCAGGTCTGGAAAGAGATCGACCCGCAGCGCCTGCGAAAGACGCTGATGGACATGATCGATATCTACTCCCCTTCAGGGAAAGAAGAGGACATCCAGCTTTACCTCGAAGATCGATTGACCATAGATGGAATTCAATTACGCCGCCAGGAGGTTGAGGAGGAGCGTTACAACCTGGTGGCCACTATGGGGCCCGGTGAGCCCTCTCTTTACCTGGTCGGACATGTCGATACGGTCGCTGCCTGGGATATCGACGAGTACGCTGCCGTCGAAGAATGGGGTGTTGTGCGCGGCCTGGGCAGTGCCGACATGAAAGGCGGCTGCGCGGCGATGGTGGAGGCCTGGCTGGCGCTGGCGACCTTGCCTGAGGCCCAGCGCCCTTCGCTCGGATTACTGCTGGCGGTCGGCGAAGAGGAAAACGGTGATGGCAGCATGCGGTTTCTGCAGGAGCATTGTCCCGAGCGGGTGATTATCGGCGAACCGACGTCGATGTTGCCGGCCTTCAGCCATTTTGGTTATATGGAAATATCCCTGGTCACCCAGGGTCGCCGTATCCACTCTTCGTTGCCAGAGCTCGGCCACAACGCAATCGAGTCGATGCTGCGGGTCTTATTGCTACTGGAGCGCTCGCCGTTGCTGGACCAGACCCCATCGAAACTGGTTTATTCGATCCGCGAGATGAGCTCATCGCGAGCGGGCTTCGTGGTGCCCGACCGCTGCGAGGCGATGATCGACCTGCACCTTTCTCCCGATACTGACCCGGCTGCTGTACGCCGTGACCTAGAAGCGCTTCTTGCCAAATCTCGACGAGCGATCAAGGGGCTGGAACTTGAGTTCGATTGCGCGTTCGAATCCGGGGGCTATCAACTGGGGCCTGATAAACAATTGTCAACGATTCTCGAAGAGGTTTATCCACTACTCAACCTGCCTCTGGAATTTGTGCCGTTCCGCTCCCACTCCGATGGCAACCTCTTCTACCAGGCTGGCAGCAAACCGTTCATTCTTGGGCCGGGGTCACTGGAAACAGCACATACCGCCGATGAGCAGACCAGCCTGGCCGAGGTTGAAGCCGCTGCCCGTGTCTATGCGGCTCTGGCTCTCGGTTGAAAGTCAAATCAACCCCTCACTCATATTGGATGTGTTATGCAGACTCCGGAGCTTAAAAAGCCATGGGAAGAGTTATCGGAACTGGTCGGGAGAGACGACCCGGAGCAGATTAACGATTTTCTGAACAGTATCAATCCCGCCGATACGGCGCTCGCGGTCTCTCGCCTGACGGCAACTGAGCAGAGTCGATTGTTGACCCTGCTTGAACCTGAAGACGCGGCCGAAGTCATTGAAGACATTTCCGATACCCAGGCTGCCGATCTCATTGAAGACCTCCCGCCGGAACAGGCGGCTGCCATCCTGGAAGAGCTGGACAGCGACCATATTGCCGACCTGCTCGGCGAACTTGATGAAGAGGATGCTCAAGCGATCATCGACCAGATGGATCCTGAGGAGGCCGAAGAAGCGCGGCAGTTTCTGACTTATTCTCCTGATACTGCAGGCGGTCTGATGCTCTCCGAATACCTCGACTTCCGTGCTGACCAGCGCGTCCAGGATGTCCTCGATGACCTGCAGGCCAACCGTGAGGAATACTCCGATTACAACGTCCAGTATCTCTATGTGACTGATGAAGACAACCGGCTGCAGGGTGTGTTGCGCATGCGCGATCTGCTCTTTCCCAGCCGCGATGCCAGGCTCAGCAGCCTGATGATCGGCAACCCCTACAAGGTGAGTGTCGACGCCTCGCTGGATGATTTACGCAATTTTTTTGAAGAACACAACCTGTTTGGTGTTCCGGTCATTGATGCCGAGGCAAAACTGCTCGGCATCGTTCTGCCCGAGGCGGTAGAAGAAGCGCATCAGAAGCAGAGCACAAAGCAGTTCCTCGGTCTGTCCGGTATCGTAGGTGGCGAGGAGTTCCGTTCCATGCCCCTCTTGTCCCGGTCGGGACGCAGACTCTCCTGGCTGTCCCTGAATATCCTGCTGAACATCATCGCCGCCAGTGTCATCGCTCTCTATCAGGACACCCTCACGGCTGTCATAGCCTTGGCTGTTTTTCTGCCGATGGTCAGTGACATGAGCGGCTGCTCGGGAAACCAGGCGGTGGCTGTCAGTATGCGCGAGTTGTCTCTGGGGCTGGTGCGCCCTACGGAAATCATGCGGGTTCTTGGCAAGGAAATCAGTCTTGGCATCCTCAACGGCCTGGCTCTCGGGATTCTGCTCGGTGGCATTGCCTATCTCTGGAAAGGCAATCCATTTCTGGGTCTGGTGGTCGGCGGCGCTTTGGCCGTTAATACCGTCGTTGCCGTTTGCCTCGGCGGCTTGATCCCCCTGTTGCTGAAACGGATCAAGCTCGATCCGGCACTGGTTTCAAGCCCGCTGTTAACAACAGTTACCGATATGTGCGGTTTCTTCTTTGTCCTCAGTTTTGCTTCACTGCTACTTAACAGACTCCAGTAACCGCTCGGCAAGAGAATAGACCGACCCGGGCATGGTCTCTATCAAACAATGGTCTCAAGCGCTTCAGTGTTCCTTACCCAGCCGGCTAACTTCGACGGCTCTTTCACTGCAACAACCTTGAATTCGTGAACCGGTCGCAAGTTCAAATCTTGTCACCCCGACCGGTATGTACATGGAGCGACCTTTTCGGGGTCGCTCTTAATTTTTGTCTCCGGGGCTTCTCTGGGGCATTTACGACAATCGTACGAACAATGACATCGTAACAGCCTGCACACCCACCAAAACATTTGACTGAACACACTAAAATGTATTAATTTATTCAGGGTCCGAGTTTGTCCTTAGATGTACGCCTAAAGATTTGTGGCGATTAGATTATTCAATCCAGGGGGTGAAAATGAAAAATATTTTGCTGTTTCTTTCGGCAAGTATTTTATTTGTCTTGGTGACTTCAGGCCTTTCCGTTGCGAAAAACGGCTATCACGATATCGATGCAACCGGCGTGAAAGCAATGATGGACAAAGACGAGGCGCTTGTTATCTTTCCGTTGAGTCCAATGGAATATGAGCACAAACATATCAAGGGCTCTATCAACATCATTCCGGCAATGATGGAATATGAGCTGCCTGTCGACAAAAGAAAACCGCTTATATTCTATTGTCTTGGCGTTAAATGCGTTGCTTCCTGGCGAGCGGCTGAGAAAGCTGTGGAGCTTGGATATGAAAATGTTTACGCCTTCCGAGAGGGTCTCCCCAGTTGGGAGAAAGCTGGCTATCCTTTGGAAAGCACGAATACTTTACCCGAGGTCGAAGTAAAGAAGATCTCAACTGAAGAGCTATCAAAGCTACTGGATACAGAGGATGTACTCCTGCTTGACATCAACCTCGAAGAAGACGCAAACAAGTTTCATATCAATCATGCGAAGCGAAAGCATATTCCTCTCGACAATCTTAATGTCAATCTATCGCAACTCCCTAAAAACAAAAAAATTGCGATTATGTGTTTAAAAGGAAAACGCTCAGAAACCGCAGCAAGATATTTGGTTGGTAAAGGGTATATGCATGTTGTGGTGGTAGAGGGTGGTCTCCAGCAATGGATTCTTGAAGGACGACCTGTCCAACAGGAGGTTGCGTCCAACTGAGAAGCAACTCGCTTAACGATAAGGGCTTGCTTTAAACATTCCCATTGATTGAATTACAGCAACAATCACATAACTTCAATCCTGCCCCAGCCCTCCCGGCAAGCCGGTTGCTTAACCTGTTGACGTTTTTCTAATTAAACTCAGGCGGCAATATCGCAAACTAAAGCCCTCAGGATTTTTCTGGGGGCTTTTTCAATTCCACAATTCTGTCTCCCCTCCCGCTCCCAAGTTTTCCGCCAGTTGCTAGTATGAAAATGGCTGTACATAAATACAGCACTAAACTATATTGGCAAGCATTAATTGTTTTTTACTAACATTAATCTCTAGAAGCTAAGATCAGGCCGGTTTCCAACGAGAGGCTTTCCATGGGTTTCAGTAAAGATCAACTCTTAGCAGCTCTGTCTAAAAAACAGATCATGGGAACAATCCCTAGTGGGTTCTTTATTGTCGATGACAAACGCAATGTTGTCTATTGGAACAAGGAAGCAGAAAGGATAACCGGATACCCTTCAGCAGAGATCGTCGGTCAGCGCTGTTCTATCCTTGAAGGGATTGAATGTGGACGTGGCTGCGGTCTTTATGACGCCGACACCCCGGAGAAACCGATTATTGGCGCTGAATGTCATATCCGTACCAGGGAAGGAAATAAGATTGTCATCAGCAAAAACATTGATTTCCTACACCTGGATGGTGAGATGGTTGGCGGCATCGAAACCTTTATTGATATTACGTCTCAAAAAGTAATGGAGAGCCAGCTTCGTGTTCATAGTGAGCAACTCGAAGAGGCGGTTGAACGTCGTACTTCGGCACTGCAGGAGGAAAGAGCTGCATTACTCTCAATCCTCGATGGCATGACTGATTTGGCTTACATCGTCACTGCCGACTTGCGTATTGATTTCTTTAACAAGGCCATGGAAAAAGTCTTTGGCTCAAAAAAAGGGGCAAGATGTTATGACGTTATTCATGGTCGTGAAAAACCTTGTGAGGATTGCCCCTGGGAAAAGATTATTTCCGGCAACGTTGTAGAAGAACGTGATTTCAATCAGGACAGCCATACCTATGAAGTCATCCATTCGCCCGTTTATGGGTATCGGGGTGAAATCCAGAAACTCGCAGTCTGTCGGGATGTTACCGGGCGCAAAGAGGCCGCAGAAAAGTTGATGAATGTGAATAAGCAGCTTGAATCTTTTGCCCACACCGTGTCGCACGATCTGCGGTCACCTCTTACTGGAGTCACATGTTATACCGAGCTCATCAAGGATAAATATGGAGACGTGCTCAAAGGTGACGGGCTTTTCATGTTGAAAGAGGTCGAAACTCAAGCTGCTCGCATGTTGAGCATCATCGAGGACATGTTGTGTTTTTCGACAGCTGAACACATCGAGCCAACAAACACGCCTGTCAACACGAACGAAATAGTAAAGCAAGTACTGCTCGACAATAGGTTCGAGATTGATGCAAAGAAAGTGCTTGTCTCTGCTGGTGAACTGCCTAAGTTGAAAATCCCTGAAACCCTGCTGTATGAGTTGATCAGCAATGTACTATTGAATGCGGTACGTTATGGCTGTAAAGAGGGTGGTCTGATAGAAATTTTGGGCGAAACGAACAGTAGACACCAGGCTCTCATTGTCCTTGATCACGGACCGGGTATTCCGGAACAGGAACGAAAGTCTGTCTTTGAGGTCTTTGTTCGCGGGTCGACTTCTCGCGACACTGTAGGCACAGGCATTGGGTTGGCCACGGTTAACAAGATCACAGACAGGTTCAAGGGAGAGGTCCGGTTAGAAGAAACTCCAGGGGGCGGATGTACGGTAAAACTTCTGTTCCCTGCTGATTGAAACTGTAGAGAAAGAGAAGAGTTTTCGAGCTTTATCAGAAATGAGCTCTCTCTATGCCGGTGTCCAGTAACAGCGCTTTGGCGAAACAATCTTTTCTTCTTTTTTCAGCTTAGTCATTGCTTTGTCGACATCCTCACGGTCAAGGCCTCCAAGTTCAGCTATTTTCCCGGCATTGAGAGGTTCACCTTCTGAACGCATGACTTCTGGAACTTTTTCTGTAACATCCATGACAGATTTCCTATATTTAAGTCTAAACTACCTGCAAGCCACAAGGCATACCCCCCTTTACGGCCCATTACTACTTCAAAGAATTGTCAAACCAATGCAAACCAGAACTGAGCTAAGAAATTTCCCAAAGGATTCGGCAGCAGGGTGTCGTTGGTTCGAATCCAGTCATTCCGACCAGCATTTACGAGGAGACCGACCCGGGGGCGCTCTTTCTTTTTGCTCTCAGGCATTTTCATGGACAGAACGTTACCGGGAAGAACCTTCAAGAGAAGCACTCCCACTCCCCTGATTATCTTTGGTTAAATTGATTTTTCTAACCCCGGTAGTATCCTTCACGAGTAGTCAAAAGATAACGTTTGATGGCGAAAACACTCAATAAAACTTTTAGGAGGTCAAATGGAAAACAAATTACAGGACAGCGGGCAGTATGTTGATACGTTGATCAACATGTTTGTGGTCTGGGGACCTAAGTTGGTTGGCGCGATTCTGGCGCTGCTCATCGGACTCTGGCTGGCAAATATGATTGCAGGCGGATTGAGCCGGAGGATGGAAAAGAGCGCAGTTGACCCATCTCTCAGGCCATTCCTCACGAGCCTTGTGTCTACACTGCTCAAAATATTGGTTGTAGTGAGTGTCTTGGGGATGGTTGGCATTCAGATGACCTCATTCATTGCTATCCTTGGTGCAGCCGGCCTGGCTGTCGGAATGGCACTCTCGGGGACTCTGCAGAATTTCGCTGGCGGCGTCATGATTCTTATATTCAAGCCATTCAAGGTCGGCGACGTCATTGAGGCTCAAGGTTATACCGGTGCTGTTAATGCCATCCAGATATTCAACACAATTCTCAAAACTCCTGACAACAAAACCGTTATAATTCCTAACGGAGGGCTTTCAACATCCTCTATGGTAAATTATTCCACGGAGCCGACCAGAAGGGTGGACTGGACCTTCGGCATTGCTTACGGCGATGACATCGACAAAGCAAAACAGGTCTTAAGCGAGCTGCTCACCTCCAACGAGAAGGTGTTACAGGATCCGGCACCATTTATTGAATTGGGAGAACTGGCCGACAGTTCAGTGAATTTTACTGTCAGAGCCTGGGTTAACGCAGCCGATTACTGGGCTGTACATTTTTACATGTTGGAGAAAGTCTATCGGGGATTCGGTGAAGCAGGTTTGAACATTCCTTTTCCACAAATGGATGTTCACCTGGACAAATAGAATTGAATCACGAGGAAGAGTATATTCAAGGCCGGGTTATAACCCGGCCCTTTTGTTTTGCTCTGAAGCTATCTCTACCTAGGCGGTTGTGTCATCCACCTTGGCATCAGGTGCATTAGTTTTGACAGAAGCAATTCCGTTCTCCATAGCAGAGTTACCGGAATAATATTCGCTCCGGCCAATTTCCTGCCCGTTGGTTGCTTTCAGGATGAAATATGGTTCTCCCTTGGAGTTCGCCTTAACTTCAAAAGCCCCCTCGCGGCTGGCATTTTTGCGCACCGATTCAATGCCGTTTTCGGCACTCGACTTCTGTTTGTAGAGCTCACTGGTTAGAATAACCTGGCCATTTGCCGCCTTCAGGTTGAACATGAATTGACCGTCTTTTGCTTTTTTTAACTCAAATTTAGCTGCCATCAGACTGTCTCCTTTCTTGTTCTGCCTTCGTTAACCCCTTTGGTCACAAATGTGAATTTCAAATAGCACCAATTTGCCTCTCGCCTGCTTTTATCGTCGACCACCAAACAAAGAACCCAGCACACCTCTAATGAGCTGGCGCCCAAGCTGCGTGCCGATGGACCTTGCAGCACTTTTCGCCGCAGCACCAAAGATATCTTCAACAGAATTGCTCTTTTTTGATCTGCGGCTACTCGTCTTCGGCAACTCAACGTCCTTTTTCTCTGCCCTGGCCGTTAATTGCTCATATGCCGATTCACGGTCAATTTCTTTGTCATAGCAATCACCAACAATTGACCCCGCCCGGACCTTATCCCGCTCTTTAAAGTCCAGTGGCCGCAAGCGACTGGACGGAGGACAAATCAATGCACGCTCCACGGGCGAGGGAATTCCCTTGCGGTCGAGAAACGAAACCAAGGCTTCTCCAACACCGACCTCGGTGATCACCTGTTCAACATCCAAGGCTGGATTAGGTCTGAAGGTCTGGGCAGCCGCCCGCACCGCTTTCTGATCACGAGGTGTAAATGCGCGTAGAGCATGCTGTATCCTGTTGCCGAGTTGACCAAGGATTGCATCGGGCACATCGAGCGGATTCTGGGAGACAAAATAGATACCAACGCCTTTAGAACGAATCAGTCTTACCACCTGCTCAATTTTATCAAGCAGAGCTTCTGGTGGATCATCGAAAAGCAGGTGGGCTTCGTCAAAGAAGAAGACAATGCGAGGTTTGTCCGGGTCCCCAACCTCAGGTAACTGTTCAAAGAGTTCCGAAATCAGCCAGAGCAGGAAAGTGGCATACACTTTGGGTGTCTGAATCAGCTTGTCTGCAGCAAGGATATTGATGACACCAAAGCCTTCCGGATCGGTTCGCATAAAATCATCCAGATTCAGAGCCGGCTCGCCAAAAAAAACCTCTGCACCTTGATGTTCAAGGGTAAGCAACGAGCGTTGAATGGTACCGATACTCGCTGAGGAGATGTTTCCATATGTCGTACGGAACTCCTTTGCGTTATCGCCCACAAAGCAAATCATGGCCTGAAGATCCTTTAGATCGAGCAAGAGCATGCCCTGATCATCGGCAACCTTAAAAACCAGGGTGAGAATACCGGTCTGGGTGGCATTGAGATCAAGCAGGCGCGCGAGCAACAATGGACCCATCTCAGAAACAGTCGTTCGGATCGGATGACCCTGCTCTCCAAAAAGATCCCAGAAAACAACCGGGAAACTGTGCGGTTTAAAATCAGAAAGCTCTAGAGTCTCTACACGCTCCATAACCTTAGGGTGGTCACCACCGGCGTTCGCCAACCCGGACAAATCACCTTTCACATCAGCCATAAAAACGGGGACGCCAATGCGACTGAAATGCTCTGCGAGCACTCTCAAGGTTACTGTCTTGCCGGTTCCAGTAGCGCCAGCAATGAGGCCATGCCGATTGGCCATTCGAGGAAGGATGCCGAGGAATTCATTCGTTTTGGCAATGTGTAGAGGGGGTAATTGGGTCATATTTACCTCTCATTTTGATAGCGGGGAATTAAACATTACCAGCTAAGTTGTTATTGAAAAGTCTAATGGCCATTTTTAGGAGTGGTATACTACTTTGCCCACTTTAAAGCAGAAACGTTAGTTCTAGAGAGCTAGAGGTATTATGAATTACAAATTATTTCTCGGCATTTCCTTTTTCCTGATTATTATGTTCGGATGCGAATCTAAAGCCCTGGAGCCTCAGGGTGTATATCAATCTACAAGCTACAACACTGGCAAAAAAGTCATATTAGATTTCAGAGGCAATGACGATGTTTACGTCCAGGTTTCGCATGTGAATGTTTCAAATAAGCTGGTTGATGACTCATTTTTCCCATTTTTTGCAGATGGGAACAGTAAGTACCGCTGGAAAATGGTGGAGAATGGTCGCTTAGTCATCATTCACAATGAAAGTGGCTTCGAAATTGTCCGATTAGAATTCACAGGTAAATACTTATCATGGGACAAAACAAAGTTTACCAAGAGATAGTTGACCGAGATTCATCTGCTGCACGGCCCACGAAGACGACATACGGGGTGCACCACATTTCAGCTAATCAGGCTACATCAAAACAAAATAAAGGATTAGGACAAATAGAAGGGTCGGCAGGGCCAACCACATAGATGCCTTGACAGTTCATGTCTTAATGATAATTTTTAACATAGTAATGAACTACCACAGGCTCTCGCAGGTGGTAGTACGGGGCAAATATAAAAATTTTGAAAGGGTCAAACCTTCTGTGAAGATGGGACAGAAAACTACGGGTCCTTAACTTGCTTATATCTCAAAAAAAGATAACCGGCCTCGCAGTGTTTAGAATTATCTGTGGATAAAATCGTTAAGGCGATTCTAGCTTCTCCTTATAGATCGAGGTCTTCTAATGAATTCGTCAATTCATATTGTTTTTATTATAATTATAACCCAATTATTTTTAACAATCTCTTACGCCGCAGATCACGACCAAGTCAGAAGACTGTGGCCAACGCCCCCCAATCAGCCACGACTTGAGTTTGTCGGCGTATTTACTTCCGAAGACGATTTAGCAAATCCGAAAGAAAAAGAATTGCTTGTAACTTTACTAGGTGAAGGCTTTAGGCAACCCCTAAGCAGACCTACAAGTGTAGCGACTCTGGATACCAACACTGTGTTGGTGTCTGAAAGTGGAAGTGGGGATCTTAAGGTTTTTGATTTTGCAAAGGGAGAAACCAGAGACCTTTTTCAAAAGCCATTTCCTCTTTTCGAGGAGCCTGTTGATGTCACAATCGATGCGGAAAAAAACATCTTTGTCATAGATCAAAAAAAAGGCTTCATAGCAGTTTTTGATAATGCTTTAAATCCAACACATCGAATAGGTCTAAATGTTGAATTCGGAAAACTTGAGAAGCTCGCCATAGACTCTTCTAAACAGACGCTCTATGTCTCAGACTCTACTCTCAACAAAGTTTTCGCCTTTGACCCGGCCGGCCAGTTGCTTTTTGAAGTCGGTGATAATGAAGACCCTGATAGTCAATTGAAGGCACCCCATGGTTTAGCTGTAGACAGTGAAGGCCGCTTATATGTGGCCGACACAGGTTCCTCGAGAATCAAGATTTTTGACAGTGCCGGAAACTTTATCAAGGTATTTAAGTTTAAGAACAACTCTGGCTCCTCGGTTTTGGAACAGCCTTGGGATTTGGCCTTCGACAGCCAGGGACTTCTTCATATCATTGACCAGAAAATGGCGGCGCTAATTACATGCACACAGAATGGGGAAGTACTTTACGCCACTATGGCAAGCAGTCGAACCAATCATTCAATGGGCTTTAATCGCCCGGCTGACATTCATATTGATAGTAAAGATCGAATAATTATAACGGATGATATGAACAATCGGTTTAGCATATGGCAAGTACTAACAAAGCCTTACTTGGCCGAGCACCCTATTACAGATAACGATATTGAAACGCTTAAAAGATACATCGCAAAATTAAAATCTGAGCAGGCCAAAACAGACAAATTGACTAAAACCATCGGCACGCAAAGGGGGGCAGAAAAGAAAAATCTTGAAGAAGGCTGGAACGAACCAAAAAGAAAAAGGCAAAGAGTCGTCTGCCCGAAATGCCAGGCTCAATATGATCTGGTTTTTATTGGAATCAATAGTAAATGATTAAACTGGTCAATTAAGTTCTAGAAAAAACTAAATCTACCGAGAAGCTGATACAGAAGATTGCTGGCATTCAATGAAACATTTGTCGCTTTGTTTTGTTTGCAACTTTAGTGTTTGTTTGATGATTCAATACAGGGGGTTAACGTGACAAAAAGAGTTTACCTGATAGCTGTATCAATTGTCAGCCTCCTTTTCTTAATAAAGGGAGGGATAGTCCTGTCGCAGGAAGTCACAGCGCCACAAAGTATCCATCAAAAAGCATCAATATGCTGGGATAACTTCGAGGCCACGTTTTCAGATGAGCCCTTAATCTGTCAGGATGTTTGTGATCGTTGCCATACCTACGCAACAGTAATTCCAGATCAGTCTGGAAACCCTGAGGCGGTCACAACTGACAAAGAATACCCAGAAGAACTTGGCGATGGTGTCAACTGGGAGACCATAGGTTTGCTTCAACAATCTTGCAAGAGTTGTCACAACGAAGAAATAAAACCAGAGACAAACCACCCAATATTTGTAGAACATGATGCCAATTATTTGGATGATTTCAAGGAAACAGAGTTGAAACTGTTTGATGGGCACATACTATGTACGACGTGTCATTCCCCGCACCGTGAAAATGCTGCCCTTTTAAGGGTTCCTAACCTGGGTTCAGGACTCTGTATTGACTGTCATATCAAATAATTGTTTTAATTCTAGTCTCGAAGGCTTGCTGTGACAGGAGGGTCTGAGAGGACCTTCACATCAACCTCCTAAAATTAGAAGAGTTTGCCCCACAGTCTCTACCTCTTGAGTTGTGGGGCTTTTTCTTAAGTCAGGATAAATTTAAACCTTGATTCATCTTTCGCCGAATCTATCCAAACATCATGTATCAACATAATAAAAAGGTAATAATGAACATTTTGAGACAAAATAGAATTGTACTATTGAGCTCTCACTTCTCCATGAAACATCTCTAACAAAGCAACAGAAAACCGTATGTTACGTAATTCTAATACTTGAAGAATGATTTTTTTCGTGCATAGTTAAACTATACTGACGTTAATTATGTCTAGGGGTTGCTTTTAAAGTAGCAGAACATCAGGTGGCACGATGAAGTTTTCAAACGTTTTATTGAAAACATCCTTTCTCGACCGTTGGCTACTCATTAAACATTCAAAGAATTTTGTTCAGCCTGACTCCTTGGCTCAATTTTTAAAACTTTATACTGCACGATTTGTAGCGACCCTTTTAACGGCAACTATTTGGGTCGCTTTTACTTTGACAACTGGCATTTTTACAGTAGGTATTGTGATCCTATTAGGGGTGGCTATCGGAGTTGCACATTTCCCGCTACGGCAAAAGCCACATCGATTTCATCTTCTGGGGGCACTGCTTTTAACGATTGCTGGCGGGATGCTTTGTAACGTTTTGGCTGGGTTAGCGTTTTTTAGTTCTAAAATGGGCGTCAGCTATTGGCAAGTTTTAGTTACCAATCTCTCTATGGAAAATATGCAAATGCTTGGTGGGATTTTTGTCCAATCTGTTCGGCCTGAAGACCTTCTCTATTATATGGCTGCGACAACAGCAGTCCTCTTCTTCGCACAATATAGCTACTTCTACGGGTTGAAGCCATCACAAAGCATTGAGGTGCAGTTAAGAAATGGCAAAGAGTATCACGTGTGCTTATCCGCCCTTGATGCTCTTCTTTCTCTGGGTAGAGTTGCTCGTTTCAAACGTTCTGATGGTTGGGCTGTTGTTGGTCGAGATCCACTAAGAACGGGAGGCAACACTACATCAAAGAATGGCATCGATCGAAGACTTTCCATTTGATAAGAAGTGGTTTGGCTAAGATTGTTAAGGGATAGCAACTATTTACAAGAAATTAAAACTGAAATGAATCTTATCTCTTTGCAACGAAAGCACTCAAACTAAACCGTTGGCTTTCCTTGTATGTCACAACATTTAGGGAAGGAATCCGCGCTCGACAACAGCTTCATACAAAGCCTCTCGCAACTCATTTTCGTATGACCTAAGGATATCCTGGTCACTCACGACCAAGCTCCAGCCACCTCGGTTGGGGCTTCTTCATTTCCACAAACCGGCCCCCCCCACCCCAAATTTTCACCCCAGGACCAGAACAGGACCGGACCAGAGAGTCAGCTTTCCAAAATCCCAGCAAATCAGAGCATTCACGTTCGGAACCCAAAAAACACCAAAAGCGGTGCAGCAATAATTTTTCTTCTTGACATACATGACCAAAAAGGTAATATATCAACCAACAGAACATCAGTTCTTCATTTTTACCTCCTAAAAACCCATAGAACCCGTTGCCCCACTCTCCCCCTCCTGGAAAGTGGGGCTTTTTTTGGGCATATGTTAGATCCGCCCGGAAGAAACATGCCATCAGAAAGTAAGTTATACGCAACATCCGCTGAGGGCTTTCAGAAACAACTCAGGATGTTCCGCAGCCTGGACGCACAGTGATCAAAGTGAACGCTTGTGCTTCGGGAGCAGGGGGTCGCAAGCTCAAAGCGTGTAATCCCGAGGAGTATTTACAAGGAGCGCCCTTCTAACTATGTCGCTCTTGCTTTTGTCCTCCGGTGCGAATCACATCACTTAAGTGACAATTTGATGTCTCAGAAATGTAGACGTGGTGTTCCGGGGCGGGATTTAGTTCCGGGACTTCTCTGGGGCGTTCTTGTGGGGTTTTTTTGAGGTGTATCAAAAATCAAAAAAGCCGCAACCTTTCCAGGCAACGACTATAAAACACTCTAGATTTAGATGGGAGATCAACTCAGGCGGCCACCCTACGCTCAGCACCATCAAAAGCAAGTCTCTTCTTGGGGTCTCTCAACGGGTCTACTCCGACCACAACCCAACCATCAGAACGTCTGAATCGAGAGACTTCATCTCGAGCAAGAAACATATCCAAAGCTTTTGGTGCCATTCGACACAAGACGCCATCATTCATTTCAACCTTAATCAACCTAGTCAAAATGCCCCCCTCTATTGGTTACTTTACCCAAGACTTGTGGAATTATACATACCCTACAGGATTAATCAAGACAAATTAATCACAGCAAACAATGCTTAACTGTTTCACTAATATTAATGACTTAGGAGCCATAGGAATGTAGCTTTCGTGTAGTCCGGGGCGGGTGTTCTTTCAGAGGTGTTCATGGGCCTCCCTGGGAGGCTAAAGGCCTCGAGAACTTGCGTGCCAGGCCATTAAATGATGATTTAAGCAGGTGCGCCACTGTGCCGTAACTCAGGCTTGTTCCCTCGCAAGCCAAAAACTATTCTCCACCGCCAGTTTCCCGTAGATACTCACCAAACTTCTGATCAACATCTTGAACGTGGTTTACCAACCAATTAACCAGAAGTTTATTCATCTGAACCAACTCGATCAAAGTTACGCCCTGTCTGGAGATTGTAGTGCCTAGTTCCGAAACTTGTCTCTGGAATTTTTGATGCTCGCGCTTCTGTTTTTCAAGCCCGGGATAGCCCGAATTTGCCATCAGAGCCTCTTCATCACGGAAATGTTTCTCTACGTACTCTTTAAGACTTTGATACAACTCAACGACAGAGACCTTGCCCCGGCCCTTCGCACAACCCTCCACGAATTCATCAAAAAGGCTAAATAGTTCTACGTGTTGACTGTCAATTACGTCATGACCAATCTTGAGAGCAGGGGTCCATTTTATTTCCATAAGTGTTCTCCTCGGGAGCTACAATTAGACCATATCTTTAAGGGTAAACAGCGAAGCTACAGATAAATATCAAAACAATCGACATCAACCTGGCAAATGGCCTCAGTTTGATTATGACATATCGGCACAAACAACACACCACTGCTCTTGGAGATTGATGGTGGAATCGGGGGACATAATGCCGGTATTAATGACGAGAATACGTATTATGTTCCCCCTCCCTCGTTGAATTCATCATTCCTGTTATACTTTTGAAACGTCCCCAAACCCTTTTTTCAACTTACAGGAGTCAAGTCATGCCGTTGCAAAAACGAACGTCCTTGATCATCGTTGCCATCCTCTTCTGTCTCCCCCAGTTTGTTGTAGCTGCCAGTCATGAGCATCATGAACAGCACGCGAAACCGGATACCGAACAAGCCCACCCGATGAAAGCCCAGACCTCTCGAACTGTTCAACTTTCCCCCGGACTGCTTGCCCTGCTCAACCAGGAAATGGGCTTGATCCAACAGGGGATGATGGAGATGGTTCCGGCAATTTCGGCCGGAGAATGGGACAAGGTTTCGTCCGTCGGCCAGAAGATCAAGGCGAGCTTTATTCTCAAGCAGAAACTGACCGATGCGCAGAAAGAGGAATTGCACCGGGTGCTGCCGCAGCAGTTCATCGAGATGGACATGGACTTTCACAAATCAGCGGGGATGCTGGCCCATGCCGCAGAGATGAAGAATGCGGATGTGGTCAATTTCTACTTTTTCAAAATGAACACCGCCTGTGTTTCCTGCCATGGCAAGTATGCGACAGAGCGCTTCCCCGGCTTGGTCAAGGGAGGAGACGAAGAGCACCACCACTAGTCTTTTCAGGCTCTCAAAGCTTCGGTGGTTGCACATCTGGACGTTGGTGAATTCCAGTCATCTTTTGACAAAAAAACACTCTTTCCACTTCGGCATCATATCAGCCTCCTGTTGTTTCAAAGGATTCGGGTGCAGGGGCTCTGGTTCGAACCCAGTCATGCCGACCATTAGCTCTATGAGAGCGCCCTTCCTGGGGCGGGTTTTCTTTACTGGGCCTCTCCGGTGCGAAACTGTGAGTTCTTACCCTGCAATTTGACAAACACCTCTTATTTAGAGACCGGAACAAGAATTTCATTCCTACGCATAAACCAAGGGACAAACGGTGCATTGTATCGTGCCCAGATAGGCTCTCCACGAATCATCAGGCCTTCTTTTTGAATCCAGAGATCCAACTTTAACTTGTTCTTCTGATAGTTCTTTTCACTCCAGAAACCAGAGTATTGAATTGTTGCCATGCGTCTTGTAGGAACTTGCCGCAGCGTCACCAGAGGATTGTCAGGAACAGGGAGGGTTCCCATGTCGTAGGATGCGGGCATCATAAAACTGACCACCCATTGATCTCCAGACTTCTGTTGCCCAACCGGAGCAGTCATATCAATCTTCTCACCTGACTGCTGAGAAACCGGCGCAGTCATGGAGATTTTTGTTTGCGACTGATTGTCCCCGGAAATGTAACGAAACAGTCGCTTGAAAGCGCGACTCCCAGCGTCTTCAAAGTCTCCTTCAACAAAAGTCTCGGCGAGGAGATGGGGAGCATAATCGCGAACTTCAAAATCGCCTTCGACTTTAACGACTTCGTATGGGGCCTCTTCGATAGCCATGGCGCTATATGCTCCTGAGAATATGATGACCAACGTGAGAATGATCAGTGGGCTTCGTTGCCTCATTGTCTGCCTCCCATAACCTTTGATGTTAAATACAGAAAATACAAGAGGGTTATGTTTATAAGCTTAGCAGTTTTTTAAATGTCAGCACGTTTGTGTGTGATCAGGTTGTTTCGCTGAACACCTTCAAGAAGAATTCTTAAACACTGACCCTCTTCACTACAAACGCTTCGGGAGCGGGGGCCCTTTGCTTTGACATAGGATAAAAGCCACTATAGGATGTTCATATATAACTATTTCGGTTATTTGCCGTTTTCGGACATTAATGAGAGGGTCTTTTATGCCGCTATTTCTCTGGAAGAAAAGTTATGAGATTGGTCTTACTGAGATTGATACTCAACACCGCAACCTGGTGGGTATCATTAATGAGCTGTCAGATGCGATGATGAACCAAAAAGGCTACACAGTCGTACCGCACATCCTTGAAAAGCTGGTGGATTACATCCAATTTCATTTTACAACTGAAGAAGAAATCATGCGAGATACAAAGTATCCGGCCCTTGATGAACATTGTCAGGAGCATCTTGCGATGACCACGAAAGTGATTGAGTTCAAAAGGGCCTATGCAAAGAATCACGAAATCAATGTCGTTGAAGTGCTTAACTTTCTGTGCGACTGGCTGAAAGAACACATTGTCGTGAGTGACAAGAAATTGAAAGCACACATTCAAACGATGGACGCCTAACACCTTAAAGTAACAGCATAATATAATCCACACATCATCAAACCCCAGCCACCCCGGTTGGGGCTTTTTCATTTCCACTCAAAACAGCCGATCATCCATCCCCTTAAAAGACTTGCCGGTTCTCACTTTCCTCAGCCATCCGCCAGTTTCACATCAGGACCGAACCTGGAACGGACTTCCGGTAGCATTTTTCACAAAGTCACACAAACACAGCGGCCCAAAGGATCAACCTTGAGTATTGACAATTATCCATGTTAAATTTCGACGCCTGTTCAACATCCGAGTTTTAAGGAATCCACATGCTTTTGCAGGGGACTTTTGTCAACATAGGCGCAGTGATTGCCGGCTGCCTGATCGGCCGGCTGGCTGGTCGCTACCTCTCAACCAGGATGCGTCAAACCCTGATGATCGGGCTGGGTCTGGCGGTGCTGCTGATCGGCCTGCAACTAGCCCTGCAAAGCAAGCAACTCATGATCGTTATCGGCGGGCTGATCTTTGGTGGTCTGATCGGCGAGATGATAGGCATAGAAAAACGGCTGGAAGAATTCGGTGAGCGCCTGCAGAAACGTTTCTCAGGAATGGGCAAGATCGCAGAAGGCTTTGTGACCGCGAGCCTGCTTTATTGCGTCGGAGCCATGGCAATCATGGGTGCACTGCAGGACGGTTTGGGTGGGCCACCGACAATCCTCTATGCGAAAGCAGCTCTCGACGGTGTAGCCTCCATCGCCCTGACTTCCACTCTCGGCATCGGGGTCATCTTTTCCGTAATCCCACTCTTGCTCTATCAGGGCGGCATTACCCTGGTCGCAGAGCTTGCTGAAACCATTCTGACCGAACCGGTTATTACCGAAATGAATGCTGTCGGTGGTTTACTGATTGTCGCCATCGCTATCGACCTGATGGGCATCAAGCGTTTGCCTGTGGGAAATCTGCTGCCTGCGGTGTTTGTGGTGGTGGCCCTTGTTTGGGGCTTCGGGATGGCTTAATTGACGATTGCAAAATATCCGAGTTCAGCCCGCTTTTTCTTTCTCGGCAGAACCAGGCGAAGCCCCGGCCGGCGGCACCACCGGCAATGAAACAATAAAACGCGCACCTTTTTCGCTGTTGACGACCTCAATCTGACCGTGATGATGCTCAATAATCCGGTGAGAGATTGAAAGCCCCAGCCCGGTTCCCTTGGCAAATGTCGAAAAAAACGGATTGAAGATATTGCGCATCACTTCAGGCTTGATTCCTCCCCCGGTATCCCTGACTTCGACCACCACAGCCTTTTCACCACGTAAAGAACCGGTCCTCGCACTAACAGTTAGAACACCACCCTCGTTCATCACCTGACGGGCGTTGATTGTCAAGTTCAGAAAGACCTGCCGTAATTGACGATAGTCACCAAGGATCACGGGAAGTTTATGGGCCAGGGCAAAATCGAACTTGATTCCTTGACGATGACAATGGTCATATTCGAGATCAAAGATCTCTTGTAGAACATTCTTCAGGTTGCACTCTTCAAAACAAACCAGCTGCTTTTTACTGAAAGAGAGAATGTTGCCGAGCATCTCCTCCATACGCTTGACCTCGCGCGCTATGATCGCTGCGTATTCGTTAGCTTTCGGCTCTTGCAGCTCTTGTTTGGTGAGGCGCTGAGCAAAACCGCCGATGGAAACCAGTGGGTTTCGCAGTTCATGAGCGACTTGTGCGGCCATTTCGCCAAGAACGGCCATTTTTTCACCATGGATCAGCTGTTCCTGGATATCCTGCAGATTAGCGTGAGCCATCTCCAGCCGCTTTACCAGGCTGGCATTACCCAGAGCCGACCCCGCCTGGCTGGCAAAAAGTTCCAGAAAACGCTTCCGCGTCGGCGGGATTTCCTGCAGGCTAAAAGGGTTATCAACAAGCAGGACGCCGATGATCTGGTCACGTCCGGCTAACGGGGCACAGGCGTAGGGACCCAGCTCAAGGGCTTCTGATAGCTGGCGACCGCCAGCTGGTTCTCCGTCAGGGTCGGCCACCAGAACGACTTCTTCAGAAAGAAAAGCCTTGGCCAGGGCATTATCTTCAGCCTCAAGATGAAGACGTTGTTTGACCACTTTTTGGTTAAATTTATCTCTTCGTTGCGCTTCACGAGACTCCTCGTCCAGATGCAGCTGATCCCACGCCAGGTGATCCTCTCCTGCCGGCAGGACCAAAGAAGCCATATCTAGTGAAACCCCCAGCATCCCTTGCAGCATGCCGGTGCGCTTGTTGACCGTAAAAAGCGTTGCCCTTTCAAAACCACCGGCTTCGACGCCCGTTGCCGCTGAAAGTGTAAGATGGGCCAATTCGTCCAGGTTGAGTGTACTGTGCATGGCCCTGGACATGCGGTAGAGCAACGACGCTTCCTGATGAGCGACTTCCTGCTTCTTTTCAGCAATCACACGTCGCTGCAGTTCCTGATTCAACTCTTCATAAGACTGCTCGACATCTTTGAAAAGACTCGCAAAAGGAGAGCGGAGTGTTCCTTCAACCATGACGTAATAAACAAGTACAGCACTGCCCAGTTTGCAATAGTGACCGAGTAAATGTAAGCGGCCATAGACACCCGCATCAAGAATGACTATCAACTCCGACAGGGTCGTCATGAAGATCGCGAGTGAGAACAAAACAGTAAGATGTTGAGTCAGGTATCGACTACGGAACACAAGCAAAAAAGCCGAAAGACAGAATAAGCCGATGATGGCATATTCAAAATTCTCCTTGAAGCGAGAGAAGCCTTGCCCTTCTACAATACAGCTCGGGAAGATTTCAATCGGCCACACCAGCGCCAGGCAACCAATGCCGCCTAGCAGGAAGCCAAACAGCCATTCCTTGTCGGTAAAATAATCTCTACGCCCCAGGCTGAAGATCGCGCAGAGGAAAGCAAAAGCACCCAGAGTTCTGCTGATCAACCACAATTGAGTAGCCATATCGGGGCTGAGAGCAGAGGCAATCGGCACGCTTAGTGAGGCTAACAGCAGCAGGAGATCAACCAACCCTGTAACAAACAATCCGACCCCTAAGATCAGAAAGAACTGCCTGCGCACCAGTTGCCGGGTATTCCACCCGATCAGGAAGACTGCTACCAACAATATAATACTGGAGATTTCTACCAGGGCATGAACCAGCGGGAGACTAAAACGACTGAGCAAAACAAGAAAAAGGCCGACAGACATAAAAGATGTCAGCCCGGCCTTGAGAGATAAGCGAGGGAGAATTGAAGAAAAGTCTATAACAGAGGGGTACTGTTGCGAGGCCTCTGTGTCGTTGAGTGGTCCCGATTGATCGACCGGCATGACCACCTCCTGTCTGCCGGTGAAGACTGGTTGGATCAGCCGATTTTTTCCTGGCGCTCCTGCTCAGTCTTGCACTCGATGCACAAGGTAGTGACCGGTCGTGCCTTCAGGCGCGCTTCACCGATCTGGTCGCCGCAATCTTCACATTCGCCAAAGTCTCCGGCCTCAATACGATCGAGCGCCTCGCGGATTTTGCCTATCAAGCGGCGCTCGCGATCACGGATTCGCAGCTCGAAATTGCGATCAGACTCCAACGATGCACGATCAGTAGGATCAGGGAAGTTGGTCTTTTCGTCAGTCATCTCTGAAACCGTCTTACCGGCATCGTGTAACAACTGATCCATCTGTTCCTGAAGGAGCTCTTGGAACTCCTCCAACTTCTTTTTATTCATAAAAAACTCCTTGACTGAACGGGCACAAATTAAATGAATTTGATCAACAAGTCAACTTAAATGCCCACCCATCATCTGAACTGAGCAATCAGAACATAGACCAGAGCAACAACGGCAAACCAAACCGTAAAAACATCAGCATGCCTGAGAGGCGGTTGCTTCGCCAACTGTCGAGTTGCTTCGGTCACGCAGCCTTCGGGAACAGCAGCAATCAGACCCTCTAGCAAAGCGGAAAAGTCCTGGTAGGAGTTGGAAATAATCAAAAAAACGTCAGGGCCTGCCATCAGCGTCATGAACACCCGACTGCGAACCCGAACCGTATCCAGTTCAGTCACGTCGGAAAACAACACCCGTCGCTGCCGAAAAGGCCGAAAGGCGGTCACACCCTCCTGATCAACGACCACACGACGGAACGCAGTTTCTACAAAAATCACCACCAGGGGCATGATCAGGCCAGCCAGAATAACCACCTTGGCAATCGCCTGACCCTGAACGAGGCAGATGACCAGCAAAACGGCTGTTAAAACAATCACCAACGCCATCGGAAAAACAAAGGTTCGGCGAATTATAAAGGTCCGGGTCGGATTCACTTGGCCGACTCCCCGGAATTAACAAAGTGACCGCTGCGACCACCTTTTTTTTCCGCCAAACGCACATGATCAATCGTCATAGCTTTATCAACGGCCTTGCACATATCATAAATCGTCAAGGCTGCGGCCGAAACAGCCGTCAAGGCTTCCATCTCCACACCTGTCTGACCATTCACCTTGACCGTTGCTTCGATGCCGACACTTGCATTGTCCCGATCTGGAGTAAACTCAACAGTCACGCTGTTAATCAGCAGAGGATGACAAAGAGGAATCAACTCAGAAGTTTTCTTGGCCGCCATAATACCCGCCAGGCGGGCCACAGCCAAGACGTCACCCTTCTCTACCTTGTTCTCAAGAATACGCGCCAGGGTTTCCGGCTGCATCCTTACTTCACCACGGGCAACAGCGACCCTGCGGGTGTTCTCTTTTTCACCCACGTCCACCATGATGGCCTTGCCTTCGCTATCGAAATGAGTCAACTCACTCATCGCTCGTTCCTCGCTTTTGTAGCGCTAAGCGCTACGTTAGTTAAACAGATATTCCATTGCCTCAGCGGCACTGCGTACCCCGATCAATTTGATTCCTTTTGGCTTCTCGAGGTTTTTCAGGTTGCCTGCCGGCAGCAGACAACAGTTGAAACCGAGCCGGGCCGCTTCATTCACCCGCATCTCCGGACGGGAGACGGCACGCACCTCCCCGGTCAAGCCAACTTCGCCAAACAACACGGTGCGCTCATCAATCGGCCGATTAAGATGGCTCGAAGCCAGGGCAGCAACCACACCAAGATCGACAGCAGGCTCGGCAAGTCGCACCCCTCCGGCAACATTAACAAAAATATCCTGAGCCAACAGAGAGTAACCAACCTTCTTTTCCAGCACCGCCACCAACAGCGACACCCGGTTGGAATCTATGCCCATCGTCGTACGCCGTGGATTACCTTGGGCAGTACCAGAGACCAGCGCCTGCAACTCCACCAGGATCGGCCGTGTCCCTTCAATGGCAGAAACAACGACACTTCCGGCGGCATCTTCCGGGCGTTCCGCCAGGAACAGCTCCGAAGGATTCGGCACCTCGCTCAAGCCGGCGTCCTTCATTTCAAAAACACCGATCTCGTTGGTTGAGCCAAAGCGGTTTTTCACCGCACGCAGGATCCGGTAAGGGTGTCCGGCATCACCTTCGAAATAAAGCACCGTATCGACCATATGTTCGAGCATACGCGGTCCTGCAATCGAACCGTCTTTGGTCACATGTCCAACAATGAAGGTCGGGATATCTTCCCCTTTGGCCAGATGCATCAGCCGAGCAGCGCACTCGCGGACCTGACTGACGCTGCCCGGAGCCGATTCCAGGGCCGCCGTAAAAACCGTCTGGATCGAATCGACCACCAGAAAAGCCGGTTTAAGCTCTCTGACCCGTTCAAGCACGCCTTCCAGTGAAGTCTCTGCAAGCAGGTAGAGGTCTTCCGCCACCACGCCAAGACGCCCCGCACGTAGCTTGACCTGGCGGGTCGACTCTTCTGCGGTCACGTAAAGAACAGGGCCTGCCTTGGTCCAGCGTCCGGCCGCCTGCAGCAGCAAGGTTGACTTGCCGATACCGGGGTCGCCACCGATCAGGGTGAATGAGCCGGGCACAACACCGCCACCGAGGACGCGGTCAAATTCAGCAATGCCGCAATGCAAACGATCTTCGTCAGTCGAAGAGACCTCGGCAAGACGTACCGGGTTGCTTTCTGAGCGCAGAGGAACGATCTTGCCGCCCTTTTTGGCGACGGTCACAGTCTCTTCAACCAGGGAGTTCCATTGGCCGCAATCGGGGCATTTACCGAGCCACTTGGGGCTTTGTAACCCGCACTGCTGACAGCTGTAGATGGTCTTCTGTTTCAAGGAGAACCTCATTGTTTGCAAAAGATCTCATTTTAGGCGTCCCGGTTATGAGTGTCAACGAAAGTTGCCATTGCTTTAGAAGTGTTCCATCAATATAAACTCTACTTTCGGGTGGCTTTTTGTTTGCTGTTTCGTGCGGACAAAAGCTAAAGCACCATCCGGGAGCGCAACACTTGAATTAAGGGCAGACCGGGACTAGGAGGGGAAGCTTTGCTATAAAGTGTGGGGGCCCAACAAAAAAGGGGCCGAAGCATTACTGCCCCGGCCCTTTCCCAATGCAACAATTCCTGTTACTGAAACTTCAAACGCAAAGGCTCTGAAATTCTGCCACGGCCATAGAAGTTAGGGCTGTTCTCAACATGAGGCCTGCCGTAGAGACTGAAAATCGAAACACCGAACAGGTAATCTTTGCCCGAGGCTGGCTCAAACTGCAAGTCATCGTCATGACCAGTATTCAAAGCACGGGCATATTCAACCGTACGAAAACCACCCTTCCAGGTACCCTTGGCATGCACATCAGCCCGGCTTCCTTCAGGCGTGGAGGCTGGATAACGATCCACCAGGTCACCTTGGTACTCGGTGAGCGTTTTAAGTTCTTTGTAGGCAGCCTTGCCGGCATCGCTGTAACGACCCAGATGGCGTGCTTTGCCACTCGTGCTGGTTAATTCAGTCGATTTCTTGATGGGCTGTGATGCTAGAACCTGGGACTTATCGTCAGCATAACCGGCAGGATTGGTTCGATTCGCTTTCCAATACCAGATATCTGCTCGATAATCGTCATCAGAAAAATTGGACAAATTTACATCATGATCCATCATATTCCACTTGAATACGAAGGTATCCTCACGATGTAAACCTGATTCATATTTTTTCTCGACAGCGTTCCAAACCCAGGGCTTGTGCAAAAAATTCTCTGCTGAATCGGGGAATTGCACCAGAAAAAAAACCTGGTCTTCAGTATAAACAGAACGAATCAAAATATTTGTTCCCGAGGCGGAATCTTTAACTGTTACCGGCTTCACCATTGCCCATACAGCATCCTGGCCAGCGCCATCAACCTCAGGAGCTGTTTGAACCTTCACTGATGGAATTTCAAGTTCGGCAGCAGCCACTCCCAACAGAGGGAAGAGGCAAACCATAACAGAACAAACCAGAAGCTTTCCGAAACACCACATTTTCAAACCTCCCCTTATTTAAGATTGGTGACTTTGCAACGCCTTAATTTTTTACACAAGTCTTTACAAATCAACTCCTACTAAACTGAAATTCAATAAACCAAGAGTTACTTCAATGCATAGACCTAAAGCAAGTTTTTCATGCAAAAACTAGCGAATACACTGAAGACAGTGTCTCAAAAACCAACAAAGGGGATTTTTTTACATTTTTTTTAGAAAAAACCTCACACCCAAAACCCTTTACCTTTCTGGACTTCCGAGGCTCTTTCTCTTTTAAAAACAGTATTTTACAAAAAACACCCTATTGACGAGAACAACAAGTGGTCTTACCATTACATCACAACCTACCCACAGTCTTCGTGAACCTTCGAATTCTGTGAACTTTAAAGAATGAGGCAAAACCATGACTATCCTACCACTAATGATGACCAAAGCTGCAAAAGCCCTTTTCCAGAGTCTCCGCGAAACCACCTATGATGACATGGCTCATCAGGCTTCTGACTGGATTCCAGAAGAAGCCCGGACAGAATCGACTGCTCGCGAAAGGCAGCCCATCAAGCTTGATTTTGCAGTGCCTAAGAAGAATCGTCTGGCCTGGATTCGCCGGTCCATCCAGCACCTGCCTCACTAAGTAAAGATGATTTTCGTACAAAAAAGGCGATGCCGTGCGGCATCGCCTTTTTTAATCAAGCCTGCTTATCAAAACGCCTGAAAATTAACGGCACATATAACCGATAATCTCGTCAATGAATTCATTACCGAAGCGTTTCAACTTATGCTTGCCGACTCCATTGATCTCCAGCAAGGCAGCTTCATCGGTCGGCATTTTAGTCGCCATCTCGGCAAGGGTCGCGTCACCAAAGATCACATAGGGCGGCACGCCAGCTTCATCGGCCAGACGTTTGCGACGAATTCGCAAGACGTCGAAGAGCTCATCATCGTAATCAAAGTCACCGACCTGCGCTCGCCCTTTCTTCTGCAGAGTCTTGACCCGAATGCGCGGTTTGGCCAGGACTAACTGTTCTTCGCCGCGCAGTAACGGTCGTGCCGCTTCGGTTAATTTCAACACAGAGTAACTGGCTACATCCTGCACCAGGTAACCGCGGTGAATCAGTTGACGAATCAGGCTGCTCCAGGCATCAGCGACTTTCTCCGCACCTATACCGTAGGTAGAGAGTTTCTCGTGCCCCAGATCAAGAACCCTCTGGGTCTGGGCTCCTCGCAACACATCGACCACGTGACCGACACCGAACCTCTGGCCGACCCGGAAGACACAGGAGAGCGCTTTCTGTGCATCGACCGTGGCGTCGTAGGTTTCCGGTGGGTTAAGGCAAACATCACAGTTTCCGCAATCCTCTGCAAGCCGCTCACCAAAATAACCGAGTAGCACCTTGCGCCGGCAGGTCTGGGCTTCACCGAAGCCGACCATCGCCTGCAACTTATGCAGTTCGATACGTTTCTGCTCCGTGTTGTTGCTCTTCTCAATCAAGCCGCGACTAATGGCGATATCGCCATAACCAAACAGTAGCAAGGCCTCTGCGGGCAGGCTGTCACGCCCGGAGCGGCCGGTTTCCTGGTAATAGCTTTCGATATTTTTCGGCAGGTCATAATGCACGACAAAGCGCACATTCGGCTTGTCGATTCCCATGCCGAAAGCGACCGTCGCCACGACAATCTGGATATCATCACGCAAGAACATCTCCTGGACTTTCTTGCGCTCCTTGTCACCCAGACCGGCATGATAGGCACGCGCCTGGAGACCGGTCGCCGCCAGACGCTCGGCCACCTCTTCAACCCGTTTGCGCGAGAGAGCATAGATAATGCCGGCTTCCTGCTGATGGTCTGCAAGAAACTCTAACAGCTGATCAAAAGGTTTCTTCTTTTCGACCACCGTGTAACGGATATTCGGCCGATCAAAACCGCTGATAAAACACTGCGCATGCACTAGGCCCAGTCGCTGCAAGACATCCTTGCGGGTTTGCGGATCAGCCGTCGCGGTCAGACCGATCATCGGCACTTCGGGGAAGTGTTTGCGCAATTGACCCAGCTGAACATATTCAGGCCGGAAATCGTGCCCCCACTGGGAGACACAGTGGGCTTCATCAATGGCAAAGAGAGCGACTGTCATACTTCTGAGCCGATCGAGGAAACCGTCACTGAGAAGGCGCTCCGGTGCCACGTAAAGCAGATCAAGCTCTCCGGCGTGCAGCTGAGCCAGCACCTGGCGCGACTCTTCCGCCTTGAGTGAAGAGTTGTAAAAGGCGGCACGCACACCGTTGGCAACCAGGGCGTCAACCTGGTCTTTCATCAAAGAAATCAGGGGAGAGACGACAATGGCGACGCCATCGCGATGCAGGGCAGGAATCTGGTAGCAGAGTGACTTGCCGCCACCGGTCGGCATCAGGACAAAAGCATCCTGACCGGCGATCAGAGCTTCGACAATCTCGCCCTGCTGGGGCCGGAATTCACTGTAGCCGAAGACCTCGTGCAGGGTCTGGCCAGAACTTACTTGAGATGACATGGGAAGTAGAGCCTCGCGAAATGATGCGGTGTCTGCACACCGATAACATAACAATAAATATAATGAATCGTTACAATACCGCCATGTTCATTGTGGATCAAGGGACTTCTCTTGTCATGGTCCAAAGACATCTCCGCCTGGAAGAACCCACCGAACCAGCCAAAGACAAAATAGATGTGTTTTTTTTGCTTCGTTGAGGAGACAGCCAGGGACTGCGAACAGAAGGACAGAAACGGGAGTAAAGTAACAGCACTGTAGACCAGAAAAGGGTATTGAAGATATTTTTAAAGCTTGCGCCCCAACGCCAGCGGGCCAAGTTCATAATGTCATTGCCCATATCAAGAAGTTCAACAAGAAGAGCAAGGAAGAGGACTACAAGCCATGGTGCAAGAGACCCAAGGGACTTATGATGATGCTCTTACTAATTGATAAACTTAAGGTCCTTTATCTTTGCAGCAATCCCGTATTTCCTGTTATGCGGTTCAACACGCACAACCTCCCCCAGACAACTCAACCGGATTGGCGCTCCCGGTAAGGTGTAATCGAAAGACAGTGAAAATTGCAGTATCTTCCCCTTAGCAAAGAGACCCTCAGACAAGAAATAAATACCTGCCCGGCTGACATCGCGAGTGACCAACTCCTCCTGACCGATGTGAAGTGGAATTTCAACATGGACGCGCTCTGCAACCCTTTTTTCATCAGGACCCATAGTCTTCACCTCATGGTGAGTTATGACAGATAAAAATGCAGACCTTGAAACTTGTCTATTTAATAAGTGTAAGGACCAGACGACTTACATATGGATTTGCTTCATTCCTATTGAAAAACCCAATTGGCCGCTTTAAACAAGACGACTATTTACGACGCGACAACAAGACTCTCTTTATCTCTACAATATGCAGAGAGGGGTCTCTCCACAAGTCAAAGATGTTACCTGACCAACAGGCTCTAATCCTTCAACTCCAACGCCTTTCTTTTCCGCGGAGTTGACCGTGGTCCATGCCACGGATAGAATCACTGCCGACGACGACCCAACCCTCTTTACGTTTAAACTCAATGGTTTTATGGGTCTCAATCAGGGTATTGAGCAACGGTGAAGGGATCTTGTCAACGTGGCCGTCAGCATACCGAACCGGAATCAACTTTCTGAGCCTGAAAACTCCCATATATTGCCTCCCGTTAACTTGCTCACGCCAGTTTACATGGAAACATATGCGATGAATTTTACAATCGACAGCTCAAGAAATCATTCTTTTGCCCCCAATATTGTCAAGCTTTAGTTTGCTTGAGCCTACCCCTTCAGGAGCAAAAAACCTGCTTCAAAAAAATACGGATGGGTTTCATTAATTCGTGTGAGGACAAAGCTCTCTTGTGTTAGTTCCAGACGGTTCAAAGAGAGAGAAAGTCTATCGGCTTGCTTTTGGAGGGGCAGTCTAAAAAGCCTTAGGTCATCTGAATACGAGTTGCGAAGGGATTAAGACTAAATGACTGCAGTAGCGATAAGGCTTTTCTGTCAGTCGTGACTTATGAGAAACAAGAAGGGCCCGACCATACCTGGGGAGCCCTGTTTTTTTTCAAGGTTAAACCTACATTTCTCTGTTTCTTGATCTGGTCACTGAATGAAAAACTACAATTTGTGAGAGAACTAAAGCACTAGCAAGTGCGGTTATAAAAATCGTGACATGATCTTCAAAAAAGTGACTGTATAATATCACAAAACCAAAGCAAAACATTGCAAGACACAGAGGATAAGATCCTCTCAGTATTTGGCTATCTATTTTATATTTTCTTTTGTAATAAAACTTTTCACCACTAAAAAGGCCAAGGAGTGTTCCGTAAATAAAACTTACTGAAACTGTCACAAAGCATACAATTTTTCCCAAAACTTCAATCATTTTATCCAACCCTTACAAAAGCATTACACAGAGCCATGAGTTTCAGCTTACCTGAAAAATAGAAAATGGCTACTCGAAGTAGAGCCAGATGGTCATCATTTTGTCGCCTTAAATGTCTCTCAAAAACACGCCCGCTTTCGGCTCAGAAGTCGTGAAATTTGTGAATAACGTAAAGTAGTCGCTGATTTTGATTCTCCTCACTTCGAAAATAGTTACAAGGAGCGCCCTTCCCAGGGGCGCTCTTCATTTTTGCCCGTTGGTTCCATTCCGGGCCGGAGTTTCCTTCAAAGTGACAATTTGAGTGTTCAGGAATGTGCCGTTGGTAAGTTTCGTTGAGGGGTGTTGATTCCGAGGCAGGGCCTTTAAGGAGCGTCAGCTTCTGAGCTGTTAATGGAGGGGACAGCTTCACCTGAATTTAAACCCTTGCCCTTGCTTTTCCAATTGGGGGTGTTTAAATAACCTCAAGAGTGTCTATGAGGTTTTTACTCTACAATATTCTTTATGCCATTGCACCATGGCTGCACAAACAGAAAGTTATTCTCGTAAGAATCTCAAATGTATCAGGCACTTACTTCGCAACACGGAACCGGATCGAGTCGGTCTGGCTGAGGTTGATTCGTTAATACCTACCCTAAGGAGAAACAAATGCTTAAGCGGATTAATTATATAAGCAGTTTTGTACAGGATATGTCTGACGACGAAATTGAGGAACTGGCAAGGCAGGCAGCAAAGAAAAATGCGGAAAATGACATAACCGGGGTCTTGATGGCAAAAGGAGGGGTGTTTTTTCAGATCATAGAAGGCCCGGAAGAGAATATTGACAGGCTTTTTACAACTATTCTGAAGGACCCCCGTCATGAAAAGATAATCACTCTTGGAATCCAAATCGGAGACTTACAAAGGTTATTTCTGGGCTGGAACATGAAGGCAATTAATCTGGATACGACCTTATCAGAGAGACTTCAGCCGGTGAGAGCGATTATAGATGCAGTTCACGCACAGTCGGCAATTATTGAGACCCTGACCGAGGCTCTGGCAGCATCAGCCTGGGCGGAACTTCTGGATCTCACGACTAAGGAGTAGAGTGCAGGGTGTCGCTGGGTTGAACCCAGGCCTCCCGACCAGTGCTCACAAGGAGCGGCCTTCCCGACACCGCTCCTTGTCTTGTAGATCCTCTTGTCTTGAATCAACGGGTTAAATTGCCACGAAGTGATTTTTTTGCGAACCCTGACATATAGAAAAACGCCCCAGAGTTTCCTGGGGCGTTTTATGTTTACTTTCTTTCTGCAAGAGTTCCCGTCGAGGGAACCTTTGATGGATCACGAGACCTCAGCAATCCAAATATTTCTGTTTTTCAGTTTGATGTGGTTTTCCCTAAGCGGTCAGGCGGATCAGAGACTGGCATAAAATCTTCCTCCTTTTCCTTTGAGACCTCTTTTCCTATTGAGGTACATCCACTATAGCACAAAAGCACATCTGAGGTTCAACAGGAAAGGCCACCAAGGATCAAACCCTGGTGGCCATTGTTTTGTGTATTAAAGAGCTTGAGCCAGGCTGGGAAAAGTGGCCACCAATCTGAGAGGCTCAAGGAGTTGCCCATTGGGAGGGATTTTAAAACGCCACTCAAGGGGCTAAGATAAATTTGGGCCGTGACTAAAAAGTGACTACAATTTAGATTGGAAACCTTTTTGAAATCTCACATTATTTGGCTCAGCCCGGCAAACTGCCTAAAAAAACAACCTTTTTTCACAAACAACAAAAACAATTTTGGTTTGAGTGAACGCCAGTGCTACGCGGTTCTCATTTTTTGCCTCATACCTAGGTCCAGAAGAACCAGGGCCGCCATCGATTCGACAATCGGCACGGCACGTGGCACAACGCAGGGGTCATGTCGACCCTTGGCTTCCAATGTTACCGGATTGCCATCAAAATCAACTGTTTGCTGGGACACTCCGATCGTTGCGACCGGTTTGAAAGCCACCCGAAAAAGCACTGGCTCACCGCTGGAGATTCCGCCCAACATACCACCGGCGTTATTGGTTACGGTGCCTAAGCGATTTCCCTTCTTTACAAAAGGATCGTTGTGCTGCGAGCCGCGCAGGCAAGTGCCGGCAAAACCGGAACCGACCTCAAAACCTTTGGTGGCAGGAAGCGACAGCATGGCGTGAGCGAGCATAGCATCCAGTTTGTCAAAGACCGGCTCTCCCCAGCCAGCGGGAACGTTGCGACAGACACAGCTGACCACGCCGCCGATCGAATCCTTGGCATCACGAATCTCCCGCACCTTGTTTTCCATTCGTTCGGCGGCAGGGGTATCGGGACAACGGATTAGGTTGCGATCGACCTGCTCGCGGTTAATCGTTAAAGGATCGACCTCACCGGCTTGCTCCTCTCCCACGGCGCTAACCCAGGCGACGATCTCTATGCCATATTCTTCACGTAAGATCTTTTCGGCAATCGCTCCGGAGGCGACACGGCCAATCGTCTCGCGGGCACTTGAACGGCCACCCCCGCTACTGGCGCGGGTGCCATACTTGGCCTGGTAGGTAAAGTCTGCATGGGAAGGGCGAGGCACAGCATCCATTTCACCATAATCGCCAGGACGCTGATCCTTATTACGCACCAGCAAACCGATCGAGGTTCCGAGTGTTTGGCCATTTTCCACCCCGGAAAGAATGGTCACCTGGTCAGCTTCTTCCCTGGGTGTGGTGAGATCACTCTGCCCGGGACGCCGACGATCAAGTTGCGGCTGAATATCAGCTTCACACAGCTCAAGACTAGCAGGGCAGCCATCAACGATCGCGCCGACGCCGACGCCGTGAGACTCACCAAAAGTACTAACACGAAACAAAGTACCGAAAGAACTGGACATCATTGATCTCCCAAAAGAATTTTCGTAATATTTTTACTGTGGAAACTATTATAAACAATTCGACGCTTCAGGGAAGCCTGTAAGCTTTTATTGTGTAATTTAACAAAGCATGTTTACAATAATACTCGTATTTCATATCTAACTAATATTTAAAGAGGACAGCCCTTTGCAAAAAATATCCATAGAACTGGTACCGCGTGATCACGAAACGTTAAAGCAGGAAATGCAGTTGGTGCAGAATAATTTCCCGAACATCGATATCATCAACATTCCTGATCTGCTGAAATTCCCCTTAAGAAGCTGGGATGCCTGCATCCAGGCCAAAGAGTTTTTTGCGCACACCATCCCTCACCTGCGTGCCATCGATTTCGACTTAAGCAAACCGTTTCCCCTGGTGGAGAAATTCAGGGCAAATGGCATCGACAGTGTTCTCGTAATTGCCGGAGACCAACCGCAGGACATGTCGCGCCGGGTCTTTCGAACCACGTCCGTCGAATTGATCCGTGCGCTCAAAGCACAGATGCCCGAGCTGAAAGTCTATGCTGGCATCGACCCCTACCGGTCAGGAATCAAGACCGAACTTGATTATGTAAAACGCAAGCTCGACGCCGGAGCCGAGGGCTTTTTCACTCAACCCTTCTTCGACTTGCGCTTGATGGAAATCTACCACGACCTGCTATCTGGAGTAGAAACCTATTGGGGAATCAGCCCGGTCATGAGCGTGCGCAGCAAGGATTACTGGGACAACCTCAACAACGCCATCTTCCCACCTGACTTTGAGCCGACGCAGGAGTGGAACCGCAACTTTGCTAAGCGAGCATTGGCCTTCTGCAAGAGCACCGACTCAAGCATCTACTTCATGCCGATCCGGGTTGATCTGGTTAAGTATCTGGAAGGGCTTATTTAAAGCTTTATCTGCCTTCTATTATGCTTTTGACTTTAACCTTTTCAATCAATCAAGCGGATCAAAGCTATCCATCGTCGCATAACACAAAGGACAGACCCAGTTCTCCGGCAGGTCGGCAAAAGCCGTTCCCGGCGGGATGTCGTTCATCGGATCGCCCTGGTCGGGATCGTAGGTGTAACCACAGTTTGCGCAGATGTAACGCATGTCATCCTCCTTTAACAAAACCCATATCAAGTTATAATTCGAAACAACCCTCTAAAGAGTTAAGCTTCTAAGTTTTAAAAGCTTTTACCACAGAGGCCCAGAGGACTCAGGGCAAACCCAACCCCCCTGAAGGTTTTCTCCGTGTACTCGGTGTCTCGAGTGAGCAAAGCGAGCGGTGGTAAAAAGCTTTCAGCTCAAAAGATCCAAGCCCTAAACCGCAAAATACTTCGCCTGCGGATGGTGAGCAATAATCGCCGAGGTACTGACCTCGGGGACCATCTCCATCGTCTCGGTCAAGGTAACACCGATCTTCTCCGGTTCGAGAATCTTGAACAACATCTCGTGTGCGTCAAGATCTGGGCAGGCTGGATAACCGAAGCCGTAGCGCGAGCCCTGGTAGCCTTGAGTCACGTAGCCGGTCATATCGTCTGGCTTTGCCTTGTTGATGCCGAGTTCGCGGCGCATCTCTTCATGCCAGTATTCCGCCAGGGCGTCGGTCACCTCGACGCTAAAGCCATGCAACATGAGGTAATCGTGATAGGCATCAGCCTCAAACAAACGCTTGGTCTCTTCCGCGATCCGATCACCGATGGTGACCACGAAGAATGCGGCCACATCACCTCCCTCTTCGCGGGTGCGGTAATAATCAGCAATACAGAGATGCGGCGGCGACTGCTGGCGCGGGAACTCGAACGCCATGACATCCTCACCGGTTTCCACGAGAACCTTATCACCTTCACTGTAGCAACGGAAGTAGCCATAAGCAGCCTTCGGGTGCAACAAGCCTTCTTCCAGGCAGCGCGCTTTGAGACTTTCGTAGAGTGGAACGACTTTACTTCGCGTCAACTCAGCGTACTCTTCGGCACTGGAACTGGAGGTGCGCCGGTACCCCCAGCGACCCCGGAAGAGAGCCTGTTCGTTGACATAAGGAAAGAGCTTGGCCGGGTCGATGTCGACGACGTGACGTAAGCCATAAAAAGGTGGTTCCGGCACCGGCTGACTTCGATCTATATTGACGTCTTTCACACCCGGTTTCATGCGCGGCTTGCCATTCTTCGGCGCAGCGACGGTAGCCGTTAACTGACCGGCCTCGAAATCCTTCAAAGCTTTAAGACCAGCAAAAGCATCGGAGCAGTAAACCACCGGTGCATCGTAACTCGGCACACAGGAGGTGGCCACAAAATCACTGGTCAGTGCTGCGCCACCGAGCAGGATCGGCACGTCAAGGCCTGCCTCTCGATATTGCGGCAAACTCTCCTGCATGACGATCGCCGACTTCACCAGCAAGCCGCTCAGACCGATCATATCAACGTTCAGTTCACGGGCTTTGGCGATAATCGTTTCCGCCGGGACCTTGATGCCAATATTGAAAACCTTGTAACCGTTATTGGAGAGAAGGATATCAACCAGGTTCTTGCCGATATCGTGGACATCACCCTGCACCGTAGCCAATAGGATCTTGATCCCCTCTTCCTGGTCAAGCTTCTCCATGTGCGGTTCCAGCCAGGCGACGCTCTTCTTCATCGCCTCGGCCGACTGCAGCACGAAGGGCAGTAGCAGCTCGCCCTTGCCGAACAGCTCGCCGACGTAGCGCATGGCCGGAACCAGGATCAGGTTGACGATTTCAAGTGGCGGATAACGATCGAGCAGGACGGAGAGGATGTCCTCGATACCGTCCTTGTCTCCCCGCACGATCTTCTGGTGCAAGGCCTCTTCAGGGCGTTGATCATCTGAATCCTCCTCATCGTCACCCTCAACCCGCTCCGAGAAATGCTCGATGAAGCGCATCAGCGGCGACACCTCTTCACCCTGACCACGGTTGTAAATCAAGTCACGACAGAAGACGCGATCTTCTTCGCTGACCTGCGCCAAGGGCAGGATTTTTCCGGCATCGATGATCGCGGCATCGAGTCCCTGTTCTATCGCCTCGTGCATGAAAACCGAATTGAGGATTTTGCGTGCTGCCGGCGGTAGGCCGAAAGAGATGTTGCTCAAACCGAGTAGCGTATAGACCCCCGGCAGCTCTTGTTTGATCTGCCGGATGCCGTTCAGAGTCTGGATCGCTGCGTCTAGCAGGTTCTCGTCGCCGGCCCCGATGGTAAAGGTGAGCGGATCAAAGAGAATATCTTGAGGCCTTAAACCGTGCTTGCCAACAGCCCGTTCGTAAATCTGCCTGGCTGTCGAGACCTTTTCATCGGCCGTCATCGCCATGCCCTGCTCGTTGATGGTCAAAGCAACAACTGCAGCGCCGTACTTCTTCGCCAGTCGGCAAACCTTATCAAGAGTCTTGCCGCCATCTTCGAGGTTGATCGAATTGACAATACAGCGCCCCGGATAGATTTTCAGGCAGGCTTCAATGCAATCGGAGTTGGTCGAATCGATCATGATCGGGATCTTCAAGGACTCTGCGTGCAGCTTGACTAGGTGGGTCAGATCGGCAAGTTCATCGCGGCCGACATAAGCAGCGCAGACATCAAGAACCTGAGCGCCCTTGGCTTCCTGGTCCAGACCGATGCGCAGGCAGCCATCGAAATCATCGGCCAGCAGGCATTCGCGGAACTTCTTTGAGCCGTTCGGGTTGGAGCGTTCACCGATCAGTAGCGGCGGGATCTCCTGGGCTATTTCAATGGCCTGGTAGAGGCTCGAGATTGAAGGTTTCATACCGTCACCTCCCGCTTCGCCGGTGACAATCCGGAACAGGCTGCAGCAAGCTGGCGGATATGATCAGGAGTGGTACCGCAACAACCACCGACAATACTGACCCCATCTTTCTCAATGAACTGTCTCATGTGATGGACAAAATCTTCAGGCTGCATCGGGTAGTGGGTTTTGCCATCGACGACTTCCGGCAACCCCTGGTTAGGCATACAGGAGATCCTCTGCGGCCAGTTATGGCTTAAGTAACGGATGTGCGAGGCCATGTCACTCGGTCCGGTGGCACAATTAAGGCCGAGGGAGAAGATCGGGAAAGGCTCCAAGGTCGCACAGATCGCCGCAATATCACTGCCAACCAGCATGGTCCCCTGCCGTTCCATCGTCACCGAAACCAGCACCGGAAGCTCGCGACCAAGCTCTTCAAGCACTTCAAAGCAAGCCACCAGGGCGACCTTAACCTGCAGCAGATCCTGACAGGTTTCAATGGCCAACGCATCAACCCCGGCTTCCACCAGGGCTCTGATCTGTTCGCCGAGTGTTGCCCCTAAGTCCTCGACAGAGATATGGCTCAGAGACGGCAACTTGGTGGTCGGCCCAACAGAACCAACGACGTAGCAGCCAGTTCGCTCACCGATCGCTATGCGGGCATTGGCAACCGCAGCACGGTTGATCTCGACGGTTCTGTCTGCCAGGTCATACTCAGCCAGAACAATGGAGCTTGCGCCGAATGTGTTGGTTTCAATCACCCTCGCCCCGACATCCAGAAACGATTCATGCAATGCAACGATCGTTTCCGGTGAGGTAATGTTCAACAGTTCGTTACAACCTTCACATCCCTGCCATGCGGTATCCGGTATCGTCATTTCCTGAAGGTTGGTGCCGCAGGCACCGTCGAACAAGAGGATTTTTTCGTCAACAAAACTCATAAGATCAATTCCTTTTGCTTAAGCACTCAGAAATATTAGCCTTTTCCATGAGATTTACAACTTCTGAAAAAGTCAAAAACAAGGCAAAAGCTTAAATAAACAAAGGCGAACCTTACGGCTCGCCTTTGTTTTTTGTTTGGAGCAAGCTTAGTGCCGCTCTTTACGAGCGTTATCGGCCGCGCAGGAAATACAGACCCCGGCCGTTTCATAAAGGCCATTCTTTGGGTTAAGGAGAGACGCCGGGCGCAAATGCAGGGAGCAGGTCACCCGATAGCAGAGGTCACAGGACTTGCTCTCGCTCTCGTCAGACTTATAATCACAGATGTGACAAATCCAGGGGGATCTTTCCATATCGTCGCTGAAGCCTAAGCTTTCCCTCGAGTTAAGTTTTTAATATTGAAGCTGTCTAGCATTATGCATTTGCCTGAAGACAAAGGCAAGAGACTGAGACGCAAAAAAGGCTTAGTCATTAATGACTAAGCCTTTGATTATTGTTCCACATTGAGGGTCTCAATTGTTATCTGAAAAGCTGCCTCAGCAGTTGTCACTCAGCCAAGCCAACGGCAACGTTGCTTGATGTTTTCGATGCATCTATCATTTTTCCCGCTTGCAGGGAAACCCAACCGAGCAGCACCAACATAACAGTGACAGGCAAGATGTTCCACAAAAGGTGATGAAGGATTTTATCTATGGCCTGAGCATAGCGATCGGGACTTATGGGATGAAACTTATATCTGTTGAGGTTCATGACCTTGTCTCCCGTCAGTAAATTGGGTTTAAATTACCATGATCCTGAACAGTTAGGCTGCATAAGAAGTGCCAATGAAATGATTTTTCGGCAGAGAAATCCGTAAACCATTGAAAACAAAACAGAAAATGTCATAATTAACTTACAGGCTCCTCATTAAAACATCCCCTTCAAACCATACAAACTGTTGAAATTTAACAACAATTAGTGAAAAAGTGGGGATTTTAACAACAGTGTGCGAAACATGACTCATCTCTTGACCCACAGGGGAGAACAGGTATGATTCTTCATAGCTTTGCCCGTTTCCAAAAACTCACATTCTCTTTTTGCAAAGGATCGTTCAATGTTAATTCATTCTTTCAACCCACCTGTTCGGACTCTAATGGGCCCGGGCCCTTCCGATGTTCCTCCGCGGGTTCTTGAGGCCCTTTCCCGACCGACGATCGGTCATCTTGATCCGGCCTTTGTCACCATGATGGATGAAGTTAAAGAGCTTCTTCAGTACGCCTTTCAAACAGACAACGCCCTGACCATGCCTGTCTCGGCGCCCGGGTCTGCGGGCATGGAGACCTGTTTTGCCAACCTGGTGGAGCCGGGCGACAAGGTCGTTGTCTGTCAGAACGGGGTCTTTGGCGGTCGCATGAAGGAGAATGTCGAGCGCTGTGGTGGCGTAGCAGTGATGGTAGAAGACCCCTGGGGAGAAGCGATCAATGCGGACAAGCTGGAAGAAACTTTAAAAGTCCATAAAGATGCCAGGATCGTTGCCATGGTCCACGCCGAGACGTCAACCGGCGCACAGTCCGATGTAGAAAAACTGGTCAAGCTGGCCCACGCCCACGATTGCCTGACCATCGTGGACGCCGTCACCTCCCTCGGCGGTACGCCTGTTAAGGTGGACGAATGGAAGATCGATGCGATCTATTCCGGGTCACAGAAATGCCTCTCCTGTACCCCCGGCCTGTCTCCGGTCAGCTTCAATGAGCGCGCTCTTGAAAAAGTACGCAATCGCAAGAGTAAGGTGCAGAGCTGGTTTCTCGATCTGAACCTGGTGATGGGCTATTGGGGAGAAGGTGCCAAACGAGCCTATCACCACACAGCGCCGATCAACGCTCTGTATTCTTTACACGAAGCACTCTTGATTTTAAGAGAGGAAGGACTCGACGGGGCCTGGGATCGCCATTACAAGAACCACCTCGCACTCAGAGCAGGGCTGGAGGCAATGGGGCTGTTGTTCGTCGTCAACAAAGCGGACCGCCTGCCGCAATTGAATGCAGTCAGCATCCCAGACGGGGTTGACGACGCCAAGGTACGTAGCAGACTGCTCAAGGAGTACAACCTAGAGATAGGAGCTGGCCTGGGTGCACTGGCCGGCAAGGTGTGGCGAATCGGCCTGATGGGTCATTCCAGCCGGGCCGAAAATATCCTGCTCTGCATTGGCGCACTGGAATCAGTGCTCGGAGACATGGGCGCCAATATCATTCGTGGGGTGGCTTTACCTGCGATGCAAAAGGCGTTGGGAAAAAGATAACTTTATTTTTGGCTGAGTTCGTTGTTTTTTGTGTTTTGTAGCAGCGATGTATAACTTTTTGAGCTTTCTATTTCTTGAGAGCAACAGATTATTGATCTGTTGCTCTTTTTTGTCGAACGTTGACATTTAAAAGACAAAAACAAAACCGTCGGGGTTGCCCGACAGCAACGTCATTTTTTTTAGCGAAAAAGAAAACGAAGCAAAAGAAATTTTGGCGCTGCGCTGTGCATTTTTTACTCGATTCATTCTGGTGGTAAATATTATCGGAATAAATCTTTGGCAGTCTACACATCCCCCGTTAGCCCCGAGGCCCTTTAGAACCTCTATGGCTCTGGTTCATGTTACTCAAAGGTGTGTTTTTGTCTTTTGCTGCAAAAGAACACGATCTGGAAGGCCCTCGACTAGGGCCGGATTCTTTATTTGTGCCGCATCTTAAAGGCGATGAAATCAGGCAAAGGAGTTGCCCTCCGCAAGGAGCAAGGCCTTTTTTGCATCCTTTTTGTGGCCGCCTAGACAAAAAGGATGGCGTCTGGCGGCACGCGAGCCGCCGGTTATGCTTTGATCTTAAAAGTAAAGAGCAACAGATTAACAATCTGTTGCTCTTCGAATGCCATATCGTTCTATAGCTACAACATACTGACAATACCTGAACTTTATCAGTAATTTTCATGCCCGCTTTTTTGCAGGTAATACTCATAATTCCCTTCGTAAGGAATCATCTCGCCGTGATCAATTTCAAAGACCCGATTCACCAGTGAACGCAGGAAATGGCGGTCGTGGCTGACCAGGATGACCGTGCCGGCAAAGTTCTTCAAAGCTTCTAGAAGAACCTCGCGTGATTGGATATCCAAGTGGTTGGTCGGCTCATCGAGGACCAGGAAGTTGATCGGCCTGGCCAGCAACATTGCCAGGACCAGTCGACTTTTCTCGCCACCTGAGAGGCGGTCAATACGCTTATCGACATCATCACCCTGGAACAGGAAGGCCGCACAGAGATTGCGGATCACACCGATGGAAGCCATCGGCATCGCATTCTGCACGGTCTCGAACACACTTTTCTTAGGATCAAGCAGCTCCATCGAGTGCTGGCTGAAATAACCGAGGTTGACGTTAGCACCTATTGTCATCGTGCCGGAGGTTGGTTCGGTTTGACCCGCCAGGCATTTGAGAAAAGTCGACTTACCAGCACCATTGACCCCAACCACGGCAACCTTCTCACCACGTCGTATCAAGCCGGACACGCCACCAAAGACCGATTTATCTGCACCGTCTTCCACTGGCCAGATTTTCGCCAATTGCACGACCTTGGCCACATCATCACCAGAGCGCGGCGGCTCGGGGAATTCGAACTTAATCACTTTCTGTTCGGCCGGGATTTCAATCCGCTCAATCTTTTCGAGCTTCTTGACCCGCGACTGTACCTGGGCGGCGTGTGATGCCCGGGCAGCAAAGCGCGCGATAAAATCTTCCTCTTTGGCGAGCATCTCCTGCTGACGACGGTGACTGGCCAGAAGCTGCTCACGGCGCACCTCACGCTCTCGGAGGTAAAAGTCATAATTGCCGCCGTAGGTGGTGATAGTGCCGTTACCGACCTCGACGATGCGAGTCACCAGGCGATTCATGAACTCGCGATCATGGCTGGTCATGACCACGGCACCGGTGAACTCGGTCGACAACCAGCTTTCCAGCCAGACGATCGATTCGACATCGAGATGGTTGGTCGGCTCATCCAGAAGCAGTACGTCGGGATTGATGGTCAGAATCTTCGCCAGGGCAATGCGCATCTTCCAACCGCCACTAAAACTCTCCACCGGCCGCTGATAATCTTCCGGACCGATACCGAGACCTGATAAGACCGCCTGTGCGCGATTCTCCAGATCGTAGCCGCCGCGATGTTCAAATTCTTCCTGGGCGTCTCCGTACTTTTCCAGCAGCGTCGCGAGCGCGTCATCCTCCATCGGCTCACACATGGCCGCTTCCATCGCCTTAATCTCGTCACCAAGTTGCATGGTCCGTGCAGACGCCGCCATCACCTCTGCCAACGCCGAGCGTCCTGACATCTCACCAACCTCCTGGGAGAAGTAACCGATGACTGTCTTCTTGTTACAGCTGATCTCCCCTCCATCCAGGTTTTCCTCACCAGTGATCAGGCGAAAGATCGTCGACTTGCCCGCTCCGTTCGGCCCCACCAGTCCGCTTCGACTTCCTGCGGTAATTTGAAAACTGGCATCTTTAAAGAGGATATGGGTGCCGTGCTGGCGGGTAATATTGGTCAGATGAATCATGTCTTCCTCACAAAGCCGGGGAGCGACCACTTGGCTGCTCCCCGGGAAATCATTTTTAATAGACTGTGCCGACAATTTCTACAACACACCATAATCTTTGTCACGCCCAAAGTGCTCTGTTTTAACAGATGGTGGTCAAAGACTGGCTGGTGGTTGGGGCTCGGGAGGGCCCTGCCGCTTTATGCCTTTCCGCTCATGAGGCTCCAGCCCCCTGCTTAAGCGTTTCGCATTTAATTGATTTTTTGTAGAACAACCTTCTCCATCACTTTCATCTTCAAAAAATTACGCTATCCTGAAAGGCAGTAATTCAAGACATATCAGTCAAGAAAATCTCGACTTTGACGACACACATCAGAAAAAAGTTTCATATTCAAAAAAAATCTATTGACCTGAAAGGTAAAAATCTATTAACTGACCAAAATGGTCATATATTAACTCTAACCGCTAATTATTCGGTGAAACCTTTTTCACCGCGCTGGAGGGAACACAGATGAGCACGACAGTAACGACTCGAGAAGGCGTGAATCTGCAAATCCGGGACGACCTCGCCGAGCAGTATTCAGCCGTTTACACACCCGAAGCACTCCCAGCAATCTCCTTTATGTCTCAGCACAATGCAGAACGCAACCGGCTGATGTCTGAGCGCACGCAAAGACGCGCCGCACGCATCAAGGCCAAAGAACCGATCACCTTCCTCGACCCTGAGGTAGAAATAAAAGGCACCGGCATAAAAGTACAGGACGCCCGCGACGGCAAGTTTGTCGGCGCCGTCATCCCTCACGACCTGCAACGCCAGTGGCTGCAAGGAACCGGTCCGGCAGCCAAGCCCAATTCTCCAATCAAAGCAAATCTGCGTAACGTGGCTTACGCACTGCTTTCCGGAGCAGACGGCTGGATGTTCGACGGCGAAGACGCCCTCGGTCAGATCACCACAATGTCCCTGGACAACCAGGTCAGCCTCAAGCTCGCCATCGCCCGTGACCCGCTCTTTCTTGAAGTTGCCCAAGAGGTCTCCAAGGAGATGAATGCCTGGGCACAGGATTTCTTCGGTCGCGACATTATCAGCGACTGGCAAGCCCAGCTTGACTTCACCACCAAGATTTTCCGTGCCCGCGGTCTGCACCTTGATGATCGCCATATTCGGGTCAACGGCGAATCGCTTTCTGCTTCGATCGTCGACATGACTCTCTATGTCGTCAATAATCATAAAGCACTGCTCGATGCGGGTTCCTCTATTGTTCTCTACCTGCCAAAGATCCAGACCGCAGAAGAAGCCGGCTTCTGGAACAAGCTGCTGAGCGCTCTCGAAGGGCATTTGGCCCTCGAGGAAGGCACCATAAAAGTCTACGTACTGGTAGAACAGCTTGAGCAAACCTTCCAGTTGATGGAAATCCGTGCTGCTCTTGACCGTCATTTTGTCGGCTTCAACACCGGCCGCTGGGACTACATCAACAGCGTCTCCGATGCCAACTGCTGGGATCCGGAATTCATCAATCCCAACATTGAGTCGATCGTCATGACCTACGGCTACATGCGCAATTACGAAGATCGCGTGCGCCGCGCTGTCAACACCCCGGACGCCAATGGCAACTACGCCCTCTGGCAGGGCGGTATGGAGCCGAACATCCCGGTGGGATCAAAAGAAGGTGTCGCCAACAGCATGAAAAAAGCACGCGCCGGTGCCGTTCGTGAACAACAGGAAGGGGCCAGCGGCAAGTGGATCGCCCACTGGAAGATGGCCCACATCATCCGCCCGGTCTGGGAAGAGGTCGGTGAAGCTAATCAGAGCGGTCGCGAGTTCCCTCGTTTGACCTACACCGCCGAGGACGCCGCGGGGCTGACCCTGCTTGAGCCCGCACCACGCACAGTGCGCGGTGCCCGCAACCTGCTGAGCGTAGCCCTGCAGTACGGCAACGCCTTCGGCCAGGGCCTTCAGGCCGCGGCCTTGAAACCGGCCGACTACTTCGGCAACGATGACATTCTCTATCTGATGGAAGACATGGCCACCGGAGAGATCCGCTTGAGCATACTCTGGGAATGGATTCACAAGGGTGCCGCCCTTACCGAGGACGATGCAGAGACCGGTTTGAAAACTGGCGACGTCTTCACTCTTGAGATTTTTGAGCGCCTGCTCGAAGAGGAATACGCCAAGCTGCTTGCAGCAGACAATCGTGACGTCTACGACAATTCCAAGACGACTACTTTGCCGATTGCACGAGCAATCGTCGAGGCTTACGTCAACGACGCGATCAAGGCGCCCTGGTACATCGACCTGCTCAATATCAACCTCAACAACCATGATCTGGCTATCGCCAAAGAACGCATCAATAAATACCTACAAGCCTTCAAAAACGAAGGCGTGCGTATCACCGAAAATCTGGACACTTTACCCGCCGGGAGGGCAGCATGAGTACATTCACCGAAGAGGTTAAAATTACCCGTGACTGGTTCGCCAGCCCACGCTTTGAAGGCGTTTTAAGACTTTACACCGCCGACCAGGTTGTCGAGCAGCGTGGCACCATTCCGGTTGACTACACCATCGCCAGAGATGCCGCAGAGGCATTTCACAGTCGTTTGCGCGAGCTGTTCTCTGAAGGCAAGTCGATCACGACTTTTGGCCCCTACTCTCCAAGCCAGGCCGTCGCCATCAAGCGCGTTGGTATCGAGGGGATCTATCTGGGTGGCTGGGCCACCTCATCCAAAGGTTCAAGCAACGAAGACCCCGGTCCAGACCTGGCCAGCTATCCTTTAAGCCAGGTCCCGGACGAAGCCGCACCTCTGGTGAGGGCGTTATTGGCCGCTGACCGCAACCAGTACTTCCTGCGTCTGCGCATGAGTGAAGAAGAACGTTCCCAAATTCCAGAAATCGACTACCGGCCATTCATCATCGCCGATGCTGACACAGGCCATGGTGGCGATGCCCACGTGCGGAACCTGGTCCGTCGCTTTGTTGAAGTGGGTGTGGCCGGCTATCATATTGAAGACCAGAAACCTGGTGTCAAGAAATGCGGACATCAGGCTGGCAAGGTCCTGGTACCGGTGGATGAGCAGGTCAAGCGTCTTAACGCTGCTCGTCTGCAACTCGACATCATGAAGGTGCCGGGCATCATCGTGGCTCGTACCGATGCAGAAGCCGCCACCTTCCTCGACGGCCGCGGCGATGAACGTGACCACCAATTTATTCTCGGGGCCACCAACACCAATATCCCCAACTACAAAACCTCCTTCTTGGCAATCATGCGCCAGTTCAGCAGTAAAGGGATCGCCGAGATCAACGGCCATCTGATGTACCGCATCTCGGAAGCCGCCTATGCCGTGGCCGACAAGTGGCTCGACAAAACCGGCTTGTCCGCTGAAATCGACGAGGCAATCAAGAATCTGCCCAGCCACAATACTGCCGACATTAACGCAGCACTTGACCACGCCGCCACGCGTCTTCTTGAGTTCTGGCAGATGGAAGCCAGCCTGAAAACCTACGGTGAAGCCGTTGCCGATGTCATGGCCTTTCACCTCGACGAGGGCTCGGAATTACCGATGAGCGTAGAGGAGTGGCATGCTTACGTAGAGAATTCTTCCTTCGTCGAAGCACGGGAGAAAGCACGCTCTATGGGTTTCAATATCATCTGGAACTGCGATATTGCACGCACTCCCGAGGGCTATTATCAAGTCAGGGGCGGTATCCCTTATGCCATCGCCAAATCCCTCGCTGTGTCACCCTTTGCAGACATCATCTGGATGGAGACCAAAACAGCAGACCTGCACGACGCGAAGATTTTCGCAGACGCCATTCATGCGGTCTATCCCGACAAAATGCTCGCTTACAACCTGTCCCCGTCTTTTAATTGGGACACGACCGGCATGAGCGAAGAGGAAATGCGCCGGTTCCCGGCTGAACTGGGCAAGCTGGGTTTTGTCTTTAACTTCATCACTTACGGCGGCCATCAAGTGGACGGACTGGCCGGCGAAGAATTCGCCACTGCCCTCAAGGAAGACGGCATGCTCGCCCTGGCCCGCCTGCAGCGCAAGCTGAGACTGATCGATTCGCCTTTCAAGACCCCGCAGAGCTACGTCGGCGGCCCGCGATCCGATGCTGGCCTGATGGCCGCTTCCGGCGGTACCGCCACCACCAAGGCGATGGGGAAAGGGTCCACCCAATTCCAGCACCTGGTAGAAACCGAAGTTCCACCAAAGCGCCTCGCCGACTGGCTCAAGCTCTGGACCGACCACTACAATCTGGATGTGAAGTTGAGGGTTGTCCTCAAGCCTCATGTCTCGGGTTCGGAACTTTTGGAACTCACTCTCATCGATGAGAAAAACACCAAGATGGCCAACATCATCTTTGCCACCTTGCAGGATCGTCGTGACCGCAACATGCTGTCGATCCGCGACCAGAACACCTTCAGCGAGGACTTCCGCCAGAAACGCCTGATGACCTTGATCTCGCTTTTCCTGATTCACCGTTACAAGGTCGACACGGTTCACTACGTCACACCGACCGAAGACAATCAGCGGCAGGCAAAAGGGATGCTCGGACTAGGTCTTTACGAGGACATCCAGACCGAAGTTGGTCAGATCATCGTGGCACGGGTCAATGCCGAGCGTGTTAAGACACTAGTAACACCCGATAGTGAGGAGTTACGGAAGTTGATCGCAAAGAGCTAAGCCTCTTTCATTTCAAACATAAAGAAAACGCCGCCGGACAGATTATCGTCCGGCGGCGTTTTTGACTCTTAACTTTGAGAATCCTACTTCCAAGGGCAATCAATCTCTGGATTCAAAGCTAAGTCAGAACTTGAACTTTAAACCCAGGGCAAGGGCATTAGAACTACCATCCTCAGCGACGACACCAAAAGCGTTTGAGCGATGGTGTATGCGAGTAATAAAAGCAACATTGGGATGAGAGGGCAAGACGAACTCCAGCTCCACCAGCAGATAAACCTGCAAGCGTTCGGAATCACCGCTTCTTTCCACTTCTATTTCGGGAACATTGGTTGCGTAAGAGGGACCTGCTCCAAAAGCAAAGCTGGTATCCAGGGACCTGTCCCACCAAAAAGCCTCCCAACGCGCAGTCAGCAACGCATTAAATTCCCAGTGATCCTGCTGCTCAAAATGCTTGACGACTTGCCCTTCGACCTCGAAACTGGCCAGCTCGTCATAGGTGCCAATGCGTCTCGCCAGAGCAAGGGTGACCAGATAGGAGTCTTCAAAATCAAGGCCCCAGAAACTGTCGGAAAAATCATCAATACTGTTATCGGTCATCTGACCGCCGTAGATACTCAAGGCATATAACGGCTTATTTTCAAGAGTCTGGATTTCAGCCGCACATGGAAGGGCATACAGAAGCAGCAAAAAGATGACAAGGATACTTTTCATCACGTAATAGCCTCCCCAAAAGGGCTATATCGTTCTTATACTGTAACCATAGCAAACGAGAGCAAGGCGACAAGGGGAACAAGGAACAAAACAAACGAATTCTCATGGTTGGAGACTTTCGAAAAATTAAGCAAGATGCGGTCATTTATACAAGGGTGGCCGGCCAGATCAAAGAAGAGGAGTGTGGATATTAAAGACAAGTGAGATGTGAGAAGTGAGGTATCGAAATCAATAGTGCAATAAAGTCTGTTTGGTCTCAAACATAAAGAAAACGGCTCCCAAGTATTAAAGGAGCCGTCAATAAAATGAACCATATCCAGACAGTGACTCAGGCAGCAAGCCTACGTTCATCTCCAGAGTAATCTTTTCTCTGTGTCCTGCGTACAGGGTCAACGCCAAGCACAACAGGCCCGCTGGTTCTGTAAAAGCTGATAATCTCTTCTGTTTCTATTAAACGGTCCAGCATTTGCGGTTTGACGTAATCGTAATTACCCTTATTCCTTAATATTCTTACCAGCATTGGTCTTCTCCCTTGATTTAGGATCAGCAACCAGTGCACCAAAAGTCTACCAAGACATCGGGCACATTCACATACATTTTAACGAAGATTGCTTTCATCAGCAATAGAACCAAATGTGCAAGGAACTATATCTAAAGATAGACGAGCGAAGGCCACCCAAGTGGGGTGGCCTTCGCTTGTGGTTCTTTTTGAAGGAGGAGGAATCTCCCTAAACCGTGATCTCCATCGCCCAGACACCGCAGGGGCAGATGCCCGAGCAGACACTGCAGCCGATACAGACGTCATCGTCGGAGACGTACTCGAAGGTCCCATCCTCATTCTCGACACGGCTGATCGCGCCTTCCGGGCAAGCTTCGAGACACATGGTGCAATCGCGGCAAGTACCGCAGGAGAGGCAACGCAACGTCTCGTCCTTGGCGTCTGTGACGCAGAATTTACCTCGGTTGCGCGGCTTGAACAGTTCCTTGGAGAGGCAGCTCTGATTGATCATTTCAGGTTTGACAATGGGCTCGATCTCTTTGCCAGCCAGGTAATCATCAATCAGGAGAGCCGCTTCCTGGCCACCGCCGATAGCATGAGTGAGCAGACCAGGCTGAACCGTATCGCCGATGGAGAAAACGCCTTTGGCTTTAACCACCTGGTTGCAGGCATCAACATCCATCATGCCGCGATCGGTCAGCCACTCGCGTGGCACGTAAGAAAGGTCAGGACGCTCACCGATTGCGATGATCACCTCGTCAGCCTCAATCATTTCGCCATCTTTGGTCAACAGTCCTTCTGCAGTGACTTTCTCAGTGAAGACCGGCCAGCGGATTTCACCACCGAGAGCCTTAACGCTGTCGATCTCGTGCTTGTAAGCTGCAGGGCGCTGGATATCTATGCACAGAACTTTTTCTGCACCCATGGCGTAAGCACCAAGACAAACGTCCATACCCGCGTTACCGGCACCGATGACAATGACACGTTTACCAACCTTGGGCTTTTTGCCAGCATTGACTGCCTTGAGAAAATCAAGACCCTTTGTCATCAGTTCGTGTCCCGGGAAAGGGATCACGACGGGATTATGGGCACCTGAGGCGATCACGACAGCATCGCTTTCTTTCTCGATGTTGGCGAAAAGAGCCGCATCGACCTTGGTCTTATTCTTGACCGTAATCCCAACATCCTTGATGCGCTGAATCTCTGATTCGAGTGAATCTGCCGGCAGACGATCCGTCGGAATAACTTGACGCAGCTTGCCGCCGACCTCTTCATCAGCTTCATAAACGGTCACACCATGACCGAGCAGGCGCAGTTGCCATGCCGCCGCTAAACCGCCAGGGCCACCGCCAATAACTGCAACCTGTTTTCCTGTTTCAGCCTTCAGCTCGGGAGCTGCGACATTGCGCGACAAACGACCAAGCTCTTTCATGGCGACAGGTTTATCGATGTAACGACGACTACAAGCATCCATACAGAGGTTCGGGCAAACTTCACCACAAACACTGGCCGGGAACGGCGAGTATTTTAGCACCAGCTCGAGGGCTTCCTCGAACTTCCCCTGGCGCAACAGGTTAATGCGGTCCTGGGTCGGGATATTCGACGGACAGGCCACCTGGCAAGGCGCACCGAAACGTTTATCCTGCCAATGCGGAATCTTGATGCGGTCGGCACCGGCATTAACCAAACCGGCGACGTGAGCGTAATCATCCTTGACGACATCTGCGAAGATACCGCCATCGCCGACCCATTTCTGGGTGCGGAATTCGCGCAAGGTTGTCCGCGAGCGGATATTACGTTCTTCGTAAGTCTTGGCAACAATCTTCTGCCACTCGGAAAAGTCGGTCAGCTCTTTTTCCAGCTGAGGACGACCAATCTTGCCCAAGAAGACAGGCATGTTTTCTTTCAGGAAAGCCTGATCGCCGTCATCCAGGGAGAGCACCCAGACATCATCCGAGAGACCATCAACCGGTCCACGAACATAAATGGTACCACCGACCATACCCATGCAGGAGCGATCGCCGAGAATCGAGGGGAGCTCTTCACGACCATAACCGCAGACCACACCAATACCACCGCCCATGAACTCGAAAGAAAAGGAGCCGGTATTCTTGAGGATCCAGAACTCCGGAACGTCATAGGCCGGATCGTGCTTCATCAGCGAACCGGAACGAGTACCGACGCGACCTGCAACATAGATCTTGCCACTCGCTGCGCAGTGGGCCGTGGTGTCACCGCCATCACCAAGGATAGTCAATTCGGCGCCGGCGTTCAGCCAACCGGCGTCGGCAGGGGCCGAACCTTCGACCACGATTTCCGTTCCTTCGAGGCCGAAAGAGCCAACCCGCTGACCCGGGTTTTTGACCCGGAACTTGAGCGGCCGACCATCTTCCGTCCACAGAGGACCACCAATATTGTGATGTCCTGAAGAGGTTACCTCAAATTCCGTCTCACCCTGCTCCAGCGAGCGATAGATCTGCTGCAGAAGCGCTTGGGTGGAGATGCGGCGTTGTTTCGCGTCATAGCCTGAAATTTTTGCTGCCATATTTAAAACCTCTAAGAAGGTTCGGGACTGGGGTTTGGGGCTAGGGCCTAGATTTAACCAGCCCCCAGACCCCATCCTCTAGCCTCGGACTTTAACATACGTACTGAATATCCAACCTGTCAGCGACGGCCTTGTCCGTGGAGATCAAAGCATCGGAACGACCTACCGGCAACGATGAGTTGCCAATCGGGGCCATCAACTTCTTGAACTCGGTATCCATGGCCAGGAAGTAATTGACAATATTCTCGGCGACCCGGTCGACATCGAGGCGATGCACTAACTGCTCTTCCTGAGTGGTGATACCGACCGGACAGAGGCCCGTGTTGCAAGCGTTGCAGCGGCCCATGTCATTGCCGACGCAACCGGCCATCTGCAGAATCAACTTACCGGTGAAAACTCCGTTGGCACCGAGGCACATCATTTTGAATGCGTCCGCAGCCAAGTCACCGGTTTTGCCGAGACCGCCAGCTGCCCAGAGTGGAATCTGGCCCTGACGACCCTGGGCCGTCGCGGCCTGGTAGCAGTCACGCAGTTTGGATACGATTGGATGACCCGTGTGGTCTAGAGAGACCTCATGGGCCGCACCGGTACCGCCATCAATGCCGTCGAGGAAGAAACCACCGACGATATTGTAAGGATCGCGCACCAGGTTGTTGAAAACGCTGACCGAAGTCGACGACGCCGCAACCTTGATCGCCACAGGCACGCGAAACTTGAATGCCGAGTTGAAAGAGAGGAACATCTTCTGCACGCTCTCTTCAATAGAATATAGGCCCTGATGGTTCGGTGGTGAGAGCAGGTCAGCCTTGGGCACACCACGAATTGCCTGGATATGCTCGGCGACCTTGCCGGCTTGCAGAAGTCCGCCATCGCCGGGCTTGGCGCCCTGGCCAATCTTGATCAGGATACCGGCGGGATCTTCGACCATATGCGGCATCGCCTTGGCGATCCGGTTCCAGCCGAAATGGCCCGAGGCGATCTGCAGGATCATGTATTTGAGGTACCTGCTCTTGAGCAAACGTACCGGAACACCACCCTCACCCGAGCACATGCGTACCGGCATGCCGCACTCTTCGTTGAGGTAAGCGACGGCGATGGCGACGGCTTCCCACATCCGCCAGGAGAGGGCTCCGATCGACATGTCACCGATAATCACCGGGTAGATCCAGCGCACCGGCGGCATGGAGGCTTCCACCTGCAGGTTGTTCTGGTCATCGATGCTGAACGGCAGACTCTGAGCGGGCATGATGCGGCCAAAGGGGGCGAGCAGATCGAAGGTATGCCGCTGCGCATCGAGACTCGGGTCGGTCATCTGCGAAATACGACCGATGCGCATTTTGTCGAGGGTACGCACAGACGACTCGAGATTCTTCCGGCCACCGCGCTTGATCGAATCGCCACCGAGACAGCGGGTAATAACCGGATGCCGGGTGTCCTGGTTTCTCTCAGGAGCGATAGCATCGTTGGGACAGACTTTCTCGCAGATACCACAGCCACGACAGTAGTGCTGCACATCTTTGACCTGGCGAATAACCGGTACCGCGGAGAAGCGTTGTTGTGGGTCGGGCAGTTCCCCTTCGGAGAAAACCATGCGCCGACGCTCTACCTTGCATTCGATGGCACGGAAGGAACATGCTGAAACACAGGAACCACAGAGAGTGCAGCGACTGGCGTCATACTTGATTTTCCAGGGCATGTCATTCGGTGTGACATGCTGAACTCTCATTGTCTCCATCGCTGCACCTCCAGGCTGTTATCGATGGCTACGATTTCACGCTCATGAGGGTAGATGTCCGTTTCCCAGTCGCGGTCAGGCAGGATGTCGTTGATACCACAGACTTCGGAGGAGATAACCACTGTGTCATGGGTACGGCCAACCACCACGGGACGCAGCTTCTTGGCATCGCAGCAGGTAAACATGGTGAAATCAGGCAACACCCCGATGATGGTGTTGGGGCCATTGATCTCCAGATGAGCCAACGACTGGCGCATTGCCAGAAGCTGCTCTTTATCTTCGCGTTGCTCCAGGTCACCAAAGGGTAAAGGCGTGACCACGTGCTTGTAATATCGCAGCGGCCAACGCAATTCACGATGCACGTAATGGAGCGTGTAAAGGAAACACTGGGAGTCAGACTCGAAACCGATATAGCCGCGATGCAGCTTGCGCTGGGCTTCAACGTTCTTCAGATAGAAAGTATTTTCACCGTTGGCCAGCGCCGTGTAACCCTGCATGAAAAAAGGGTGGGCGGCGTAACGCACGATATCGTAGTTGGTATTCTGACGACATTGGGCGGTGATCACCCTTGCGGTGAACTTCTCGTCCGGAGTCCAAAGTTTGAAGTAGGTACCGATATCACGAGGGTCACCGATCTCCTTGAGGGTTACGACATCAGGCCAGAATGAGTAGACAAAGCCCTGCTCATCCTTCTCAAGAGCTTTACGCAACTTAAGGCGCATATCGAGGAGCAACTCCTCTTTGTCCTTCTGTTCGCCATTACGGAAATAACGTGGATAATCAAAAGTCTCGAAAACATAGTTCGGCATGGCGTGAATATCCAGACCGGGTTGTGGGTCAGTTTCCGGAACCCACTGCATGACACGCTGGAAACCTGCCTCGTGCAGCATATCTTCGGCAAGCTTCAAACCCTCATCCGTGCACGCCATGGAGAGCGTCGGCAGATGTTTGTAATTTTCGAAGAGACCACCGAGATCGTGCATGACCATGGCAAAGCCGGAGTTGTCATGCCCTTTCTGTTGGGACTCCATCAACTTCAGCGCGAGACTGGGATGGACATAGTTTGAGCTTTTAATTGCACCAATTCGGCACATCTAGAGCACCTCCTGAAAACATTCATTAAGTCCCTGGTTCATGGCAAAGTGCTTAGAATAAGGGCCATTACGTAAAAACAGAACAGCGGGGCGCTTCTAAATAGCAATCGCCATGCCACATAGTCCGGGGATGGATCAAACGAACCCAAAAGCGCTGTAAAGACTTGAAGTTATTATTCAAGATGTTTCCAGGAAGGGACGCTTTAATCCTCGCCACAGGGAGGACAAAGCAGATAATGAGTAATTATGTGCTCGAAGTGAGTAATATATAAACACAAACGCCCCCTGCTTAAGCGCAGGGGGCGTGTTTCAAACAATGCTTTTACAACAGGTCAAAGCAGATCAACCCAGCCATGCGGATCAGGCATGCGACCATACTGAATATCGGTCAAGGTATCGTAAAGCTCCTGCGTCACTCGCCCTGTTGTCTTACCATCCCCTATTACAACCGTACGGCCCTTATAGGTAAACTGGCCAACGGGCGAGATCACAACCGCGGTTCCTGTTCCAAAGGCTTCTGTGATACGACCACTCTCAACACCGGCAAAGATATCGCCAACCGACAAGGCACGCTCTTCGACTTCGATCCCGTTATAGCGGGCCAACTCCAGCACCGAGCGCCGGGTGATTCCATCAAGGATCGTTCCCTTCAACGGCGAGGTTACCAGCTTACCGTCACAGATAAAGCAGAGGTTCATACTACCGACCTCTTCGACATATTTTTTCTCTTTGGCGTCGAGCCAAAGAACCTGATCGTAACCCTTCTCCGCAGCTTCTCGTGCAGCATACAGGCTCGCAGCGTAGTTGCCGCCGGTCTTGACTTCCCCGGTGCCACCATCGGCAGCACGCACATAGTGATCAGAGATCCAGATCTTGACCGGCGCCAGACCACCCTTGTAATAGGCACCAACCGGACAGACGATAATATAGCAAAGGTATTCTTCGGCGGGCCGCACACCCAGCATCGGCTCCGAGGCAATCATGGTTGGCCGGATATAGAGGCTGGTCCCTTCATTGCGCGGCACCCAGTCTGACTCAAGCCGGATCAACTCTTTCAGGGAATGCAGCATGAAGGCTTCATCAACCTCGGGCATACACATACGACGGGCGCTATGGTTAAAACGACGGAAGTTATCCATCGGCCTGAAAAGCGCGATCCGCCCGTCCGGCCGACGAAACGCCTTCAGCCCTTCAAATATCTCCTGTGCATAATGAAAAACCATGGCGGCCGGATCGAGGGAGAAGTTCTGATAGGGCTGGATACGGGCATCATGCCAACCCTGACCCGCTTTATAATCCATGACAAACATGCGGTCGGAGAACTGCTTGCCGAAGGTTAGTTCGCTTTCGTCATCAAGGCGGGGTTTGAGATTTTCCAGGGGAAGGATTTGCAGGTCCATACGCTTGTCACCCTCTCTAAAAGTGCTGTTTTTATAAAGACTTCAAGCATATTTTTTAGCACAGGGCAAAACATTCACGCAAGATATTAAGCCGGCAGAGAGGCACAATGTGACAAAAAGGCCTTCTCTAATCAACCTCTCTGGCAAGATCCAGGCGCGCATCGCCATACAACAAGTTACGCTTGTTGTCGTCGGCTTCCTCCTCTTTAAAACGGTCGAGGAAACGATGGTACTCAGCCAAGTCGGCCAGATCCTTCATATCAACCGAAGAGCTTTTAACACGCCACAAGTCTTCCATAAGAGCCTCCCTAAAAACTGCAACAAGGTTAACGACAAACAAAGGATAACTCTTCCCATATATTTTTCAAGGTATTTTTTACCACATATAACAGAACGTAGTCTCACAAAAATCATCCTTTCGAAGCACAACCCCCCTTAAGGCTTGAAATGACAACCAATCTGCTGTTCTACTATTAAAAATCCGGAAATTTTGCAGGAGAAAATAAATGACCTACCAGGACTTCAAAAAAGCAGTCTCAATATTTGGACTAGGAGAGAGGGCCAATCTAGCCCAGATCAAGGACAAGCAGCGGGAACTCGTCAAAGCGCACCACCCCGACAGGGCCAAGAGCTCTGATCCGGAAGCGATTCGCGAAATCAACAGTGCCTACGAAATCCTTATGGAATACTGCAACGGCTATCAATTTTGCTTTAGCGAGGAAGAATTTCTGGAACAGACCCCAACCGAGAGGCTAAAGCGCCAGTTCGGCTGGGATCCGGTTTGGGGAGGGCAAAAGGAAGCTCAAGACGATTGACTAGCAGCCTGTCGGACAATCAGGACTGAAGCGAAAATTTGAATATTTGAGGCCAGATCTTGACTCATTTGAGAGGAATAGCCGTCGCTATTGGTCGAAAAGGAGCCGAGATATGGACCAAATAGACGAATTTGCAGCGAGTTTATTGATTGTCCGACAGGCTGCTAGGGAGCTGCCACCAGCTCGAAAGTTTCAGTCTGGTCGTTAAAGTTGAAGATCTCACCCGTCTCAATAATGTAGTACCAACCATAAATCTTCAAACGACCCTCCCGATAACGCTCCTTCACATAGGGGTAGGTCAGCAAGTTGCGCATCTGTACCAGGATATTGATCTGCTCCGTCATCCACTCACGTTTTTGCGCAGACCCGGAACCGATTTGACGGTCAACTCGCGCGCGCACTTCCTGGGAAATCGCAAGCCAACGCCTGACATGTGGGAGGTGAGCCAATTCTTCCTCAGACTGGTTCATAGCGGCACAGCCACCGCAGTTGGAATGGCCACAGACAACAATATTTTCCACTTCCAACGCCTGCACAGCGTACTCTATCGATGATGTCGTACCAGCATATTCCTCTGTGTTTCGATAGGGCGGGACGATGTTCGCGACATTCCTGACAGTAAACAGCTCACCGGGCATGGTGCGGGTAATCAGGTCCGGTACAACGCGCGAATCTGCACAGCCGATAAAGAGTGTGTGCGGCTTCTGATTTCGACCCAGGGACTCGAAGAGCTCCTTGTGTGCTTCAAAATCTTCTTCGCGAAACTTTACAACGCCCTTAAAAAGCTTATCCATAGACCCTCTTCAAAAATGACCAAGGCCTCCCCATTATGGGGGAACCCACAGGTTGAATAGTAAGCAACAGCAAACCACATCAAGCAGAGCTACTGACCAACTTTGGCCTCCAGAAAGGCGAAACCACCTCAAAGATGCTTTCCAGAAGCGCTTTCAACAAGACCTCTTCACTACGCTGCGGAAGGACTGCAACGCTTCTGCCGCGAGTGTGATCGAAACCTTGCACACGCAAGCCGACAAGTTCTCCGGAGGCCAGGTAATTACTGACCAAGGCCTGTGACACGTAGGCAATCCCGTCTCCTGCGAGAACAGACTGAAGAGTGAAGCGTAAATCATCAGAAACGATAACGCCCTCAAAGTCATCAAAGCTATAACCGCAACTCAACAGATTCTTGCGCATCAACTCCTTGGAGCTACAGCCATCACGGCGCGCAAAGAGTCTCATGCCCTTCAGGTCTTCCAGCTTGACAGTGCCATCCACGTTAGGCAGCGCCATCGATGAGGCGGCAACAACCAACATCTCGTCATCAGGCATGGAATAGCGATCAAATCCGCTAAAATCAAGATCCAAGCGATGCTCAATCACCGCCAGGTCAAACTCCTCGTGACGTAACCCGGCCAAGGCCTCTTCCGGCTGCATGAAGATAAACTTGAGATCATTCATATCGGAATGCACACGCAGGAAGTCGTTCAGAACCTGTGGGAGATAAGCCATGCCAAAAGTTGGTGTGCAACAAATGGAGAGACGTTTTCTGGCATTGGACGTCTGCAGACAGGACAGCAACTCCCTCTCCTTATCGAGGATGTCTTTAGCCTTGGAAAAAACAACTTTACCCGCAGAGGTTAAAGCAAGCCTCTGACCGGAACGGTCAAGTAACTGCTGACCGAAATGATCCTCCAGAAACTTAATCCTCTGCGACACTGCAGACTGGGTAATATGCAGAATTTCCGCGGCCTTGGAAAAGGTTCCCGACTCAACCGAAGCAACCAGAGTGTTCAGATATCGCGTTTCCATCTATAAACCCACATACAACATTAGAGACTATAAACATTACTTATGGAAGCCATTAGAATGTTTCGTTTTACCCTACCACCAAAGGGCCATATCATACAATAGATTCCAGTTGTCAAATAAGCGGTTTCACTCCGTTCCGGTCGAAGGGTTTAGAAAGGAGGATTTAAAAAAAATTATCGGCCGGAAATCGTTACATTCATTTAATTGAGGTAGTCAGTATGAAAAGGAGAAATCATGCATAGGAAGGTATCACTATCCAGGACGTCCTGGCTGGTCAAACTCCTTCCCCTGTTACTGTTCCTGGGGGCATGCGCCACCGGAGCAATCAGGGAGAAGCAGTTAACACTGCCAGTTATTGACGGCGCAACTTCCGTAGGCCAAGAGGCCTGCGCGGAGTGTCATGAAGGTATGAGCGCAGGTGTTCACTCGCGCTTGGCCGGATTCGAGTATATGGGCGGCACCGAAGGGTGCGAAGCTTGCCATGGCGGCGGCAGCCTGCATGTCGACTCGGACGGCGATCAGATTCTCAAGTTTGGCGAACTGCTGCCGGAAGAATCTGCAGCGATTTGCGCCAAGTGTCACGCTGACGGCAAACTGATGGACTGGACACACAGCGAGCACGCCCTTACCGATGTGGGCTGCACCGACTGCCACTCTGTTCATGCCGGCGGCAAAACAGCTCTCAAGCAGCAGGATCCAGAGCTCTGCTATTCCTGTCATCAGGAGCAACAGGCAAAAGCCAACTTCCCCTCCCATCATCCGATCAAGGAAGGCAAAATGAATTGCGGCGATTGTCACAATCCTCACGGCGAGTTGAATACCGTCGAGCGCACCAACGACCTCTGCCTTGACTGTCACAGCCGTTACCAGGGGCCATTCGTTTTTGGCCATGCTCCCGTAGAAGATGACTGCACCATCTGTCACGACCCACATGGTTCGGTGGCCAACAACATGCTGGTTCAGAATGAGCCCTTCCTCTGCCTGCAGTGCCATGAAGGTCATTTTCACATCCTGCGCAAGGGCTTCGACCCGGCGAGCGGCAACTACACAACCCCGGGCGCGAACCCAACCCCCAACATGCCTGGTGGCGTCCCGGCCGGAGCAACCGTCCCGGCTAAAGTTGACGCAGCCAACCCGCATGGTGTTGAAGGATGGCAGATGTCATTCGGCACAAAGTGCACCACATGTCACGCTGTTGTACATGGCAGCGATTTACCATCACAACCACTTACCGGTGGCGGTCTGACCCGCTAACTTAGGAGGCAATAAAATGAAGCACTTAGTAAAGCTGCTTGCGCTATTGTCCATCCTGGTCTTGGCGGCGACCTCCACGCTGGCAATTGCGGAAGAAGAATCCGCACATCTCAGCGGCAAAATGGAAGTCGGCGTTTCAGGAGTGGATACCAAGGACAATCCTGCACGCGTCAATGAGTACGCAAAATATCGTTCAAAAGATGGAGTCAACCTGGCTCCAAGCCTTGACCTGGAGTATTCAAGCAAGAAACTCGAACTCGGGTTCGAGGGCTCCTCAATGGGTCCTCGCGACCAGAAGTATGACCTCGGACTTGATTACAGTCGTATTTTCAAGCTCGATGTCGAATACCAGGTGTTCGAGCACTGGAAAGACCATGACAATCTCGGTCACATCGGTGCGACCATGAGGGGAGATATCGCCGGAGAACAACCTCGTGTAACGTCCGACGCTACTGTCGGACAGATTGGCGTTGACACCATCCCTGAAGCTAATGAGCGCTACTACCAGGAACTCGACAACAATTACATTATCACCCATCGCGAGATGGAAAACGATGCTGAACTGACACTGCCCACACTGCCGAACGTAACCTTCCATGCTGGCTACCGCATAGAAGAGCGTGAAGGCCTGGAGCAGGCCAGAACCTCAAGTAAGTGCAATCAGTGTCACATCCAGGCCAACGGTAAAGACATCGACGAGAAAACGGAAGACCTGACCTTTGGCGCCACTGGTAAATTCGGATTAGTCACGATCGACTATGAGTATCTCACACGTGACTTTAACGCAGATGGCAAATCACCTTCTTACAACTACGTAGGCTCCGGGGCTACTCACGGTGGAGTACTGGACACCGCCACTCTCCTCTATTATGGAGAAGAGCTAACTTACGGCCAGACCCCTGACTCCGAGAAGGACAGTCACTCCGTAAAGGCACGTCTCGACATAGCTCGTGGTTCCTCTGTAACTGCATCGTATGTCAAGGCCGACATTGAGTCGAACAAGGATACGGACCCCTCCTATACACTCAGCAAGAGTACTTTGAAGAGTGAATTTGAGTCCTTCTTCCTGAAAGGTTCAACGCGTATCGGTGGGCTGCGGCTCTCCCTGCGTGGCGGCACCTACGAGATTGATGGGCCGACATATACGGCCAACTTCCCCGACTTGGTTGGAGCGAACATTGATCCTGCCGTACGCGACACCGCCACAGGCAATGTCGAGTACGAATCTGCGGAATCCCGCGAGGTGACGGAGTTGGGCATCGACGGTGTCTACCGTCTGGCCATCGCCACAACCTTGCGTCTTGGTTACGAGTACGAAGAGATCGACCGGGACGAAGACGAGTTAGGCGACACGGAGACCAACACCTTTAAGGTCGCTGTGAACACCCGTCTGAACAAGCAACTGTCCGGACGCATCAGCTACAAGTACCAGGATATCGACGAACCTCTCGCAGGCCCTAAAACCGGAATCCTACAAACAGCTGCATACCAGGACCCGAATTTTCCGGGAATGGCCTACGACAACACAGCCAACTACCTCGGCGACCCCGGCAACGGCCCCGCTGTGTACTACTGGAATACGGCCTACCCGAATCGGATGCTCGACACCTCCATGTCACCGGATGAGGTTAATGAAGTCAAACTTTCTACGACCTGGGCCCCGGCGGCCAACGTGGCAGCAACATTTTTTGCCCGGGTTCGTAAGGAGGAGAACGACTCTGTCAATTATGAGCAGAAAACCTACATCCCTGGTGCTTCAATCTACTACGCACCAAACGACAAGTTGAACCTGACCATGGCGTACACGTTCAACAAGATGGAAACGGAGAATCAGATGTGCGTCGGCTGGTACCATGGCTGAGCGAACTCCATCTCATCGACCCAGTTTGGGTCGTACTGCGACACAGCCGAATATGATTCTGACGTTCACACTTTAGCCCTGAATGCTGACTATCAGGCCACCGAAAAACTGAGCCTCAATGCTGGCTTTATCTACAACAACGCCGAAGACAGCTGGAAATGGGAGTTTGGCGATCGCCCGCAACTAGTGTTTGGAGGATCAGCAAAGCCCAGCTACGACAACACCGATGGCTACAACAACCTGATCGACAGCTACTCTGATCTTTCTTATGAGCAGTATTCGACAACGGTTGGCGGAACCTACCAATTCACGGATGCTCTGTATACGACGGCATCTTTCACTTACGACGTCTTCGAATCTGATGAAGAGTATGTCTATGGTGATGAGGATGGTAAGGCTTACTACAGCTACGTTGGTGTTGGTTACCGTTTCTAAACCGCAAAGCAAAAACAGTTTTGCCTCTTGTGATGCCCGGCTGGTTCTCCAGCCGGGCCTTTTTATTGCTGGCCACAACCCAACAAAAGGCAAGGTGTTTTACAGAGCTTCAGGACAACACCTTTGCGTCTTTCCTGGCTTTTCTTAGCGTCTTTGCGTTGCTCTTTTGATTTCAGCCTTAGCTGTTTTGCTGAGAAAAGACGTACTCCCTTTGCTTGGATTATCGCCCCGGGAAAAAACGCCCTCGCTAACAGATGCAGCGAGGGCGTTGTCTATCAAACAGCCGAAAAGGCTTATTTGAGCTTTACCGTCGTATAGAGCAGAGTCGATTTACGCTGAATCAACAGGCGCAAGACTTTCCCTTCCCGGAGACCGTCAATAACGGTCTTGAAAGACTTGACCGAGTCAACTTCTTGTCCATCGGCCTCCAGGATCAGGTCACCCACACGCAGGTTGGCCTCAGCGGCAGGGCCGTCGGGATCAATCCGGGTCACGAGAACGCCCTCTTTACCCTCGAGGCTGTAGCGTGCCGCCAACTCCGGAGTCACATCAGCAGCAGTGATGCCGAGCGCACCTTCCTCCTGCTTTTCTTCAGCGACAAACCCGCCGTTGCCTTCATCGAGTTTGCCAATCTTGACTTTCACTTCTCGTTTCTTGTCATCTCGGAAGATTTCAACTTTTACCGTTTTATCCACAGCCGTGGCTGCCACCAGCTGTGGCAAGTCATTTAACTCCTTGATCATCTGGCCATCAAAGGTCAGGATCACATCGCCACGCTTCAACCCTGCGTCGGCGGCAGGAGAATCTTTGACAACCTCATTGACCAGGGCACCGTGGGTATCCTCCAGGCCAAAAGAATCTGCCAGCTCTTTACTCATAGCCTGCACAGTCACTCCCAACCAGCCTCGAGTCACATGGCCATCATCACGCAGCTGTGGGATAATCTGCTTCGCCATGTTCACCGGTATGGCAAAGCCGATGCCCTGCCCTCCGGCGATGATCGCGGTATTGATACCAATGACCTCGCCCTTCATATTGAACAACGGGCCACCGGAGTTGCCCGGATTGATCGACGCGTCGGTCTGGATAAAATCATCGTAAGGGCCTGCACCGATGGTACGCCCCTTAGCCGAGATGATCCCCACCGTAACAGTCTGTTCCAGGCCAAAGGGATTGCCAATAGCCATCACCCACTCGCCGACCCTGATACCGTCACTCTCGCCAAGGCTGGCAACCGGCAGATCTTCACCGGCTTCGATCTTGATCAGCGCCAGGTCAAGCTTGGGATCGAGGCCGCGCACTTCGCCGCCGAACTCACGTCCGTCAGAGAGCTTGACCGTAATCTTGTCTGCACCATCGACCACGTGGTCATTGGTGAGGATATAGCCGTCTTCAGAGATAATAAAGCCGGAGCCTAACGAGCTTGCCTTACGCTGCGACTTTGGCATCTCGTTAAAAAAGCGGCCAAAGAATTCTTCGAAAAGTTCATTGCCACCACCGGGAGTCCTCGGCCCAGGAAAGGATGGTGACCGTGATACCACGGTTTTTGCGGTACTGATATTAACCACAGCCGGCTTTAGCCGCTCGGCCAGGGAGACAAAATCCGTCGGCTGGGCGCTGGCAGGAACAATCCAGCAGAAGATCAAAACCAAAGCTAAAAACAAAACTTCGACAGGACGCAACTTACTCATAACTTCCTCCATTGAAACGATGAATGTAGTGCCCACATGTAAGAGGAGCAGACACAACTACCGTTAAATGTAATAACGCTCTATCAAACTGTCAATTGCCGCGCTCGATAAAAACGCATTTCGGCCAAGCACAGTCGTGATTGGCCGAATTAAGAGAAAAATTGCCTGTAAAAAGCTATACCAGGATCGTCGACTTGGGGTGCTTCCCCTCTTCCGGGCCCTCTAGCGGCAAGCGCACAGAAAAAGAACTGCCCTTGTGAACTTCGGAGGAGACCTGGATACTGCCACCGTGGGCCTCAACAATCCATTTGACGATTGAAAGGCCGAGTCCGGTGCCGCCATCCATGCGATTACGGGCTTTATCGACCCGGTAAAAACGGTCGAAGATATGCGCAAGATGCTCTTCCGGGATACCAATACCTGAGTCATTAATAGAGATAACGGCAGAGTCCTCAAGCATTTTCAGGCCAATCTCGAGGCGACCGCCCTCGGGGGTATACTTGATGGCGTTGGAAATCAGGTTGAGGAACATTTGACGCAGGCGCAGCTCATCACCGCGAATACGGATCTCTTCTTCAACCTCGAGCAGCAGTTCGACTTCAATCTGCTTTGTCTCGCACAGAAGGCGACTCTGCAGGTACAGGTCCTGCACCAGGTCACTCAGGCTGAGTTCTTTCATCTCAAGTGACAGTTCACCAACCTCGCTTTTCGCCAGGGTCAGCAGGCTTTCGATAATCCGCTCCATGCGATCAATCTCTTCCATGTTGGACGTCAACATGTCGCGGAACTCTTCCGGGGTCTTGGCCCAGCGCAGTGTAACTTCTGTTTCGCCACGGAGAATCGTCAGCGGCGTTCGCAGCTCATGAGACGCATCACCAGAGAACTGGCGGACACGCCGGAACGACTTTTCGAGGCGATCCAGCATCTGATTGAGGCAGCCAACCATCTGCGAAAGCTCATCCTGATAATTCCCCAAGGGGAGACGGCGCGAAAGGTTGTCCGCAGTAATCCCCTGTGCAGCCTCAGTGACTTCTATAATCGGCGCAATGAGCCTCTCAGCCAACAGCCAGCAGCCAAGGCAGAGCCAGAAGATCGCGAAAGGACCGACGACCAGGTAGATCAGGCGTAGCTCTTCTATCGTTTCCTGTAAGGGTCCAAGCTCTTGAGCAACCTGGACGACACCCAACAAACGGGAATCTTCCACCAGGGGAGCGGAAAGCAGGCGTACAAGCTCTCCATTGGCCAGCTCAACAGTTTCCATGTGCTCATTAAGCCAGCGCACCTGCTGACGGGCAACGGGACCAAAAGGAAGCGCGCGATCAACCAGGTTATCCGAAGAACAGATCTCCTGCAGGCTCGCATCGCGCAGCAACAGGTAGGCAATCCAGTTATTGCTGTGGGTCAGGCTTTCCATCCCGTCACAACTCTGTTCGCCGTCACTGGCTGCGATAATTTCAGAATGATGCTGATCAAGGGTGCGCGCGATTTCCCGAACCTGGCGGTCAACCTGCTCACGCAGGTTATGGGAAAAGTAGTGGTACGAAAAAAGAGCACTGACTGCCAGGATGACAGCCAGTGTCATTGCGTACCAGAATGTAAGACGAACCCGGATCGACCATATGAGCGAAGAGCCCAAGTCTAATCCTCCTTGAGGACGTAGCCGATACCGCGAACGGTGTGAATCAACTTATTGGTGTAGTCGCGATCAACCTTCTTGCGCAGGTAATTGACATACACATCGATGATATTGGTGAAGGAATCAAACGTGTAATCCCAGACATGCTCGGCGATCATGGTTCGCGTCAGAGTCGTCTCCGGGTTGCGCATGAAGAACTCCAGAAGAGCATATTCTTTGGCGGTCAGATCAATCTCAGAATCACTACGCCAGACCTTGTGAGCCACCGGGTCAAGGCGCAGATCCGCATAAGTGATTTCCGCGCCACGCTCCTGGGTACCACGACGGACCAGGGCACGCACGCGAGCCAGAAGCTCAGCAAAGGCAAACGGTTTGGTCAGATAATCGTCACTGCCTGAATCGAGACCGGCGACGATGTCTTCAACCGTATCTTTGGCAGTCAGGCAGAGCACCGGGCTTTCAACACCTTTTTCGCGCAAGGCCTTGATTGCCTGTAGCCCATCCATCTTCGGCAGCATAACATCCATGAGAATCAGGTCGAAAGAGCTCTGACTACCCATTTCAACACCGGATTCGCCATCGTAAGCCACTTCAACCGAGAAGCCCTCACCTTCCAGACCGCGCTGGATAAAGCTGGCAACTTTCTTTTCGTCTTCTACTACGAGAATGCGCATAATCATTTCTCCTCTATTAAGTTCTATTCTTTAATTCCTGCGTGGCAACGGGCGTCCTTTAACGAGTGCCCTGCAAATCTAATGGATCTCTTTACTTTTCCTTACAACTTACTTTAGCCCCAAACGAACCAGGACCTCATTTGCCGTCTCTTCAATCGCCTTACTCGAGACGTCGATAACCGCCCAGGGGTGGCCACGGAAAAACTTTTTGGCAAACTTCAATTCTTCTTCGATCTCTTCATAATCAGCGTAAGCCGCCCTGGGATCCTGACCCAGGTTACGCAAACGTGCGGCACGCACCTCAACCAGACGCTGGGGATCTATGATCAGGGCTGCGATTCGCTTCGGGTCGATCTCGTAGAGTTCCGGGGGAGGATCGATCCCTTTCACCAGGGGTACGTTGGCAACCTTCCAGCCGCGATGAGCCAGATAGATGGAAAGCGGCGTCTTGCTGGTTCGGGAAATCCCGACCAGGACGATATCAGCCAGGTAGAGGTTACGAGGTTCCTGACCATCATCCTGCTTGACTGTAAACTCGATCGCTTCAATGCGTCTAAAATAGGCTTCATCGATACCATGCAAGAGGCCCGGCGTCTCTTTCGGAGACCGTCCAACAAAGTGAGCAACTTTCATCAGAAGCGGTGTCAGCAGATCAATACTGATTAAACCTAAACTGTCACACTCATCATGAGTTAACTGGGCGAGTTCCCTGTTAACAATCGTGTAAACAACAAGAGCACTGTTGGCAAGAGCCTCGTCAAGAGACTCGTACACTTGATTCTTGGTACGAACATTGTTGACGCGAATCAAGCGTACCGGCTTATCACGAAACTGGGTTAACGCCGCCAAAACCATTTTTTCAGCGGTTTCACCGGTTGCATCAGAAAGCAGATAAATTGCCTGACCAGTTAACATCAAGAATCCTCATGAGAACACTACCGAAGTCTAACAGAATCTAATGAAAAAACAAATATCAAATATTACACCTTCACCACCATTACAATGGCAAATCAGCAACTTCCAAGAGTCAAACAGAAACCACACAGCGCATTTATTACCACTAAATACCTTTCTCTCATTAGTTAAGTGCTATTATTTCAGAGCTCTCACTCGCAGGTCAAGAAATTCTATTGCAATACCCCATAAACTCCGTTAAACAACATCTCATGACAAACAAATGGCTGGAAATATCCCTCACCGTACCGGACCAGTCGGTCGATATGGTCTCTCAAATCTTGCTGGATCTTGGCTGTACCGGAATCACGGCTGCGGAAAAATTACTCGACACGTTTGTCGTGCCCTCACCAGAGACGCTCGCCAACGACCCGGTCCTCAAGGCTTACTTCAACTACCCTGAAAACGTCGAACTCCTCTGCGAAACCATACAGCGGGAGCTAAGCTCATTGGCCGGCATCTATCCCGATCTCGCAGAACTCCAAATGGAGCACCGGGAACTTGCAGACCACGACTGGGCAAGCGACTGGCAGCAGCACTTTCCACCCTTTAAAGTCGGTGATCGCCTCGTCATTCATCCCTCCTGGGTTGACTGGCCCAAAACGGGCAACGAGGTCGTCCTCACACTCGACCCCGGGCAAGCTTTTGGCACCGGCACACATGCCACTACCGGACTCTGCCTGGAAGCCCTCGCCGAGCACTTTGCAAGTAGACAGCCGCCACTAAAAATACTCGACGTTGGTACAGGTTCAGGAATCCTGGCCATGGCGGGTGCCGCACTCGGTGCCAAAGACGTGCTTGCCTGCGACATAGACAGCGATGCCTGCCGGGTTGCCGCAGAGAATGTGCAACAGAATCAACTCGACTCTTTTGTAACCATTACCGAGCAAAGACTGGATCAGATTTCCGGTCAATACGAGCTGGTCCTGGCAAACATTCTGGCCGGAGAAAATATACGACTGGCAAACCAGCTTGTTCAGCGACTGGCCCCACAGGGCCGTCTGGTGCTCTCCGGAATTCTGATTGAACAGGAGCAGCAGGTGATCGACGGCTTTAGCCCCTTTAACTTAAAACAGCTCTCAATAAGCCATCGTGACGAGTGGACCTGTATCGTCTATCAACGATTATGAGTGACCCTGTCCGATTTTTCGTCCCCGCAGAAAGCCTGCAAAGCGCCCAGATCGTTATCAGCGGGGAAGCCTATCATCACTTGCGCAAGGTCTTGCGTCTTAGAGCGGGCGCGATCGTCTTGCTGCTAGACGGCTGCGGTCACTGCTGCGAAGTCCAGATCGAACAGTTGCAAGCCGAACATGCAACCACCAGACTCATTCGTCAATGGCGTGAAACTCAGGAGAGCCTGAGAATCACTCTTCTGCAGGCGCTGCCAAAGGGTGACAAATTTGACCTGGTCCTGCAAAAAGGGACAGAACTTGGTGTACACACCTTCCAGGCCGTAGAGACAGAGCATGCCGTCCCGAACCTGACCGCTGCCCGGTTGAAGAAACGAGAACAGCGCTGGCAACGCATCGCCAGTGAAGCGGCGCGCCAGAGCCGCAGAACTTTTTTACCGGAAGTAAAACCCTTACAGAATTTATCAGAAGTTCTGGAAGCATCGAGCAGTGATCTCAAGCTGGTGCTCTGGGAAGCCGGGGCGATGCCACTGGCAGAAGCGCTCCCCTTAACGCCACCTGCAGGTGTCAGCCTGCTGATAGGTCCGGAAGGTGGTTTTTCCAGCGCAGAGATCAACAAGATAACGGCTGCAGGCTACCAACCGGTCCATCTGGGACCAAGAATTTTGCGGGCCGAAACTGCAGGCTTGGCAGCAACCCCTATTTTGCAGTATCTTTATGGCGACTGGCAGAAAGCTCCTGCCGGAAGCAACTTAAATCAGCACAAGGAGAACCCATGAAGTGTCCAAAATGCGGATACCATAGCTTTGACCATCTGGACAGTTGCAAAAAGTGTAATAACGACCTGGTCGAGCACAAGGCCAAATTCAACTTACGCGGCTTCTTTTCTCCCGGGCAAGCGGCAGTGACAGCCCCTGAGCCAATCATTGACGAGGCCGATGAAGAGCTAGAGGAAGCCTCTGATGATGCAGTCGACTTCGGCTTCGACTTTCTCGAAGAAGAAGACCAGGCAGGTGGAGCAACAGAAGACATTCCCCTCGGTGAAGATGATCAGGACATCAATATCGATCAACCTTTCGGTGCCGACAGTGAGACCCTTCCGGCAGACACCCTTGATTTTGATGACGATGATGACGACAAGCCAGGCAAAGGCCCTGAGTTCGCATTTTAATCAAAGCAGCAGGTCGCTTTAATAGACACAGAAACGCCTCGACTATGCCTTTGCATAGTCGAGGCGTTTCTGTTCCAGGCGCCAGCGCAAAGAGACCTTTTAATTCTCTGCTTGACAGATATTTAAACAACGTTTAAAACATCGATTAAATGAGAGATTGCAATAGACAAAACAAAGACACCAGGGCCCTGCTGCTCAGGCACGCGGAAGAACTCTTTCTCGCTCACGGCTTCGAAGGCGTCAGTATTCGTCAGATCACCGAGGCTTCGGGCGCCAATGTCGCTGCGGTTAACTATCATTTTAGCGGCAAGACCAATCTCTACCGCGAGGTTCTGGCGCAGCGCCTGGAGGGTATCACGCTCGAAAAGCTAGCTCTTTTAAAAGACCTTTACGAGCAACAACCAGCAGCAACCATTGAACAAATCCTGCACAGCTACATCAATAGTTATTTCGACGCACACTTCTCATCACCGGACAGCGACCGCCTTTTGCAGATTATCTACCGGGAGATGGCTCCCGACGCAATTGCAGGCGACCTGGTTGCAGAACGACTGGTGATTCCGATCAACCGAGCCTTCCAGAAGATTATCAAAAAAACCTGCTCCGAACTCAGTGATGATCACATTTCCTACTGCATCAGCAGTATCACCGGGCAGGTCCTGCACTTTATCCGGGCACGCGAAGTTTTAAAAGGCATCAGAACTCCGGAGCAGAACCAGACCTTTATCGAAGACACCGTTCAACACATCACACAATTTTCCCTGCGCGGAATCGGGAGTCAAGACCATGCGTAAAACCATCTGCATTATTCTGACAGGCTTGAGCCTGACGTTAACGGGCAGTCTCACGGCTGCCGAGGAGCAGAAGAAGCCTGCTGGCCCACCACCCATGCTGGTAACCACAACAGCAATCGTCAGTGGCACGTCGAAACCGACTGCACCTTTTGTCGGCACTCTCTATTTCGCACGCACGGCCGAGGTGGCTTCTGAAGTCGACGGCATCGTCCGCCAAGTTTATGTCGATGATGGCCAATCGGTTAAAATCGGTGCTCGCCTGGTTCACCTCGATGACGACCTGCTGGCGACAGAGATTGCGGGGACCAAGGCTGTTTACGAGCAGAACCAGATTGAATTGGCACAAGCACAAAGAGATTACGAAAGAATTTCCGTTCTGCATCAACAGGAGTCCATCGCCACCTCTGAGTATGAAGCCTATGGGACCAAGGCCAATCGGCTGCAGAAACAATCAGCAGTCCTTAAAACGCGCTTGGACCGGGGCCTTCTAGAGCAAAAGAAGAAAACCGTGCGCGCCCCCTTCGACGGCATCATCATCGAAAAGCTGGTAGAGGCCGGCGAATGGGTCGAAGCCGGGGGGGTCGTCGCCACCCTTGCCGACAATCACAACCTTGAAGTGCGCGTTGACGTCCCGGCCGACATCATCCCCAACCTGATTTCCGATCAGGATGTCATGATCAACATCGCTGAGAAGACGTTGCCCGGCCACTTCACAAGTATCATCCCGCGCGGCGACATCTCCACGCGGACCTTTACTGCAAAATTCAAGCTCAAGGGTAACGCTACTCTTGTTGAAGGCATGCAAGCGCGGATCGACCTCCCCGTTGCGGTCGCCAGTGAAAGTCTGCTGGTGCCAAGGGATGCGGTCATCAAAAATCGCGGCGAAGATGTCGTTTTCATCTTCAACAACGGTGAAGCTCAAATGGTGGCGGTTGAAATCGCCGGTCACTCAGGAGCCCTGGTTGGCATCATCAGCGACGAGATACAAGAGAACCAGAGCGTCATCGTCAAAGGCAACGAACGTATTCGCGACGGCCAGTCCGTACGCACGGAGTAGCTCTATATGGACCTGATCAAAGTCTCCATCCAGCGGCCGGTTACGATTCTGTCCATCATCATCATGTTGGTCATGTTCGGCTTGATCAGCCTGCAACGCATCCCCTACCAGCTCAGCCCCTCAGTGGTTGAACCGGAGATCACTGTCACCACGACCTGGCGAGGCGCGACACCCTACGAAATCGAACGTGAGATCATCGAGGAGCAGGAGAACACCCTCAAGGGCTTACCTAACCTGGTAGAGATGGAGAGTACCTCCCGCAACAACCAGGGCTCGATCACGCTGAAATTCAAGGTCGGCACCAACGCCGATGACGTCTTGCTGCGGGTCTCCAACAAGCTCAATGAAGTCCCCTCCTACCCCTCTGCGGTCGACAAACCGGTCGTGACTGCATCAGGAGCCTCCGCCTCACCAGTGGTCTGGGTCATCTTCAAAACCCGCGGAGACAATCCGCGCCCGATCGAAACCTATCTGACTTACTTCGAAAATGACATTCGCCAGCACCTGGAACGAGTCCGCGGCGTCTCCGACCTTTTTGTCGGTGGCGGCACCGAGGCAGAAATGCACGTGGAAGTCAGTGCGGAACGCCTTGCTGCCTACCAGCTGACCACCTCGAGCCTGATTGCGGCCTTGCAAACCGAGAACATCAACGTTTCTGCGGGCACTATGAGTGTCGGCCGCCGCAACTTTCGCATACGCACCACGGCCGAATTCAAAACAGCCGAAGACATCAGCAAGGTCGTCCTGAAATCAACCGGGCAGCAACGCATCACCGTGGGAGATGTCGCCAAGGTTCGCAAGGGCTTTGCCAAGCAGGAAGCCATCGTTCTGCAAAATGGCGACAACGGCATAGCTCTCGGTGCGCGCCCCGAAGCCGGCGTCAACATCCTGGAGATGACAGACCAGCTTGAAGAAACGGTCAACTGGCTCAATGAGGAGAAGTTGCATGGCAAGGACCTGCACCTGGAGTGGGTCTACGATCAGCGCTTTTATATCCGCAGCGCCATCTCCCTGATCAAGCAGAACATCATGTTCGGTGGCCTGCTGGCCGCAGCGGTGCTGCTGACCTTTCTGCGTTCAGTGAGGGCCACCCTGGTGGTCGGTCTGTCGATTCCGATCAGTATTATCGGCACATTTATCCTGCTCGACATGATGGGGCGAAACCTAAACGTGGTCAGTATGGCCGGCATCGCATTCGCTGTCGGCATGCTGGTAGATAATGCGATTGTGGTTATTGAGAACATCGACCGCCATCGCAAGATGGGCAAAGATGCTTTTTCCGCATCGCTAGATGGCACCAAAGAGGTTTGGGGGGCGGTGTTCGCCTCAACCTTAACAACCCTGGCGGTGTTTCTTCCGGTCGTCTTCATTCAGGAAGAAGCGGGGCAACTTTTCCGTGACATCGCCATCGCTGTTGTTGCCGCTGTCTCCTTAAGTCTTCTGGTCTCGGTTTCAGTCATCCCGATGTTTGCCAACAAACTGCTGTCCTCGGCCGCGAAAAAGCCACCCAAAGCGACCAAAAGCCTTGAGAATGTTGGCCATCGCCTGTCCGACGGCATGATGGCCCTGGTCCACCTGGCGACCCGCGACTGGGTCACCCGTGTGACAACCGTAGTCCTCTTGATCAGCCTGGCCGTTGGCTCGGTCGTATTGCTGATGCCGAAGAAAGAATACCTGCCCCAGGGTAATCGCAATTTTGTCTTAAGTATTCTGGTACCGCCTCCCGGTCTGTCCATCGAGGAACGTACAGAAATCGGCAGGACCTTTTTCGAACTTGCCGGCCCGCACATCGAACAACAGAAGGATGGATTACCGGCCATCAAGAACATGTTCTATGTCGGCCGTGAAGGCTTCATGATCGTTGGTGCCATCGCTGAAGAATGGGATCGGGCGCGTGAACTGCTGCCGCTTTTCAACCGTATGATCTATTCGATCCCCGGCATGTATGGCGTCAGCCTGCAACCCGGCGTTTTCCAGAGCAATATCGGTCGGGGTCGCAGTGTTGAAGTGGATGTCAGCGGCGACGACCTAGACCAGATAGTCGCGGCCGCCGGAGCTATTTTCGGCAAACTTCGCCAAAACATCCCGGGCGCCCAGGTGCGACCGGTTCCCTCGATCGAGTTGACATACCCGGAGGTTCGTTTTGTTCCGGATCGCGACCGTCTCAAAGCCAACGGCCTGTCCGCAAGAGACTTCGGTCAGGCTCTTGACGTCTTGATGGACGGCGCCGAGATTGGGGACTTTAAAGCCGAAGGGGAAAAGAAGATCGACCTGGTGGTCAAAACTGCCGAAAGCGACATTGTCACTCCGGAACAACTCTACAGGGCACCGCTTGCCACACCCCAGGGCAAGATCGTCCAGGTCTCCAGCCTGGCGCAAATGGAACAGGTCACCGGCATGGACCAGATCCGCCACCTTGAGCGCAAGCGCACCGTTACGCTGCAGGTCACGCCGCCGGCTGAGATGCCTTTGCAGGAAGCTATGGAGTTGATCCAAAATGACATCCTGCCGCCCCTGAGCAGTGCCGGATTGATTGATGGGCTCGACGTCCGTCTCGGCGGCGCCGCCGATAAACTTCTGGAAACCGCCAAGGTGCTGCAATGGAACTTTATCCTCGCTGCCATGATCGCCTACCTGCTTATGGCTTCGATGTTCGGTAACTTCATCTACCCTCTGATCATCATGCTCACCGTACCGCTCGCCAGTGCCGGTGGTTTTATCGGCCTGAGTCTGTTGAATGTCTACCTGTCCATCTCCGGGCTGCCGGGGCAGTCGATGGATATCCTCACCATGCTCGGTTTCGTCATCCTGGTCGGCGTCGTCGTCAACAACGCCATCCTGATCGTTCACCAGGCACTGAACAACTTTCATCACAACGACATGGACTATCGCGAGGCGGTGCTCGAATCGACTCGCAGCCGCCTCCGCCCGATCTACATGAGCGCTACCACCAGTATCTGTGGCATGCTGCCATTGGTTCTGGTTCCCGGAGCCGGCGCAGAAATGTACCAGGGCCTCGGCAGCGTCCTGCTTGGCGGCCTGGCCGTTTCAACCATCTTCACTGTTTTTGTGATCCCGGCCATCTTGATCTTTGTGATCCGCATGGAGAAACGCAAGCCTGGCAAGGAGAGCGCATCATGAGAATCCTGCTTATCATCGGGCTGGCAGTGCTGAGCTTAAACCCGAATTCGGTACAAGCACTCACCATTGACCAGGCTGTCAACGATGCCCTGCAGCATAATCCGCAAATACAACAATTTTTCGAACTCGAGAATGCAGCAGCCTCTCGCTCCGACCAGGCCGAAGCGCCCTTCTGGCCTAGGATTGACGCAAACTACAGCTACTGGAGGGGAGATCGTGATCCGTCCTTAGACAGCCAGGAGCTTAGCCAGGCCGAAACCAGCGCCAGCTACAATCTGTTTAATGGCGGCAGCGACTGGTTCAGTTTACAGGAGGCCAAACACCTGGCCTCGGCAGCAAACTACAAATACCAGAGCATCGTTGCGGACGTCATTCTGGAGGTCAAAAAGGCCTATATCGGGGTTCTTCGCACCGAGCGTACGGTAGACACAGAAAGCAAGAGCGTTGAGTTGCTCGCAAAACAGCGCAAAGAAACCCAGTTACGACTGGATCAGGGCTTGCTTGCACGCAATGATCTGTTACGCGTCGATGTGGAGATGGCCACGGCACAACAAACCCTGGAGATAGCCAAGGGCCGCTTCGAAATTGCCCGCAAAACCCTGGCGAGGACTCTGGGCCGCCCCCTCGACGACAAGGAGACCCTTTCAGACCTCACCATGGAGCCGGCAGAACCGGAGCCTGAAGAAGAACTGAGCCATGAGATGTTCGCCAGGCGCAGCGAGTTGAAATTCCTGTATAGCCTACTGGATGCTCAGAAGGCCGGCAAGAAAGCAGCACGAGGGGACCTTCTTCCAGAAGTCGACCTGGTCTTAAGCTACGACAGGTTCGGCGATCATGGCCTGCCACAAACCAGCGACGCTGATTACGACAGCGAATCAAAGGCTATCCTGCAAGCATCCTGGACACTTTTCAGCGGCTTTGACACCCGCCACGAACTGGTCGGACGTGAACACGAGATCCGCGCCCGGCAAAAAGAGGTCAAAGCAACTGAAGATGAGTTGACCCTTCAACTGCAGACGGCCCTCGAAGCCTTCCGCGTCTCCGAAAGAAACCTGGCCACAGCTGAAACAGCAGAGCTTCAGGCCGAAGAGAACTACCGTGTCAACGACAACCGCTATAAGGCAAATATCGCAACCACTGTCGACCTGCTGGATGCCCAGGAGTTTCTGACTCGAGCCCGCAACGAACGGGTCAAAGCGCTTTACGACCTGCATCTCTCGGCGGTCGTCATCGAGCGTGTTCTTGAGCGTGGGCCAACGCTTTCAGAATAACGGGACGAGGAATGTGGAACGAGATGCACGAAAGTCAAAAACTTCGACTCAACAAATAAAGCGAGGGCAGACTGAATGTCTGCCCTCGCTTTGCTTCTAAGCTTTCCGCGATCCCCGTACCAGGTTCCGCGTCCCTGCTTTCAGCCCATCCTGAGTTTAATAAAACTCTCCAGGTCCGGGCATTTCATATACTCGTTGTGCTCGCGCTCAAAGCCAATCGTCGATTGCGGCTTTGGCCCGTAGTCATGCCCGGGAAAAACCTTCGTTTCAGGAGGGTAGGCGGCCAAACGCAACAAACTGCGGTACATGGCCTCCGGATCGCTTCCAGGGAAATCGGCTCGTCCGCAGCGTGTCACAAAAAGAGTATCTCCAGTAATCAGTGCCCCGGCCGGATTAAAAACCAACCCGCCGGGCGTATGTCCGGGAGTATGGAGGACATCAATCATGAGAGTACCTATCTGGATCTGGCTGCCTTCGCCTAAGGCAATCTCCGCTGCCGGCACATCAATCGGGTTAGCCGCCAGCTTCGCACCCGTGACCTTAAGGACCTCGCCATTACCGGCGATGTGGTCACCATGACCGTGAGTATTAGCCAATACTTCCAACACCAAACCACGCTCCCGAACAACACTGAGCAGGCTCTGCGGCGAGATTCCAGGGTCAACACCGAGCGCCTTGCCACTTTGCGGACAGACGACCAGGTAAGAAAAGTTATCGGCACCGGCGACCGGTATCTGGATTATTTCAGACTGTCCTTCAGCCATTCTTCCCCCAGGTACGGCTTGTTGCCAAGCCTGCAGATTTCACCATCAATAATTTTAAAAAGGTCACCGGTTTTTTTGACGTGCCACTCATCGCCCTCTTCCGGAGGGAGTGGAAATTCGCGCGTGCCAAGATAAACATCTTCATTATCAAGCATGGCCCACCAGTCGAGTGCTCCGGTTTGCCAGATGCGGGTTTTCAGGTTGAACGCCATTGATGGATCTCCTTAATTGAGCTGTTTGAGTTAATGAGCAGTCCATTTGATCGGACAGCTTGTATCCATTATGACGTTGTGTCGATTTTGTGGCAAGGGCTGTATGTCAGAGAGTCTCCAACAGCTCTTCACGTGTATCTTTGTGCCCCCATAGTTATCCAGGCTTCGGGCGGCCTTCTTCTGCCGGGCGCAACCGGCAGACAGGAATAAGTCCTAATCATTCAGCGGATCCTCCCCCGTCTGCCACGAAGGCAACACTCGATCACTCAGCTGAAAATCAGGCCCATCATGTTCGGTATAAACAATATAGATATGCTCTTTCGGCACCCCCCAGCGCACGCCTATTTCATCCATAATTGCCAGGGCCAGGCGACGCTTCTGGTCGGCCGTCCGGCCCATGCGTATATCCGCATTGAGAAAAGCGATCTGACCCTCATCACCGGCACGTCCGAAGACCAGATCATCAGGTGCATAACAGCGAAAGGTGATACCAATATGATCGGTACCGGTACTCATGATCGAGGCAAAATGATCGCGTACGGCATCGGCGAAAGAGGCTTTTTCTTCTCTCTCAGGGGTAAAGTTGAGTTCAAATTGTAAATGCGGCATGGTTTCCTCCTCAAAAGTCATGTTTCAGGTAATCTTAGCAGAGAAGCAACGAACAGCAATGGATAGTTGTGGATGGAAACCTTTCCCCCTATAATGGTTTCGATACTTCACTCACAAGATGAGGACGACTATGAAATTCGTCAAAATGCACGGTGCCGGCAACGACTACGTCTACGTTGACTGCTTCAGGCAAACCATCGAAGACCCCGAAAACCTGGCGCGCGAAATCAGCGATCGAAATTTCGGCGTGGGCGGCGATGGTCTGATTCTGATTGAGCCCTCGAAAAAAGCCGACGTAAAAATGCGCATGTTCAATGCCGATGGCAGCGAAGCAGAAATGTGCGGCAATGGCATCCGTTGCGTCGCAAAGTACGCCTTTGACCACGGCCTGGTAGATCGTACCGAGATCAAGGTGGAAACCGGTGCCGGCGTCCTGCCGCTGACCATGTATCCGAATAAACACGAACACATCGACAAAGTCCGGGTCAACATGGGCCCACCACGCCTGACACGCGCTGATCTGCCGATGGTTGGAGTGGCTAACGAACAGGTCATCAACATGGAACTGGAAATCCTTGATCGCACGTTCGAAATCACCTGTGTCTCCATGGGCAATCCGCACTGCGTCATCTATGTCGATGATGTCGAGAACTTTCCCGTTAAACGTTACGGCTACGCGATTGAAAACCACGAACTCTTCCCTCAACGTATCAATGTCGAATTTGTCGAAGTCATCTCACCAAAAGAAGTTCGCCAACGCACATGGGAACGCGGCGCCGGTGAAACCCTGGCCTGCGGCACCGGCTCTTCAGCCGTCACAGTGGCCGGCGTTCTAACCGGCCGCACCAAGGGTAAGCTTCTCAATCACTTGACCGGCGGTGATCTGGAAATGGAATGGGACGGCAAAAACGAGGTCTTTATGACCGGACCTGCCGTAGAAGTTTTTAGCGGAGAATATATCCCCAGATAAGAAAGGTAACTTACCACGAAGAACACGAAGTTCACGAAGAGACCAAAGCCCGCTCTTTAAAGCTTTTAGACAAAATCATAAAGCAGTCAGCTTATAACTGGAAACACATTACAAAACTAATACTTCCAGAACTTTTATAATTCTCTTCGTGCCCTTCATGTTCTTCGTGGTTAAAAATCAACTATGGATATTCTGATATTCGATCTCGACAACACCCTCTACCCTGCCGAGAAACAACTGTTTAATCTCATCGACGTGCGCATTAACCGCTACATGACAGAGATCGTCGGCATTCCTGCGCCGGAGGTCGACGCCCTGCGTCGCGAATACTGGCGACTCTACGGCGTAACCTTGCAGGGCTTGATCCGCCACCATGCGGTTGACCCCGAGGACTACCTGCATTACGTCCACGACATCGACGTCACCTCCCGGCTCTCGCCCGACCTGGTTCTTCGAGACGTTTTGGAAAACCTGCCGCAACGCAAAGCGGTGTTCACCAACGGCTCAATCTGCCACGCCGATCGCGTGCTTTCGGCGCTGGGTATTGAAGATATGTTCGAAAAGGTCTATGACATCCGCGTTGCTGCCTACCAGCCAAAACCATTTCCTGAGCCCTACCACGCAGTCCTCGCCGAACTGGGAACAACCCCGCAGGATTGCATCATGATCGAAGACTCGCGCGACAACCTGCAAACCGCGAAAAGGATTGGTATGGGAACGATTCTGGTTGGCGAAGGAGAAACACCTGATTTCGTCGACGTTCATCTTGACAATGCCTGTCAGATTCGTACCGGCCTGAACTTCTGGGGAACAACATCATGACACGCTTGCTCGGCGCACATGTTTCCGTTGCCGGGGGCCTCGACAATGCTTTTGCACGCGGCCTGGAGAGTCACTGCACGGCCTTACAGATCTTCACCAAGAACGCCAACCGCTGGCAGGGCAAGCCGATCTCCAACGACGACGCGATCGCCTTTCAACAGGCCTGGCAGAAAAGTGGTATCGGCCCGGTCATCGCCCACGATGCGTACCTGATCAACCTGGCCTCGCCCAAACAAGATGTCTGGGAAAAATCAAAGTCGGCATTACGCGACGAACTCTTGCGGTGCGCGCAGCTTGGCATCACAGGGCTGGTCATGCATCCCGGCGCCCACCTGGGGACAGGTGTGGAAACCGGGGTGGAGAGGATTCGTGAGGCCTTTCGTGAAATCCTGCCGGAGACGCCGCCAGACGTGCGGCTGCTGTTGGAGAACACCGCCGGGCAAGGCACTTACCTCGGCGGCGACTTCGCCCACCTGGCTGCTCTGCTGGAGGGTTTTGACGAGGATCGTTTTGGCGTCTGCTTCGACACCTGCCACGCCCACACCGCCGGCTACGACCTTTCCACCAGCGAAAGCTACACCGAGGTTATGGCCGAGTTTGACCGGCTGGTTGGCCTCGAGCAGATCAAGGCTTTTCATCTGAACGACTGCCTGAAACCCTGTGGCAGTAAGGTTGACCGTCATACTCACATCGGCCAGGGCACTATCGGCCGAACAGGCTTTGCCTGCTTGATGCAGGACCAGCGCCTCGCTGCAATTCCCATGTTGCTGGAAACCCCGAAAGGTGATGACGGTGAAATGGATCGTGTTAATCTGGCACTGCTGCGAGAGCTGGCGGGAGAAAGCCTGTGAGAGTCGTCATTCAAAGGGTCAGCGAAGCATCGGTCACCGTCGACCAGAAAACGGTTGGCGCCATCGGTCAGGGGCTGATGGTGCTACTCGGTGTGGCGCAGGGAGATACGTCGAAGGAGGCCAAATCCCTCGCCGATAAAACGGCAGGACTGCGCATTTTCGAAGATGACGCCGGCAAGATGAATCGCTCCGTCGAAGAAATAGGCGGAAGCCTCCTGGTGGTCTCTCAATTCACTCTGCTCGGTGACTGCCGCAAGGGTCGTCGACCCGGCTTTACCGACGCCGCACCGCCAGAACTCGCAGACCAGCTTTACGAAGAATATGTTGCCGCCCTGCGCAGTCGGGGTGTAAATGTTGCCACTGGAGTTTTCAGGGCCGATATGCAGGTGGCTCTGGTCAATGATGGCCCAGTTACCATGCTGCTCGACAGCCGAAAGCAATTCTGATGCATAGATATGAAGAAGAGGAAGTCCGCTCCCTGGGCCGTGGCCGTAGCGCGAAAAAACGTGAGGCCAAGGCGATTGAGGAGCTCGCCCAGCGCCTGACAGAGATTACCGCCTCGGAGCTCGGCAAGCTGCCGAAGAGCCCGGAGCTGAGCACAGAGATCGAACTGGCTCGAAGCACCAAGGGGAACAGCTCTCGCAAGCGCCAGATCAAGCACCTGGCAGGGATGTTGCGCGACCACGAAGAACAACGCCTGGCGATCGAAGCCGCTCTCGATGGCCAGTCTGTCAGTCAACGTCAAGAGACTCTCGCCTTCCATCACCTGGAAGAGCTTCGAGATCGAATCTGCGCCACAGAAACTTGCGAAGCGGCTCTGACGGAAGTGCGCACCACTTACCCTCACCTTGACGCTGGCAAGTTGGCCAGGTTGGCCCGTTCGGTTCACGAGCACAGTGACAAAAAAGCAGCCCGAGAGATTTTTCGGCGGTTGCGGAAAGCGGAAGAGAGCAATGAGGTGTAAGGGCCCTCTGTTCTTATCAACGTCAGGAGAGGAACAATCTCACCGCAATTTATGGGTCCAGCCCCAACAGCTTGACTCCTTGCCCAACAAATCCTCACAAGGGGCTCTTAAGATACCCCGAAGACCGTTATGGCAAGAGGTTTGTGGGTTTTCTCAGAAAGCAGAAGGGCCGCGAATAATTCGCGGCCCTTCTGCTTTTTATGCTTTAAGGAGAGGCTGGTCTATCAACCTGTTCATGGTCAGTCCAACAGGTTTCTAGCCTTCCACATGCTTTTTCCAGTCATCCAGAAATTTATCCAGGCCGATATCCGTCAGGGGATGTTTAGCCAGCTGTTGCATGACACTGAAAGGAATGGTGCAAATGTCGGCACCCATCAGACCGGCATCCAGGACGTGCTGCGGGCTGCGAATCGAAGCAACGATGATCTCGGTGCTGTAGCCGTAGTTGTCAAAAATAGTACGGATTTGATCGACACTTTCCATGCCTACGTGGCCGATATCGTCCAGGCGGCCGACGAAAGGAGAAACGTAGGTGGCTCCGGCTTTGGCCGCGAGCAAGGCCTGCAACGGCGAGAAGATCAGGGTCAGGTTGGTTTTGTAGCCCTTTTTACTCAAGGCCTTGGTCGCTTTGAGACCTTCCTCGGTGATCGGCAGCTTGATGACGATCTTGTCCTTGTCGAGCTTGGCCAGTTCCTCTGCTTCGCTGATCATGCCGGCGGCGTCAGTGGCAACAACTTCAGCAGAAATCGGTCCATCGACCAGGGCGATTATCTCTTTGAGTACTTCGTGAAAGTCGCGACCACTTTTGGCGATCAGGGATGGATTGGTGGTGACTCCGTCGACCAGTCCCAGCTCATTGGCGGTGGCGATTTCTTTAACATCCGCTGTATCGATAAAAAATTTCATCTCTCTTGCTCCTTGGAGGGTAGTGAATCTTAAGCAGCTTCAGCTGCGATTCCGGTATTTGTCTCGGCACTCAGCCGAACAGAAATAGTGCGTTGAGCCTTTGACCTGGGCCTTGATGGCGTCGTTGCGCGGTATGTAGGTGCCGCACTCAGGGTCAAGAAGCATCTCTTCACCACGGGAGGTTTTCTCCGGTGGTGGCGGAGAGTTCTTGGTCAAGGCCTGCTTGATGATCTGATAGGCCGTATAGATCAGAAAGCCGACCAGCAGATAGATAAGGGGTTTTACCAGCATACGATTACCAGCTTGTGCGCAAGGGCACCAGTTCTGCAGCACCGGGGCTGACTGCCGCCAGATCGGTGATGGTTTGGTCAAGCAACGGGTGCCTGAGGTCCGGGGCGATCTCCTTCAGGGGAACAAGCACGAAAGCACGCTCCTGGAGCCTTGGGTGTGGAATGATCAAGTCATCTTCAGCAAGGACCTGGTCTGCGTAAAAAAGGATATCGACATCGAGGGTGCGTGGTGCCCACCGGACCGGTCGCGAGCGGCCGAATTCATTTTCCGCAGCCAGACAGACCTCAAGTAACTGTCTGGGTTCAAGCGAAGTCAGGATCTCCAGGACCGCGTTCAAAAAAAACGGATTATCCGGAGGACCTCCAACAGCCTCGGTTTCATAGACCCCGGAGGCCTGCACCAGCTCAATGGCAGGAGAGTCGGCGAGGATATCGCGTCCTCCGCGCAAGAAGGCCAGACGGTTGCCGAGATTACTGCCAAGGCCAAGGTAGGCTGTGTTCATGATGACTAAAGACTCCCTCTTCTTCGGCTTGAATATAAACATAGTGGCCGATGGGCGTCAACCATACTGATACGCTTTACTGAAAACCGATTTCGCCACAACCTGATATAATTGATTCAGGATCGTCTGTTCATCATTTGCTCACTGTAAGTGCTTGCATCCGGGAGGTTGCAATGAGCAGAGCCGAGGCGAAAGTTGATGTCACAAAGGTTCTCTGGCACGCTCTTGATGACTCCACTGTTCTCGCCAGAACCAACAGCGGTCTGCATGGGCTGACAGCCCTGGAGGCAGAGGAGAGGCTGCATCAATACGGCCCGAACTGTCTGCCATCCAACCCTCCCCCCGGCCTTGGCCTTATCTTCCTGCATCAATTCCTTAGCCCCCTGATCTATATTCTGATCGCAGCAGGCCTGGTCTCCATGGCAATCGGTGAATGGACCGATGCCGGCTTCATCTTTGCGGTTATTTTACTTAACGCCGTGCTCGGTACTTTTCAGGAGTGGAAGGCGGAACGCAGCGCAGCATCGTTACAACAACTGCTGAAAACCTCCTGTCGCGTCAGACGCGACAACCACCTGTTCGACCTGCTCGCTGAAGAACTGGTCCCCGGCGACTTGGTCCTCCTCGAATCAGGCAGCCGGGTTCCGGCCGATCTGCGTCTTCTCGAAGTCCGCAACCTATCGATCGACGAGTCGCTGCTGACAGGCGAATCCCAGGCCGTTGACAAACAGCTGGGCAAGTGCGCAGAGACAACGCCGCTGAGTGAGCGACTGAACATGGCCTTTGCCGGCACAACGGTCACCAGCGGCCGCAGCCTCGGTGTGGTAGTGGCCACGGCACAGCTGACCGAGGTCGGTTCGATCGCGGTGGCGGTGGCAACAACAACTCTGGTCAAGCCGCCGTTGGTCCTGCGCATGGAGCAGTTTGCCCGTCAGGTCAGCTACCTGGTGGTCGGTTTTGTTGTGCTACTGGCGATCGTCGCTGCCGCACAGGGGACTCCTTTCAACGAAGTCTTCCTGCTGGCAGTCGCCCTGGCGGTTTCCGCTATTCCGGAAGGCCTGCCGGTGGCCATGACTGTCGCCTTGTCGATCGCCACGACGAGGATGGCAAGGCGTAATGTCATTGTCCGCAAGCTGACTGCTGTTGAAGGACTGGGCAGTTGCACCTGCATCGCCAGCGACAAGACCGGCACTTTGACCGTCAATCGCCAGACGGTTCGCACCCTCTGGCTGCCTGATGGGGCCAACTACCTGGTGAGCGGTGAAGGCTATGCCGGAACGGGTGAAGTGCTCCGCAGTGACGGCAGGCCAGCGCTGGGCAAGGAACATGACCGTCTATGCGAACTGGCTCTGGCCGGTGTGCTCTGCAACGAAGCCTCGTTACGCCTCGTGCTTGGCGAGTGGCTGCACCAGGGTGATGCCATGGACGTGGCGTTGCTGGCCCTGGCCCATAAACTCGGCCTTGACCCGGAAGTGGAAGCCGCTCAACACGCCGTACTCGGCGAAATCCCCTTTGAATCTGAACAGCGCTATGCCGCCCGTTTCGTGCATCGTGAGCACTCCCAGTGCATCATCAAGGGTGGTGTTGAGCAGGTTCTGGATTTCTGTACGACGATGAGCGGGCAGAATGGTCCAGTGCCCCTCGACATACTGGAGGTCGAAGGCGAAGCGTTAAGATTGGGCCGAGAAGGCTACCGGGTCCTGGCCGTGGCATCAGGACCGCTTCCTGAACAGGGCAAAGCATCCCTGTCATGTTCAGACGATGTACCGGAGCTGATGTTGCTCGGCCTGATCGGTTTTATCGACCCTCTGCGACCGGAAGTGAAGGATGCCCTTGGCATCTGTCGTCGCGCCGGCGTGCGGGTGGTTATGGTCACCGGAGACCATCCGGCAACGGCTCTCGGCATTGCCCGGGAGCTGGGGCTTGCCAAAGACGAGACAGACCTGGTCACCGGCCAGGAACTGACGAAAATCACCGCCGGCGGAGCGGACTGGCACGAAAGACTCGGTCGCACAGCTGTTTTTGCCCGGGTGACGCCACTGCAGAAGCTGGTGATTGTCGATGCCTTGAATCAGCAGGGGCACTTTACCGCTGTTACCGGCGATGGCGTCAACGATGCGCCGGCCTTGCGCAAAGCCCATATCGGTGTTGCCATGGGCACCGGTACCGATGTCGCCAAGGAGACCGCTTCAATCATCGTCGCCGACGACAACTTTGCTTCACTGGTGGCCGGAATCGAGGAAGGCCGCTTTGCCTACGATAACATCCGCAAAGTTGTCTATTTGCTGATCTCCACCGGCGGGGCGGAGATTGTGCTTTTCAGCCTGGCCCTCTGCTCTGGCCTGCCGATCCCCTTAGGGGCGGTACAACTTCTATGGCTGAACCTGGTGACCAACGGCATTCAGGATGTTGCACTCGCCTTTGAGGGCGGCGAACCTGGCGCTATGTCTCACCCTCCGAGGCCTCCCAGGGAAGGCTTGTTCAACCGGCTGATGGTGTCGCAGACGCTGCTCTCGGGGGTCACAATGGGATTGTTGGCCTTCTCGACCTGGGCCTGGCTGCTCGCCCAGGGGGTGGGGGTGCCTGATGCGCGCAACTTTGTGCTATTATTGATGGTATTGTTGGAGAATGTTCAGGTGTTCAACTGTCGATCGGAGCGGGTTTCGGCCTTCAGGATGCCGCTAAAACGCAACCCACTGTTGATCGGCGGGGTGTTCTTTGCCCAGGGGATTCATATCCTGGTCATGCAGTGGCCTTTCATGCAGCGGGTCCTCGGTGTTGCGCCGGTCACCCTGGGCGTATGGTTGAGCCTCTTCAGCCTGGCCGGGCTGCTACTGGTGGTCATGGAAGTCTTCAAAGCAGTTCAAAATCGACTGAAGTAAAGGGCCTTATCGCCCAAGGAGTCAATCAAACATCATGTCAAATGATCCGCGTCTTCCGGTCCTGAATGTCATCGACACTCTCGCCGACCACTATCTCAAAGGCAAGGTCCAGGCCATCAAACTGGCCATGATGTCACTCCTTTCCGGCGGCCATCTGCTGCTCGAGGATATCCCCGGCCTCGGTAAAACCACCCTGGCCCTGGCTCTTGCTCACGCCCTGGGGCTCTCTTTCGGTCGCATCCAGTGCACCAGCGACCTGTTGCCTTCCGATATCACCGGCCTGTCGATTTACGATCGTAACGAAAACCAGTTCAAATTTATTGAGGGACCGGTCTTCAACAACCTGCTTCTGGCCGATGAAATCAACCGGGCCATGCCGAAGACCCAGAGCGCGCTGCTCGAGGCGATGGAGGAGCACCGTGTCACCATCGAGGGGAAAACCTATCGTCTGCCGGACCCCTTTATCGTCATTGCCACACAGAACCCGGTTGAGCAGGTTGGCACCTACCCGCTACCAGAGTCGCAGCTTGATCGCTTTCTGATTACCACGGGCATTGGTTACCCACCGGAGTCGATGGAAAAAACCATTATCCAGACCGGCAGCATCCGCGAAGGCATTCGCGAGATTAAACCTTTGATCACCCGCGAAGAGCTTCTGCGCGCCCGTCAGGCGATCCGCGACGAGGTCCAGCTTTCAGACAAAATTACAGAGTACATCTATCGCCTGGTGGTGGCAACTCGCGAACATCCGATGTTGATGGCGGGGATTTCAACCCGTGGCGCCATCAGCCTGGCTGATACCGCACGCAGCCATGCCTTCCTGGCTGGTCGCGATCATGTCATCCCGGAAGATGTCAAAGCCCTCTACCTGCCGGTTTGCGCACATCGCCTGATTTTGCGTCCGGAGAATGAAACCCTCGATCGCAAGGAGATCCTGCTGTCGCTGCTCGACGAAAATCCGGTTCCTTTGGTCTGAAGCTGACCCGTGCCGGGTTACTCTATATCGTGATTACCCTGTTGCTCGGCTTTGCCGCCGTCAACACCGGTAACAACCTGCTCTACCTGCTGGTTTCCGCCCTGCTCGGGTTCATGTCTGTCTCCGGCGTGCTGGGTAAATGGAACCTGGCCAAGGTCGACTTCCGCTTTCTCTTGCCCGAGGAGATCTATGACGGAGTACCGACCTTGCTCGGCATCGAGCTGGTCAACAGACGTCGCTGGCTGCCGATCTTTCTGATGGAGATCAGCGTCGCCGAACGCACTGTTTTTTTTCCCCTGGTTGACCCCCTGCAGGGGCGGCAGAAAAGTCTTGAGATTACCCTCTCCGGGCGCGGTCGTCAGCAGCTGCCTGAAGCCTCCGTTCGGTCACGCTTTCCGGTTAACTTCTTTATTCGTTCACAAGGCTTGCTCATCGAGCAGGAGGCAACGGTTTTTCCGGCGCCACTGCCCTGTTCCGATCTACGCCAGGTTGATCCCGGCGGCGGGTCGGGCTCGCAGCAGAACTGGCAGAGGGGCTACGAAGGAGACATCAACCGCATCGCCGATTACCAGGGCGGTGAGCCTCTCAAGTCGATACACTGGAAGCTCAGCGCCCGCCATGATCGTCTCAAGGTCAAAGAACTCTCGGCTGCAACCCGTAAGCCCGTCGTGCTTGACCTGATGACTTTGCCCGGCTCAAGCCTCGAGCAGCGCCTGCGCCAGGCAACTTACCTGATTACGCGCTGGCTGCGCGACGGTTGGCCGGTTGGGCTGAAGGCCGGCAAACTGGAGCTTCCACCCGCTGTCGGCAGGCAGCAAAAACTTCTTTTACTGCAGGCATTGGCTCATTATGGTCAGGATCAAAAGACTCCTTGATATACTCTCCGGTGTCGTCGCCCTGCTCTGCATGGGCCCGATCCTGGCATACCTCGATCTGCCGCTGCTGCTAATCGCGCTGATCGCGATCCCGGTCGGCTTCTGGTGTGATCGCCGGGAACGTTATCCCCTGCCGGTCTGGCTGGCAACGCTGATTGCTCTGTGCGGCATGGCTTTGTATGCCATGCAGATCACCCGCGCCGAGGTTGCCATTCCGGTCGTGCACGCCATGCTGGTTCTGCTGGTTGTGCGCCTGTTGACTCCAAAGGAGAGTCGAGATTATCTGCAGATCTTCGTGCTGGCGCTCTTTATCCTCGCCGGAGCGTCCCTGATCAACCTCGAAATAGGTTTCGCCCTCTACCTGGTGCTGCTGGTCTTCGCTGTAACACTCGGTCTGGTGCTTTTAACGGTTCATGTCACCGACCAGAAGTTGCTCATGACACGTCAGGATCTGAAAAAGCTGATCAAGGTTGGCCTCGTTCTGCCGGCGATTTCCCTGCTCCTGATGTTGGTCTTCTTCGTCGTTCTGCCAAGAACCCGACATCCCCTCTGGAATTTTCTCAACCCGTCGAGCAAAGGCCAGGTGGGCCTCGCCGAGACGGTGCAGCCGGGCAGTTTCTCCCAGATTTCAGCAAATAACGCTCTGGCCTTTCGTGCAGAAGGGCCCGAGCTTGCCCCTGAAGACCGCTACTGGCGAGCCCTGGTTCTCAATCAGCCGAAAGAGGGGCGTTGGGTCCGCAGCACACCTCCTAAAACAGGGGGCAGCAGGATTGATGGCCCCGCGCCGCTGACCTTCACCATTTACCCGGAGCCACGTAGCGATCGCTACCTAATGACCCTGGATCGGCCGTTGCTCGTCGATGGCATCCGCAATAACCAGACCGTTGATCAGATGTTTATCGCCCGAAGCGCCATCGATCATCGCTTCCGCTACGAAGTACGAGCCAGCCCGGGGGCTCTGCTGAAAGTCTCCGGTGACGTGGATCGCGATTTTTATCTGCGCCCGCCTCTTGTGGTCTCTCCGCGAATGCGCGCCTTAGCCAGCAGGATTCTCACTCAGGGTGACGATGTGTCCGTGCGAATTGAGGCTTTGGCGGACTTTTTCCGCAATCAGGAGTTGAGCTACGCCCAGGATGACCTGCCGTCCGGACCCGATGCAATCGACTCCTTTCTCTTCGAGAAGAAACGTGGCTATTGCGAATTCTTTGCCTCGGCGTACATTACCCTGGCCCGACTGGCTGGCATTCCGGCACGCCTGGTCGGTGGTTACTACGGCGGTGATTACAACCCGATGGGTGGTTATTACCTGGTGGGAGAAGCAACCGCCCATGTCTGGGTTGAGGTCTTGGCTGCCGACAACAGTTGGCAGCGCATCGACCCCAGCCAATGGGCGATTAATGCCGAGACAACTCTGGGCTTGCGTGACAGGGAGCAGCTGAACCCTTTTCGGCAATTGGCCGACAGCCTTAATTACCACTGGGTGCAGGCGGTCGTTGTCTTCGACCTGAAGCAGCAGATCACGATCTTTCGAGAGACGCGAGCAAAATTACGCAACTTACGTTCAGTGCAGGCACCGGAACAGCTGGGGAAAGTGGTCGTCGCCCTGCTGCTGGGTATAGGGTTGGTTGTGTGTTCCTTTGCCTTGCGGCGAAAGCCCAAAGAGGTGCGCCTGCTGGGTGAGCTTCGCAAGAAGCTTGAACAGCGCTACGGAGCAGATATATTCCAGCCTGGTTCTGGCTTGGCGGAGATTGGTGAACAAGTGGATAGTGATATTTGTCGAGAGTTTGCCAGAATCTATTACGGTGCTATCTTCCGTGACCGCAGCTTGACGGCCCAGGAATTCAGCCAATTGAAAAACTTGTTGAAGAAGCTTTAAGATCTGTTTTAACGGAATTAGGCCGTGGCCGGCTTCTTAGGCCGTCTGCGCCGTGGCCGATGATGGGTCCGGCGGCTCGCTTGCGGCTCGGCATGACTGGCCTGATCGGGGCCTCTATGCAACGCTTTCTGCCAGACTTCCAGCTGCTCTGGATCGCCGTCAATCGCCTGATTCCAGAGGCGAAACAGCACAAAAGCACGCGCTGCTGCCGGATTTTGCAAAAAACGTTTCTGTCCCCGATGACCGAGTCCACGGGTAAAGCGATAGCAACCAACCAGCATTTCTCGCGCCTGATGGCGCAAACCGTGAGCAAGACGAAAGTGTGTGCAGTAGGGTGTTAACAGATGCCCGGCCGAGTGTAAAACTTCATTAATCGGCAGCGCCGACTGTGCCGGGCATTTGTGCCAGAAGCGATCGATAAAGAGAGCAGCCAGAATCATGCTTTCATCGACATGCCCCCCCTTCCTGAAATACTGGTTAAGGAGTTCGAGCAGCTTAAAGGTCGACTCTCCCGGTTGGTAGCCACCCATCATCGGCTGCATCAGCCCGAGATCCTGTGCACGCTTGAGGACTGCTGCCCCGACACCGTGGCGGAAGAGTTCCATCAACTCTTCACGGACCCTGGCCGGAGCGGCCGCAGAGATTAAGGGTGCCTTCTCCGAAATCCCTGCCAAGGTCTCAGCATCAAGAGAAAAATCGAGCCGGGCGCTGAACTCCAGGGCACGCAGCATGCGCACCGGGTCTTCCTCGAAGCGAACCCTCGGATCACCGATCACCCGTAACTGGCGATTCTCGAGATCCTTCAAGCCACCGACATAATCTATAATCGAAAAGTCAGCAATATTGTAGAAGAGCGCATTAATGGTGAAGTCGCGCCGGAAAGCATCCTCACGCGGTGTGCCGAACTGATTCTGAACAAAAAAGCTGTGTTCCCCGGGATCTTCCGGCAGCTCATCGGGGTGGGGGTGGCGCCGGAAGGTGGCGACCTCAATGACCAGGTCGCGACCGAACCGGACATGGGCAAGCCGAAACCTGCGCCCGACCAGGAAACAGTTGCGAAACAGCTTCTTCACCTGCTGTGGTGTCGCGTCGGTGCCGATATCGAAGTCCTTCGGCGTCCTGCCCAGCAGCAGGTCACGAACGCTGCCGCCGACCAGGTAGGCCTGGTAGCCGTGGCGATGCAATCGATAGAGGACTTTAAGCGTATTTTCGTCAATCTGTTTGCGGGAGACGCCGTGGGCTGAACGGGATAATATCACCGGGGGACCGGCTGTTTCGTTTATGTTTGATGGAGAGCCGGCCATGGAGAGTCTGTCTTCCTCGCCGCCTTCAGGAAACTCAAGGCGCAAAATAAAGTTTCCACTGTATAGCAGATTTCCACTCGCGAAGGAAGCTTGCCGGGAATACGCATTGTCATAAGCCGTCGATCCGGTTATAAATAAGCTCCTGAATACTTGTCTGCATCCTCTTCCTTTTTTGGGAGTTATCTCTTAAATGAATCTCCTTGTTCTGCTCGGGCCGACGGCTTCGGGGAAAACTCATCTGGCCGTTCAGGCCGCCCACCAGCTTGATGGCGAGATCATCTCGGCTGACTCGCGGCAGGTTTATCGTGGTCTGGATATTGGCAGCGGCAAGGACCTCGAAGAATACGGATCAACACTCTATCATCTTATCGATATAACCAATCCCGGCTACGAGTTCAGTCTGTTCGACTTTGCCCAGGCTTTCAGCCAGGCGTTTAGCGAGATCAAGAGCCGCAATCATCTACCGATCCTGTGCGGAGGGACGGGTCTCTACCTTGACGCCGTGCTGCAAGGATATGAGTTGGTGAAAGTCGGTGAGAACAAGGTATTACGTCAGGAGCTGGAGCCTCTGCCCCTTGCCTCTTTGCAAGAACGATTACAAGCCCTGCGCCCGGAGCAGCACAACACAACGGACCTCGAGGACCGCTGCCGCTTGATCCGGGCGATTGAAATCGCGGTCGGTGAAGAGCAGGCGACGGCCAGGGCCCTGGAACTTCCTGATTTAAACCCCAGAATTTTCGGCCTGCGCTGGCCACGGGAGCTGTTGAGGAAACGTATCACGCAACGGCTGCGGCAGCGTCTCGAACAGGGCATGATCGAAGAGGTCGAGGGCCTGCATAAGGCTGGCGTCACCTGGGAGACGTTAGACTTTTACGGCCTGGAATACCGTTTCGTCGGCCAGTACCTGCAAGGGCAACTGAACCGCAACGACCTTTTTCAGAAGTTGAACAGCGCCATTCAACAATTTGCCAAACGTCAGGAGACCTGGTTTCGTCGCATGGAACGTCAGGGTGTTGTGATCCACTGGCTGGAGGGTGAAGCCGATCCCGTCGCCGAGATGCTCGCCGCCTGTCAGGATTATGCCAGATGAGCCATTTCCCTGCAGCTGTTCAGCGTTACCTGGACAAGCGTGTCGCCAAAGGCCCCTGGACTGTTACCGGCGCTGAGAACAGCTCTTTTACCGGCGCCGTAGTGATTCCGTCTCTGGCAGAAGCGGACAGTCTCTTTGCCACATTACAAAGTCTGGAGGCGAACCCGGCACAATGGAGAGACTCTTTCCTGGTGCTGGTGGTTGTCAATCATGGCGAGCAGGCTTGCAATGAAGAGAAGCAACAAAACCTTCAGGATTTGACCCGACTTATCGAATACTCTGCAGAGTCCACGCTTCCCCTGGCCTGGATTGACGCCGCCAGTCCAGCCCTTGAAATCCCGGCCAAGCAAGCCGGTGTGGGCTTTGTCAGAAAGCTGGGGATGGATCTTGCCCTAACCTGTCTGGACTGGCAGAAGGAACCACTGTTGGTCTGCCTCGATGCTGACACCCTGGTGGAGCCGAATTACCTGCAGACCATCGTGACTCATTTCCAGCAATCACCCCTGGGTGCGGCTGTCCTGCCCTTTCGCCACCAGAAAGCAGAAGACGCTCTGCAACAGGCAGCGATCGAGCGTTATGAGCTGTTTATGCGCAGCTACGTTTATGGTTTGCGCCTGGCCGGATCACCCTATGCCTTCAACAGCGTAGGGAGTGCTATCGCCTGTCGGGCAGAGGCTTATGTGCGCTGCGGCGGGATGAACAATCGAAAGGCTGGAGAAGATTTCTACTTCTTGCAAAAACTGGCCAAAACCGACGGCGTTGACCGGATGACCGGCACCAGGGTGTTTCCGGAGCCGCGTGTTTCGTCGCGGGTCCCCTTCGGTACCGGCCGCAGCATGGGCCGCCTGCTGGAGGGGGACACAGAAGGCGTGCTCTTTTATCCTGTTGCTGCGTTCGAGGTTCTGTCGGGCTGGTTGCTTAACGTCACGCAGAATCTTGCCGCTGATGCGAACCTGCTGTTCAGCCGTGCCGAAAAGATCTCTGCTGTCCTGGCTGATTATCTTGTGCAGATCGACTGGCATGCAACCTGGCCGAAATTACAGAAAAACCACCCGACTGAAAAAGGGCGCGCAGAAGCTTTCCACTCCTGGTTTGATGGTTTCCGGACCCTGCGACTGATTCACCTGCTTTGCGATGCAGGCTTGTCGCGCGGTGAACCGCAAGAGATGCTGCCTGATTTTTTCACCTGGGATGGTCGCGACTGCCCAAAAACTGTGCCCGCCATGCTGGAAGAGCTGCGCCTTTGCGATCAGCCTTCGTTTACAACCTCAGATAACGACTGACAAGTTTTAAAAAAAATCTAAAAAGCTGTGCTATTATTGATACGAATGACACCAAGCTCTGGCTGAGAGCCCACGGGGAAGAAGAGATGTCGATGAGTGAGTCTGAAAACACCGATTACACCGAGGAACAGAAGAACAAACGCCGGGCCGTAAGGGCACCGTTAATCGTGGAAAAAATCCCCTGTGGAGATGGTTACAAAACCCTCTTCGGCTACGCCAAGAATGTCAGCCGCGGGGGTCTGTTCATCACGACGGTGAAGCCTCGAGAGCCAGGAGATACATTCCTCATCGAGTTGACCTTGCCGACCAAACCGCCATGCAAGGTGCGTTGCCAGTGCGAAGTGGTCTGGAAACGCCTCTTCAAGCGCAAGGACCACCATGAACCTGGAATGGGCCTGCGTTTTCTTGATCTTGCCAAGGGCGATGGTGACAAAATTGAAGCATGGGTCGAGGAACAGACGACGAAGTTTACAGGGTAGTCTGTCACTTGTAGAGCATGAATAACTTTTGCTCGGCATTGTGATTTTCCCTTGAGCGGCCCCCAGGTGCTGCAAAGAAAGGAGAGTGTTATGCCCCAGGAAATGAAAATGATTGAGGCGATCAAGATGGCTATCCAGACCGAAAAAGACGTTATGGATTTTTATCTCAAAGCAGCGGCCTTAACGGAAAACGAACGTGGCAAGAAGGTGTTCGAGCAGTTGGCCAGTGAAGAACGCGAGCATGCCGGACATTTTTTCAAGATCTACACCGGCAGTGATCTTGGTTCCTTTGAAGATTTTATGGCTCAACCGCCTTCAGCCAGCCATTCCATGCTTAAGCAACTGGAGAAAGCTCTTGATGAAAATGTCCATGAGCGCAAAGCGATGGAACTGGCCATGCAGGAAGAGGAGGATCTTCTCAAAAACCTGCGCATGACTGCTTCCCGAATTGTTGACCCCGGCGTACGTGCCGTCTTCGACCGCATGGCCGAGGAAACGGAAAATCACTACGCTATCATTGAATCGGAGTATGCTCACATGATGGGCATGGTCCACGAAACGGATATTGATACCTATGTACGAGAATAATTATTTGCAAAGTCTGCTTTTGCTGGCGGGGCTATTGCTCCTGCCTGTTACCGCTATTGCTGTGCCGGGGGCTGTGCATGATGTACATCGTCTCCCCGCTAATGACGAGTTCCAGAGTACGATAGAGAACCGTTGCACCATCTGCCACACCCGTGGCCGGGTCGACAAGGCCCTTGGGCAGGAGGAAGACCTGGATGTCCTGCTCCAGCGCATGATCGAACGTGGGGCCATTATCAGCGAGCGCGACCGGAATGTGCTTGGGACCTTCTGGGGTTCACCCCTCAAAGAAGAGGAGCCTTCTTCTCCGCCTACACAATAAAACTTTCCTCTTTAACTCCAAGAAACAAAAAAAGTCCGCCTCACATATGAGGCGGACTTTTCGGTTTTTAATTGAAAATCTCAGGCTCTACACCAGACCTCTCTTCTGTGCATAAAGTGTCAGATCAACGCGATTGGTAATGCCCAGTTTACGGTAAATATTGTGGACATGAATCTTAATCGTACCCTCACGGACAATGAGCTTTTCTGCAATCTGCTGGTTACTCAGACCGCCGGCGACACAGCGCATGACCTCAGTCTCCCGGGCCGTGAGAATTGTCGCAAGACGCCTCATCCCCGCCTCTCGATGCAGCATTTTCTCAAAGGCATGACCAATAGACTCTTTCTCCATCCACAAGCCCCCGGCAGCCACTTTTTGCAGACACTGCAACAACAGGTGGGCGGGCATGTCCTTCAGGACCACACCTTTGACCCCATAACGAAGGGCATCAATCGTCTGATCTTCATCCATGGCCGTTGTCAGGATAACGACCATGACCTCAAGCGAGCTGTTTTTCAGCTCGTTTATCAGATCAAGTCCTTTGCGATCAGGCAGGTTGATATCAAGAAGCAGGATATCAGGTTGCTCTTTCCACACCGCCTTAATGGTCTCTGCCGCTGTCGTGCAACTGGCAAGAAGCTCAAGTCCAGGTTCTGATTTCAATAGCTGGGCCAAACCGAGAAGAGAGAGTGGGTGTGGATCCGCAGCAACCAATTTAATGGCCATATAAACTCCAAAGGGACATCGCAGTTAAGGAATCGGCAACCAAGTCTAACTCAATTTCGAGAATTTGACAAAGAGAGAGGGTCGAGAAGCTCAAGCGGGCCATCCCCTCCGCCCCTTTGCGAAGGGCGTTAAAAAACAATAAATTCTTATGTTTCAGGCTCTTTTCAAACAAAAGTATAACCAATGTTATAGGTAATACAATCTATGGATAAATTGTTACTAAACGAAAAAAGGATAAAATTGGTAACCATAAGGAGAAGACTATGACCCATCCCTCAGAAAAAAGAGCTTCGCAGCGTATTCAGGTTGAGGTTCCAGTTTACATCGGACAAGAGAAAGCCGTTACGCGTGACGTCAGTTGGACGGGGATTTTTTTCCTGACTGATCAAGCCTTTGTTCAAGGGGGGTCGTTAAATTTCTCATTGGATCTTAGTTATGCTGTGCCGGGAAAGCCGATCAAGTTGGACTGCCAGGGCGAAGTTATTCGCATAGAGCAGTTCGGCGAAAAGTTTGGCATCGCAGCAAGGATAAATGATTTTCAGTACCTTCACTAAAGACTGCAACAAATATTACCCGCAAGCAGGGTTAAGGGAGATAGAGCCATGGCAAACGAAGACACCACCAATACCCAAGCCGAAACAACAGCAGCCAACACGGTTGTCGTACCGGTCCCCGAACCAGGGCAAGTTCTGACCGTCACGGTAGACGCAGAGCAAATTCCTCAACTCAACTTCGACCCAGGCACAGAGAGCACCCAGGAATTTGTGGGCACTGATCTCGTTTTCACATTGGACAATGGTGCGGTTCTGACCTTCGAAGATTTTGCTGCAAGCATCAACGACGGTGCAGTCACTTCCATCATGCTGGAGGATGGCAGCATCATTCCGATCGATGCATTGATTGCGGCCTGGAACCTCGAGGTTCCGGAGACGGCAGCGGGCGAAGCGGCTGCGAGTGGCGGCGGCAGCGCATACGGCGATGACATGGGTGATGCGCTTGGTGGCATCGATAAGCTTGGTACTCAAAACCCGGACCCGTTTGGTGCGGCAGCCCTGGCTCCTGTTGAGGATGAGCAGACACCTGTATTGGACCCCGTGAACCAGCCACCGGTTGCCCTTGACAACATCTACAGGATTGAAGCCGGGGGAAAGTTCGACATCGATGAATTCATGGGGCTCCTTACCAACGACTACGACCCCGACGGAGACCCTATAAGCATTACCTTTGCCGAGGCCCCGTCTAATGTCATGGTTAATCTTGCAGACGGTTCACTGAAGATCGACGCTAATGGCGCAAGCACTTACGAAGAGCTTGACGAAGGTGACACGGTCGAGATCGAGTTCCCCTACACCATCACTGATCCGAGTGGTGCGACATCCACAGCGACCGTTACCATCATTATTGAAGGCGTGAACGATCCTCCTGTAGCAACCGACAATGTGAATGAAGTCATCGCCGGGAGCACTTTTTATTATGGTGAAGGCAGTGAGCAGTCTTCCGTGGAAATTGCCGAAGCACCATTTGTTGAAGGCGATATGATCGCCGACGATGATGGTTTTGGCGCCGACAGTGACCCTGATGACATCGTTCCTGATGAAGTTCCTGTCACGCAAATCTCTTTTGAAGGAGGCGCAGCAGTTCCTACCTCAACAGGCAGCATTGATGGTAATTTCGGCACATTGACCTGGAACCCGGATGGCTCATATCGATACACCGTTGACCCTGAGAAAGTTGCTGAGTTTGGCGGCAATGACTCAGAGGAAGAAGTATTTACTTATACGATCACTGATGATAATGGTGCGAGCAGTCAAGCGACTCTCGTTATCACAGTCTATGGAAACAACGACCCACCAGCAGTCGACCTGGATGGTTCGGCAGACGGAACAGGATTCTCCACAACCTTCACCGAAGGCAACGGCGCGGTAACCATCGCGGATACCGATTCTGACATCACTGATGTCGACAGTGCCAACCTGACACAGATGACTGTCACTCTGACCAACGCCCTAGATGGCAGCGCAGAGAGCCTCTCCATCGCTGCAGACGACGTGCCAGATGGCATGACAGCCACACCAGCAGTCGACGGTCACAGTATCACTTTCTCCGGTTCCTTTACTCTTGATCAGTACGAGTCTGTTCTTGAAGCAGTCAAGTACGATAACAGCAGCCAAGACCCGGATACGACAACCCGCACAGTCAACGTTCAGGTTACCGACGACACCAACCTGACCTCCAACATCGCCGTCGCCTCCATCGCCATGACACCCGAGAACGACCCACCAGCAGTCGACCTGGATGGTTCGGCAGACGGAACAGGATTCTCCACAACCTTCACCGAAGGCAACGGCGCGGTAACCATCGCGGATACCGATTCTGACATCACTGATGTCGACAGTGCCAACCTGACACAGATGACTGTCACTCTGACCAACGCCCTAGATGGCAGCGCAGAGAGCCTCTCCATCGCTGCAGACGACGTGCCAGATGGCATGACAGCCACACCAGCAGTCGACGGTCACAGTATCACTTTCTCCGGTTCCTTTACTCTTGATCAGTACGAGTCTGTTCTTGAAGCAGTCAAGTACGATAACAGCAGCCAAGACCCGGATACGACAACCCGCACAGTCAACGTTCAGGTTACCGACGACACCAACCTGACCTCCAACATCGCCGTCGCCTCCATCGCCATGACACCCGTTGACGATGTCCCATCAATTATGGCAGACGACACAACTGTCTCAGAAGAAGGACTCGACGGCGGCAACAAGGACACTCTACCAGATGATAACGATCCTCCAGTCTCTGCCAACGACAATATAGACTTGGCAGCCAACTCCGGAACCATCACGGTCACGGATGTTGACACAGCCTATACAGTTGACAACATCACCCTAGCGCTGTCTGCCAACCAATCACTGAAAACCGCAGATGGAGACGATGTCGTCTTCAACTGGGTCGAATCTCAAGATGCACTGATCGGAACCCGGGACGGCACGACAGATGAAATCGTTCGCATATCTATCGACAGTGTACAAACTCCTCAGACGGGTGACGAATATGTCTTTAACTACACCGTAGAGCTCTCTGAACCGGTTTATCACTCCGACTCAAGTGTTGAAGACGAGCTCTCCTTCTCACTTGATGTCACCGCCGGCAGTAAGACCTTCACAGCTGCCGTGTTAATAACCATTGAGGATGACAGCCCGCTGATCGAAGGGACTTTCGACGGATTGATGGCGAATGTTGCCGGCAATAGCCTCACCGCTGATCTCGGCATCGAATATGGGGCCGACGGCCCAGAAAGTGCCCAAATAACTGGCTACAACGACGGAACGAACGATGTTGATCTTACGGGCCTGGTCGATGGAGTAATTTCAGATATCGCTGTACTGGGCAATGATGGAAATCAACTCACCGCCGATGGCATAGGCCTGGTCTACAAGTTGTCAGGTGGCACCCTTCAAGCAGTTATGGATCCGGACTTCACTCCACCAGAAGGCAGTACATATGTCGACACTCACGTTGCCTTCACTGTCTCCCTCGACTCCTCTGTAGGGACCTACTCGGTAAGCATCGTAGACGGCCTCGACGGTGGGCCTGTGACAACGACCGTCGGGTTGGCATCAGGAGGAGTCCCTGGAAACACTTCTTCCGGCGGAGAGTACTACCTTGAATTCAATGACAACAGCGTACTTGTTGTTGCGGGTGACACAGATGGGCAAGACACTGTAAACAGAAACATACATGGGATGGGGGCTGGCAACCCATTCGTAGACGTTGGCGACAAATTAACAGTTGAACTCTATGACACCCCAGGAGGCACAAGGATTGATTTTGGCACCGTTACAGTAGGAACATATAAACTGCTTGCCGGTGAGGAAGGATTTTACCAGCTTTACAATGATGGTGTTGCCGTTACAGGTGAGATCGCATTCTCTCACTCAACCGCGAATTTCACACAGGACCCGAATGACTCCAACTTGGGAGAACTGACCATAACTAACAGCGGTGACTTCGACGGAATAGTGTTCGGCAGCACTATTGGTGAATACACACTTTCGACCTTTAGCGCGACCGACACCTCTGCGGCTTATGACAATTCTGTTACGTATAACTTCTCCGCAACTGACAGCGACGAAGACTCTACAACCGGAACCTTCGATGTAACCTTTGATGGCGATGGCACCCTAGAACTCCCAACTGGGGCCGACTCCTTGGCTCTCAGCAACGGAGACGACGTTATCGACCTTGGCGACATTGCCGGTGCAAGCATCACGATAGATGGTGGCGCTGGTTTCGACACTGTCGCTTTTGATAATGATCTCGATTTAGGTGACGGACCGCTGTCGCTGACCAACATTGAAGCTCTCGATTTCACCGGAACGGCTGGCAACACCTTAACAATAAACTACCAAGACGTTTTGGATGCCACGGAGGAAGGAGATACGAGCTTAGAAATCTATGGCAATGCCGACGACATTGTAAACTTGGTCGATCCAGAGGAAGGGGATCTCGGAACATGGGTCGAAGGTGACCCAGTCGACAACGGAACGGCCTGGCACTATGAGAGTGGCAACGACGTGTTAGCGACGGTGGTTATCGATGACGCTATCCTGAGTATTAACACCGACAACATCCCATAAAAAACCGTAAAAGAAGCAGGGGCAACAAAGGTTGCCCCTGCATGTGCTCTACTAGAGCAAGCTATTACCAACAAGCAGACCCTGTTGGCAATAGCTGCACAATAGTTTCACTGAAGCTAACAGCAAGGTATAACGGCAAGGCAGAAAACAACCCAGAGGGAAAGAAATGGTTAACAATCCTCATGGACCTGTTCAAGCTGAGGCAGAGACAACTGGAGACTATACCCTGAGAAGCTCACAAGGTTATTGTCACCACCCGTCACACGCTACGTGTTATTAGTATTTCACCTCAACCCGATAACTCAGCACTGAATCGCCTTTAGCAGGAACCTTAATCTTCCAAAGCGCCGTACCTGCCGAAGGCTTGCTGTGCTTATGGCTCTCACTGAGCATACGCCAATCACCAGGCACCGGTTCAGCAACAGTCACCGTCACCTCTTCATCCTTGGCATTTTTGAGCGTAATCTCATAGGCACTCTCAAATTGATAATTGTAACGACTATCACCACCCAACTTACGAAAGTCCGTCTGCTTGCGATCTGCAGTCACATCAAAAGCATCACCAAGTTTGAGGCGCACCGTTTCGTTTTCCGGGGTGTGGTCGATATGGTCTTCGCCAACAAACTGAGGACTGCCTGACTTATCCTGCTTGTAGACCCGCACGATGCCCTTTGGTAGCGGCATGCCGAGGTTATCCTCTTTACGATTGTCAACTTCGACAAAAACCCCGACTTTGAGTTTCTGCCCCAAATCACCTTGCTTGCCACGATAGTAATAAGGGCTGCCCTGGAGACGGAATTCTTTGTGCACAGGAACGCTGGAAGCATTTAGGAGGGAGACCTGCTTGGTTTGGTTATTACGAATTGTGGTCGGTCGCTGCAGTGAGTAAAGATGATATTCGAAGAGACTTTCTTCCCGCATCGGCGCTAACGCCGCCATGGAGACAGCATCCTCCATCATCACCGCCTTGCGAACCCGCATTTGCTCCTGCACGCGATTGACATCACCGGCAACCAGTTGCAGTAAGGCGTTGCCATAAGTTGTGCCGCTCTGATTCGTCAAGGTAACCCAACCGGACAGATCCAGTGCGGTATCTTCAGCATTCAGTTCGGCAACATAGTCCGCCCGCCAACCCAGACCGCTGGTCAGGTAGCTGAGCTCCAGTGTCTGCTGACCGGCCTGTTCATTATCGAGCGAAACGACCAGGGTCGGACGATCACGCAGATTTTTCGGCACATCAGGAAAAACCAGTCGACCAGGGGCTCCCGTCTCGATACGATCGCCAACCTGCAGAACGACACCACTATTTGCTGAGAGAACACGGGCCGTTTCAAAAATATCCTTGCCCGTCTCGGGGTGCGTACGGACCAGTTGCACGTCTTTACCGACATATTTTTCCAGTAGTTTTCCTGGTGTCAACAAGTCAAAATCAAAGTTCTGCTCCAGAATCGTCAAGCCACCGGGGCGCGTCAGACTACTCAAAAGAGCCGTCTCCGGACGAATACGGGCACTGACTTCACGCAGCGCCAGGTCAATAGTTCCTTCCGGTATATCAACTTGACGTTGATCACGAACCAATGCCAGGTCCTCGTTGTAAATGGTGACCGCCACTTCCTTCTGGTCAACCATGGCGCTGACAATTTCATCGGCAAAAACGACTGCGCCTGTCAGAAAAATTGATAGACAAGTCATCGCAATAGTACAGATCCACTTCGACATAACGACCTCCAAAATAGTTGATCAGCTTATTTTAACGCAAAGACGCAAGGGTTAAAGAAAAAGACGCAAAGAAAAAGTTTATCTCAAAAAAGATTTACCCTTTGCGCCTTTACTGGCTTTTCTTAGCATCTTTGCGTTACGCAATTGCTTTAAACTTCAGGCAGGCTCAAGTCCGGCAAACTTGACAAGGAGTTTCTTCGGACCAAAACGGTGGAAATAAATCGTGACCTTCTGGTTGTCGCCCTCTCCCTCGATGCGACGAACGGCACCGACACCAAACTTGATGTGTCGAACCTGCAAGCCGATACGCAGTCCCTCTTCGGCATCAGGCACGATACGAACGTCATCGTCATCGATAAAGGGGTCTTCTTCTGAAAAATCAGGTTCAGACTGGTCGAAAAGGGAGGCAAGGTTGTGGCTGGCCGGCTTCTGCAAGCCGCTTAAGGCAGGCTGAGCAAGCAATTGATCAGGGATTTCAGCCAGAAAACGACTGGGTGGGTTGAACTGGTAATCACCAAAGATCCGTCGGCGACGGGCGTGGGTCAGGTAGAGCTTCTCCATGGCACGGGTCATGCCGACGTAGCAGAGGCGGCGCTCTTCTTCGAGCTCTTCCGGGCCATTGGCGGAACGGCTATGGGGGAAGAGGTCCTCTTCCATGCCAACCATGAAGACCAGGGGAAACTCAAGGCCTTTAGCCGCATGCAAGGTCATCAAGGTCACCCGGTCGAGACTCTGATCATAAGCATCGAGATCGGTAATCAACGCGACCTGCTCGAGGTAATCCTGCAAGGTGCCTTCTTTGGCAAAGTGTTCTTCCATGCCCGCCAGAAGTTGCTGCAGGTTGTCCATGCGGTTGCGCGATTCTTCGGTTTTCTCCGTGCGCAACTGCGGACCGTAACCCGTCTCTTCGATCAATTCAGCGGTGAGCTGCGGATAGGGGGTTTCGATGGCGCGTTGTTGAAAGTCGTCGATCAGGTCAACAAAAGCTTTGACCTTGGTTGCGGCAGCGCCTTTTAAAGCACTGCGCTCCAAAGCCTTTTTGCAGGCAGGCAAAAAGCCTCCGGCTTCTGTTTCAAAGGGAGCGATCTTATTGACGGTAACACCACCGATGCCACGCGCGGGAACATTGATGATGCGCCGGGCCGAGACCGAATCCGCCGGGTTACTGATAATCCTCAGGAAAGCGAGGATATCCTTGATCTCCATGCGCGAGTAGAACTTCACCCCGCCAAACATCACGTAAGGAATCCGCTCGTTGCGCAACGACTCCTCGATCACCCGCGACTGGGCATTGGTGCGATAGAAGACAGCGATGTCGCGCAAGTGCCTGCCGTTGAGCTTAAGGCGATTGATTTCACCGGCCAGGTAACGCCCTTCTTCGAGGTCGTCAGGCAGGGTTTCGAGGGTCACACCTTCTCCGACATCATTCTCGGTCCAGAGCTTCTTTATCTTGCGGCCGGTGTTATTGGCAACCACGGCATCAGCAGCATCAAGAATCGTCTTGGTTGAGCGGTAATTCTGTTCGAGGCGGATCGTTTCACAACCTGGATAATCGCGTTCAAAACCGAGGATGTTGCCGACTTCGGCGCCACGCCAGCGATAGATCGACTGATCATCATCACCGACCACGCAGAGATTGCCGTGTCCTGAGGCGAGCAGATGCACCAACCGGTACTGCACCTGGTTGGTGTCCTGGAATTCGTCAACGAGGATATAGTGGAAACGCTGGCGATATTTTTCCAACACCTCGGGATGATCTTCGAAGAGCCGGACCACCTGCATCAACAGATCACCAAAGTCGAGCGCATTGGCCTGCTTCAGGCGCTCCTGGTAAAGAGCGTAGATGCGAGTGATCTGCTCCGCCTGGTAATCACCGTCATCCAACTGATCCGGCCAGACGCCACGGTTTTTGGCCCGGTCGATGGCGGCAGCGACCGCCCGCGGCTTGAGGGCCTTATCGTCGATGCCGAGTTCCTGCAGCAGGGTTTTCAGCAGACGTTCCTGATCCTGATCATCGTAGATCGTGAAATTACGCTTGAAACCGAGAACCTCGATCTCCTGGCGCAAAATCCGCACACAGGTCGCATGAAAGGTGCTGACCCAGAGTCCCTTGGGATCACCGAGCAGTTCTTCGAGACGCTCCCTCATCTCACCCGCGGCCTTGTTGGTAAAGGTCACGGCGAGGATCTGCCAGGGGTCAACCTTGTATTGGGTAATCAACCAGGCGATCCGGTGCGTGAGGGCACGGGTTTTACCGGAACCGGCCCCGGCCAGCAACAGCAGCGGGCCGGTATCGTGTTTGACCGCCAGCTGCTGCATCGGGTTGAGTTGGGCGAGAAGATCTGTCACTTTGCTAGCCTGTAAAGCATAACGTTTGCTGCCTATTTTTCCTCAAAGGTACGGGACATCAGAGCCCGGTTATACGCGGCGACAATGTCGCGCCGTGAGATAATCCCCACCAGCTTGCGGTGAGTTTCGCGGTCGACCACCGGCACCTGTTCAATATTGCGGTAACCGATCTTGCGCATGGTCTGATCAAGATCCTCATCGGCATGGGCCGTGATCACCTTGGTCGTGGCCAACTCCTTGACCACGACCAGATCCATCAGGTCGTGCTCAAAAACCACACCCATAAAATCCTGCACCGAAATGATGCCGGTCAGTTCACCCTGGGTATTCACCAGGGGGAAATTGGTGTGCTTGGTCTGCTCTATAAAGCTGGCAAACTGGCCCAGCGTCATATGCTCAGGGATGGTCTCTACTTCACGAACCATGACGTCGCCAACCTGCAGCGATTTCATAATATTTCGTTCTTTACCTGCCTCAAGATCAATTCCAAGCCTGGAGAGCTCAACGGTTTCCAGGCTGTCCTTTATGAAATGCCGCGCAACAGCTGTGCCAATCACACAGGTCAGCATGATCGGCACGATAACTTCGTAGGAGTCGGTAATCTCAAAGAGGAGGAAGATCGCCGTCATCGGTGCGTGGGTCGCTGCCGCAAGGAACGCCCCCATGCCGACCAGGGCGTAGGCCCCCGGGGTAATACTAGCGGCCGGAAACAATTTGGCAGCGATATGTCCGAAGGCGCCACCGGTGACCGCACCCAGATAAAGGCAGGGCGCGAAGAGTCCGCCCGGCAGCCCTGAGCCGAGGGTAATCGAGGTTGCAATTGCTTTGGCGACAACCAATCCTGCCAGCAGGTACCAGGTCTCCTTGCCAAAGAGGACATCCCCCATAAATTCGTAGCCGTTGCCGAAGACCTGGGGGAAACCAAGACCGATAATACCGACCAGCAGGCCGCCGATGGCCGGCTTGGCCAATCGGTGGATTTTCAGTGCTGCGAAGCGGTCCTTGATCTTGAAATGGGTATCAATGAACAGCGCCGCCAGGGCGCCGATCAAAAGCCCAAGCAGAACATAGAGAACCAGCTCCCAATAGTTTCGCACCATGTAAGCCGGGGCGAGGAGTTCCGGCACGTTCCCCAGCAACGCCCGGGAAACAACCGTCGCCATACCGCTGGCGATAACAATCGAGGTAAAACTGGAGAGTTCAAAAGAAGAGAGCAGGACGATTTCCTGGGCAAAGAAGACCCCGGCGATCGGCGCGTTAAAGGTGGCCGCAACACCGGCCGCGGCACCGCAAGCGACCAACACCTTGAGACGGTCACCGCTCATCTTGAAGAGCTGTCCGAACTGAGAACCGATCGCACCACCGATCATGGCTATCGGGCCCTCCTGTCCAGCCGAACCACCGCTGCCGATGGTCACAGCAGCGCCGAGGCCACGGGTAAAGATAGGCCGCAGACGCAATTTGGCACCACGCAGGTTGACACGCTCGAGAAAAGCCGAGAAGCCCCCTTTAAGATCTTCACCAAACCAGTACCAGATCGGGATAACCAGCAAACCACCGATCAATGGGCAAAAGATCACAGCCAGGCGTGACCAGCTCCATTCCTCGAGGGAATAGCCGAAAAAGTGCTCACTCTGTTCGAAAACCCCCCAGTGAATCAGTTCAATGGTTTTACGGAAAGCATAGTTTCCCAGACCACCCAGAAGGCCGATCATAACGGCCAGAATGATCAGGAAAGTATTTTCGCTGATGCGAAAAGAACGTTGCAACGCGATCAGGCGAAGGCGCAAACGTTCAAAAAGTTTTTTCTTGTAAGTCAACAGCTACTCCACGGTAACGCTTTTGGCGAGGTTACGGGGTTGGTCAACGTCGGTGCCCTTAAGAACGGCGACGTGATAGGAAAGCAACTGCAGAGGAATTGTGGTCAACACCGGCATCAGGTCATCGATAGTCTGTGGAACGACCAGAACGGTTTCTGCTTTGTCCGCCAGACCGGTTTCCGCCTGATCGGTAATCGCCACAACACGGCCACCGCGTGCCTGCACTTCTTCCATGTTGGCGGCCACTTTCTCAAAAGTTTCATTGTGTGGAGCAATCACCACCACCGGCAGCTGTTCATCGATCAGGGCAATTGGACCATGCTTCATCTCACCCGCAGGATAACCTTCAGCATGGATGTAGGAAATTTCCTTGAGCTTGAGCGCCCCCTCCAGAGCAATCGGATATTGGTTGCCGCGACCAAGATAAAGGAAATCTTGAACATGCATAAGTCCGTGTGAAGCTTTCTCTATGGCTTCGTCCAACTCGAGACATTGCTCGACCTTGCGCGGCAGGCTGATCAGTTCATCAAGCATCTGGCGGCAGGCTTCCTGATCCAGCAGACCACGAACGCGCCCGATATGGAGAGTAAAGAGATAAAGAGCAATCAACTGGGTGGTAAAGGCCTTGGTCGAGGCGACCCCGATTTCCGGCCCGGCGTGGGTATAGATGACGCCATCACTCTCACGGGCAATTGAAGACTCGACCACATTGCAGATAGCCAGAACCTTGCCGGCCTTGCCATGGGCTTCACGTAGAGCAGCCAGAGTGTCAGCCGTTTCACCACTCTGACTGATCAGGATCGTCAGAGTCCGTTCGTTGACCAGAGGGTCGCGGTAACGGAACTCGCTGGCAATATCGACTTCGACGGGAATCCGGGCATGCTTTTCGATCATGAACTTTCCAACCAGGGCCGCATGCCAGGAGGTGCCGCAAGCTACGATATAGATGCGCTCCAGACCTTTCAGGGTGGCATCATCGAGGTTGAGGCCTTCGAGAAAGACTTCGCCATGGTCTTCACGGATACGCCCGGCAATGGTGTCGGCAATCGCCCGCGGTTGCTCATAAATTTCCTTGAGCATAAAGTGCCGATAGCCGTCTTTTTCGGCCATGACCGGACTCCAGGTGATGGTCTTCGGGGTTTTCTCAACCGGGATCCCATCCAGGGTCGTAATTTCCATCCGCTCGGCGGTAAACACCACCAGCTCGCCATCTTCGAGAAAAATCATCTCTCGGGTATGCGAGAGCATGGCCGGAATATCAGAGGCCACAAAGTATTCACCCTGGCCTTGTCCGACCACCAGGGGTGAGCCCTGCTTGGCGGCGATCAACTTGCCGGGTTCTTTTTCAGAGAGAATCGCGACGGCATAAGCCCCCCGAACGTCAGAGAGTGCATTACGCACAGCCGCTTCAAAATCACCACAGTCCTGATAATGTTGCTCCACCAGGTGAGCAATAATCTCTGTATCCGTCTCAGAACTGAAATTATGACCCTGCTCACGCAGTCTGCTTTTAAGGTCAAGATAGTTTTCAATGATGCCATTATGGACAACGACAAAACCACCGGCATAGTGAGGATGGGCATTGATCTCAGAAGGGCGCCCATGGGTCGCCCAACGGGTATGACCGATACCGGTCTGCCCGGTCAGGGGCTTCTCGCGCAACTTCTTTTCCAGGTTGATCAGCTTGCCCTCGGCACGAGAGATATTAATTTTACCCCGATCGAGGGTTGCGATTCCGGCGGAATCATAACCACGATATTCAAGCTTGCGCAGACCGTCCAGAACGATGGGGGTTGCTTCCTGGGGACCTATATAACCAACAATGCCACACATAAAAACCTCGTTATGATGAATGTGAAGAGACGTCTATTTTTTCTGCTTCTGTAATTTTTGACGATTCCGAATCGCCCAACCGGCGACGTTTTTCTGCTCAGCCCGGGTAATCGCAAGAGCATCCTCGGGGACATCCTTGGTAATCGTCGATCCGGCGCCGATCAAGCTGCCGCGACCGATAGTAACCGGGGCAACAAACTGGGTGTCACTGCCAACGAAAACATCATCACCGATAATCGTCTGATGTTTGTTAACACCATCGTAGTTGCAGGTAATTGTGCCACAGCCGATATTGACATTTTTACCAAGGCTGGCATCGCCGATGTAGGTTAAGTGACTGGCCTGCGACTTCTCGCCAAACACGGCCTTCTTGGTTTCGACAAAGTTGCCGATCTTGTTATTGCCGTTCAGAACCGTTCCCGGACGCAGGTGCGCCATCGGCCCCACGGCACAGGAGTCACCCAGGGAAGATTCACTGAGTACGGAACCCGGCTTTAAGTGGACCTGATCTGCAATGCTGCAATCGGTCACCACAACGCCAGGCTCGATTTCACAACCGCTGCCGATGGTCGTCTTGCCACGGAGATGAACATTGGGGTGCAGCAGGGTGTCAGGGCCGATCACCACATCCGGCTCGATGTAGGTCGTCGCCGGATCAACCAGCGTCACACCAGCCCGTTGATGCCCCTCGTTGATCCTCTGCCGCATGATGGCTCCGGCTTCGGCCAACTGCACACGATCATTGATACCCATGGCTTCCGCGGCATATTCAATCAGCAGAGCTTCAATCCGCTCGCCGGCTTTGCGGGCCGCAGCGACGATATCGGTTAGATAATATTCCCCCTGGGCATTGCTGTTATCCAGACCCCGCAAGAATTCAAACGCTTCCGGTGCACGAAAGACGTAGATGCCGGTGTTGATCTCATCAACCTGGCGCTCGCTTCTCGATGCATCCTTCTCCTCAACGATCCGCTCAACCCCGTTCTCGCCGCGGATAATGCGTCCGTAACCGGTGGGGTCTTGCATTTGAGCCGTCAAGATGGTGACACTGGCAGCCGTTTTTTGATGATGCTGCAGAAGCTCCCGCAAGGTGGTTTCGCGCAACAATGGGACATCACCACAGAGCAGGAGCAGGTCTCCTGTAAAGCCTTGCAGAGAGTCTTCCGCGCAGAGTAAGGCGTGCCCCGTTCCCAACTGTTCTTCCTGCAAGGCAAAGGTCAGTGGCTCTTCGGCAAGAACCTGTCTCACCTGCTCAGCGCCATGACCAATCACCGGGACAATCGGCGTAGCACCAAGGGAGCCGGCCGTTTTGACCACGTGGCTCAGCATCGGCCTGCCGGCAACAGGATGAAGAACCTTTGGAAGTTGCGATTTCATACGAGTTCCCTGGCCTGCAGCCAGGATTACAGCAGCGAGTTTTTTTGACATTTGTTCCCTCCATTATCTCAACTCGCCATTATTTCGAAATGCCTCGTAAAGGTCAAGCTGAGACAAGGTGAAATCACAGTATTTCAAAGGAAAATGCAGCTTAACAGAGATTTAAGGTTTCTCTTTACCTTCCCGCACGGCCTCCAGTATATTGGTCGGGCAAATTCACAAGGAGGTCGAACTGAGAAAATGGGCAGCCGGGAACAAATAACCGAACTTCTAAATCAGCTGACGCATGACTTAAAGACCCTTGAAATTGCTTATGAGAAGTATTTTCTCGGCACGGAAAAACGTGCCCCCGAAAAGGAACGGCAGAAGATCACTTTGCGGATGCGCAAAATGATCACGCACTATATTCCGCAAACTGACCTGCGCTACAAGCTGCAAAGTATTGCCAGTCGATTCAACAGTTACTGCGGCTACTGGGATCGCATCCTGCGTCTGATTGACGAAGGCAGGTACGAACGCCACACCTCACGGATCCATCGCTCTGAAAGCTTTAAGCCGCCGACAGATACCGTTTCAGCAGAAAAAATCGGCAACCCCGTGGACAACCTCTACGAAGAGCTGGTGACTGCTCACAGGGATTGCGAGCTTCGTCCTCCCAACAGAGAACAGGTTGCCAGTTTCCTGTCCAAGCAGAAAGAAGCCATCCAGAAACGCTTTGGTGATAAAGAGGTCGACTTTGTGGTCGTCACAGAGGCGGGTAAACCCAAGATCAAGGTACGCGCCAAACGGTGAGTTAAGATCATGAACGAGCAACGCAGCAAAACAGCTATGGTTCTGGCCGGCGGCGGCATCATGGGCGCTGCGTACGAGATCGGTTGCCTGTCCGCCCTCGACCGTCTTTTCAACCCGGGCTTTTCCACCCGCCGCTTCGACACCTACATCGGCATCAGCGCCGGTTCTGTGATCGCCGCCCTGGTCGCCAATCGCATTGATCCCGGCGGACTTTTCAGAACAATCGCCCGCAATGAAAGCACGGTTTTCAACTGGCGGCGACGTGATGTTTATCGCGTTGACTGGTGGGCAACGATTCATTCTCTCGCAGGCTTGCCATTCAATATTCTGCGGGTCCTCAAGCACTATCGAAAAAATAACTGGCAAGTTAGTCTGAGTGATTTGCCACATCTCATCCATGAACAGTTTCCAGCGGGGCTCTTTTCTCTGGAGCCTCTACAATCCTACCTTTGTAAAGCCTTTCACGATGAAGGCCTCTGCGACGACTTCAAAGAACTCTCCTGTGAGCTCTTTATCCCGGCTTACGATCTTGATTCCGGAGAGCGCATCATCTTCGGCAAGCCCGGGCACCAGGAGATGCACATCTGTCAGGCCATCACAGCATCCAGCGCTATTCCTTTCTTCTTTCAGCCACACCGGATTAACCAGCGCGCTTACCTTGATGGCTCGACAGGCAAAATGACCCATATTGACATCGCCATCGAGAATGGCGCTAAACTGATTGTTCTGATCAATCCCCGGGTCCCTTTCTGCAACGATCAGATCACGACCTGCCTACCATCTCTATCCTACGGCAAATGCTCACAGATTGATGAGCTTGGCGTGCTCTTTACATGGGAACAGGCAAAACGGATCGAGAGCCGCGAGAAAATGATTATGGCTCTCGAGCACTATCGCCATAAACATCCCGATGTCGATATTCTGCTCTTCGAACCTGCGGCTGACGAAGCACTCCTTTTCTTCCAGGGACCCATGTCGATTACGGCGCGCAACCAGGTGATGCAACGCGGTTACCAGTTGACCCTCGAAGGCCTGAAGAACAACTACGACGAGCTTTCCGGAATCTTCTCCAGGCATGGTATTCAGACAACAAGCAAGAATCTTGGACAGGCGTCCCCCTCTTGATTTCAATCAGGCCTGGGCTGTGCGCTGGTTGACGAAGGCAAGGCTGGCCGGTAAAGTTAATTCACGGCGGGATCTTTATGAAAATTGTATTTTGCACCCTCCACGTTCGCCGCTCCACTCAGGCTATTTCACTGGCAGCCGGCTGTCTGGCCTCCGCCCTGCCTGAACCCTTATCTCAAACCAGCACCCTGGTTGACGCTTTTCCTGACCAGTCCGACCAGGAAATTCTCACCATGATTTTACAGACACAGCCGGACGTCGTCGCCTTCCCGGTTTATGTCTGGAACCGTTTGCGGCTCATCGTAATCGCTAAAAAGCTGCATAAACAGGCACCCCATATTCGCCTGATCGCCGGCGGCCCTGAAGCAACCGGCGATGCCAACGGCCTGCTTGCGGCAGCCCCCTGGACGGCGCTCGTCCACGGTGAAGGGGAAGCCGCATTTAGTGGACTGATTAATGCCCTGGCAGAAAACCTGCCTGCGCAACCGTTACCCGGTGTTAGCTGGGTGTCGCAAGAAAACATCTTTTCCGGCCCGGAGTGTTGTCCGCACGACCTCGACAAAGCTCCCTCGCCCTGGCTCACCGGCGCCCTCAAGCCTGAAGCCTCTGGTGGCGTTCTCTGGGAGGTTGCCCGGGGCTGCGCTTTCTCTTGCGATTACTGCTTCGAAGCACGCGGCCATGGCGGAGTCCGTGGCATCGAACGAAAACGCCTGGAAGAGGAGCTTGCTCTCTTTGTCGCTGCCGGAGTCACCCAGGTCTGGGTTCTTGACTCAACCTTTAATCACCCTCCGCAGCGCGGCATTGCCCTGCTGGAACTCCTGCTCGAACATGCACCACATATGCACTATCACCTGGAAGCCAAGGCGGACTTTATAGATCGCCGCACCGTGGCCCTGTTAAGCCAGCTGAACTGTTCCGTGCAACTGGGTTTGCAATCGATACATGAGCAGGTCCTGAAAGCAGTCCATCGCCCCCTTGGCCTGGACACTCTGACCGAGAAGGTCCGCCTCCTTGCAGCAGAAGGGATCATCTACGGCTTCGATCTTATCTATGGCCTGCCACAGGACAATTACGCAGGCTTCCGTGACAGCCTTGATACCGTGCTCAGCTTTGCACCAAACCACATTCACATTTTCCCTCTGTCGATACTGCCTGGAACCCGCCTGGCACAACAGCGTGACCGTTACGGCATCGAAGCTCAGTCGGAGCCTCCCTATGAGCTGACTTCATCAAGCAACTGGACAGTCGAAGAGATGGAGCTCTGTCGCCGGCTTTCTGCAGCCGTCGACCTCTTCTATAATTCCGGGCGAGCCGTCGCTTTCTTCCCGGCGATCATGCACGCCCTGCAAATTCCACCCAGCGAACTCTTCGAGGATTTTTTCAAGTGGGTTTTACAGCAAGAAGGTGTCGAATACCATGACCTGATGCTCACCGATCGGTGGGCCGCCGATGATGTCTATCGCATGCTGCAGGGCTATCTCTGCAGTCAGCTGGAAAGAACCGGACAAGGTCACCTGACCAGTGTTTTTCTTGACCTGCTCTGCTATCACTTTCATTACGCAGAGACGATCCTTGGGGAAGAGCTGCTCCCGCCCCAGGAGCCGTTCGAGCCACAAACAAACCTCTGGGAAACCCCCTGGCAGCGTTCCAGCAAATGCCGCCTGGTACCCTTTGCATATGAGATTCTGGATCTGCTGGAAGTCGAAGAGATGCAACTGGACGAATTCGCCAGCCTGTTCCGTCCGGTTGGCTCGGTGGCTCTATTTATGCGGCGTGACAATGAAGTTTTTTGTGAATCATTGAGCGAAGAGATGTTGAAATTACTGCGAGAGAGCAACAGCGGGCTCAGCCCGAAAGACATTTTCGCCGGCAGCCTGTCGCAGGCAACCGGGGAAGAACTGGTCGAGTTTGCGGTTTATGAAGGATTGTTACAGCCGGTTCAATAGTCGATCAAGACCGACAACCAAAACAACAGTAAGAGCTAAAATCAAAAGCCCAACGCAAAGACGCTAAGAAAAGCCAGGAAAGGCGCAAAGGGTGTCTATTCTCGCTTTTTGAAGTTGTTTTCTTTGCGGGCCTTCTCTACCCATCTGCGTTCCTTGCGCCTCTGCGTTAAACAATTTTTTTTGGATTATAGAACATAAACGAAAGGGGTCCTGCAGAACAGGACCCCTGATTAGGTAAATGGTTGTAAGATTTTAGAGGGTTTAGGCAACCTCTTTCATGCGCTCAACATAGCGAGGCCGTTCAACAATAAATGACTTGATTTCATTGACCTCGGGAACCCTTCCGGCAATACGAACGATATCGTCAATCACCAGGGCAGGAGCAACATAAACACGATTATCGACCAGCTTGCGACGGTCGCAAAATAGATGAACTTCAGCACGCACATCCAGCTCGTTAAGAACTTCACGGACATTGGCAAGAACAAGTTCACAGCGTTGACCGCCGTCTGGGTTACAAAGAATATCTATTCGCATGGTGACTTCCTTTCTGTTAATTGTGACTCTTTTGGTCAATTATATAATTCTAAATAAAAAAGGCAAGCATTTTCTGCTTGCCTTAAATTTATTGGATTGGATGAACAGGAGGTTAACGGGGAGGAGGACTGGTCCCGTAAATAATCCGCAAAGCGTGCCTGATACGCGCCACCAGGCGAACCGGGTTGATCGGCTTGGCAATGAAATCGAAGTAGCCCATCTCGAGCAACTTGGCTTCTTCCTCTGCCGTGGATTTTGAAGAGAGGGCAATGACGGGAATATGCTTGATCTCAAGGTTGGCTTGAATCGCCCGGAACATTTCATAACCGTCCATACGCGGCATAACCGTGTCGGCAATCACCAGGTGAGGTTTCTCCTGTAAAGTCACCTTAAGGCCATCAGCGCCATTGGCGGCTTCAAGCAGATTATAGCCTTCCCGTTTCAGGGCTGCAACAGCCGCAGAGCGAACCAGGGCCTGATCATCAACGACCAGGATTGTCCACCATGCTTCCGGCTCATGACTCTGCTCAACGATCTTCAGATAATGCCGGTTAACAGCAGATTGAATCTCCGAAGGTGTCGTGACACAGGGAATAACCCGCAGGCCATTCTTGAACGAAAGGTTTTCGATGACTTCTATATCGAGGGGGTTGACCATGGCCAGGAAGAGAGTTTTCCCTTCCTTTTTCAGCGGAAAGAGCATCTTGTTTGAGGCCGTGTCGCTGTCGAAAAGACCAAGGAGTTCGGCGCTGAAGCTGGCACGGGCAATGTTGGTAACGGTTTTGAAGCCGAATTGACGGGCTAGCGCCGCTGCGATATCACGCTCGGTGACGACACCCATCTGCTCCAGAACCTCGCCAAGGCGACGGCCCGTCCCTTTCTGCTTTTCCAGGGCACGATCCAGCTGCTGCTCATCGACAACTTTGGCGTCAACAAGAATTTCACCGAAACGTTTACGCTTAGCCATAAAACCTCACCTGCGCAGAAGACACCCCTCACTTTTTCAAACCATCTGGCATGTTAGCAAGGTTTAAACAAAAATCCTACTATTTCAGGAAATTGTACCATTTCCACGGTTCGAGAGTACGGTCTTTTTTTAGCGGTTCTATAACACCAAAAAATGTTTAACGCAGAGGAAAAACTCTTAAAACTTTTAAGATATGGTTCGATTTTGACTATTGCTCTCTGCGTCTTTGCGTTAAAAATAGCCTGAGTTTGCATTTTGGTTATAGGGCCGTTTTTTAACCAGAACAGACCCGCCTCAAGGAGTTGCGAATTGAACGCTTAGAGCTCCAGCCTCCTCGGTCACATTGATCATTCCTCCATCAACCACCTCTGCAGCAATCATGGCACGCCCGATCCTGGTTTCCAGATGATGCTGAAGATAACGCTTCAGCGGCCTCGCGCCATACACAGGGTCATAGGCCGCCCTGGCCACAAAACGGCGGGCTTCCGGAGTCAAATTCAGAGACAAACCACGAGCGGCCAATCGAGATCGCAACTCTTCAACCTGCAGCTCGACAATCTGTTCCGTCTCCTCCAAGGTCAGTGGCTTGAAGAGGATGATGTCATCAACCCGGTTGAGGAACTCGGGACGAAAGCCACTGCGCAATTCACGCATGACCGCTGCACGTGCACCTTCGACGATCTCTCCTTGGTCAGTGACGCCTTCAAGAAGGTGCTGAGAACCGACGTTGGAGGTCATGATAATCACCGTGTTCTTGAAATCAACGGTGCGGCCGTGGCTATCGGTGATACGCCCGTCATCAAGAACCTGAAGCAGGACATTAAACACGTCGGGATGGGCTTTTTCGATCTCATCAAAAAGCACCACACTGTAAGGACGACGGCGAACGGCCTCGGAGAGCTGCCCCCCCTCTTCGAACCCAACATATCCCGGTGGCGCCCCGATCAGACGACTGACCGCATGCTTCTCCATATATTCGGACATGTCGATGCGCACCATGTTCTCTTCACTATCAAAGAGGGCTTCAGCCAAAGTTCTGGCCAGCTCGGTTTTACCGACCCCGGTCGGACCAAGGAAGATAAAGGAACCGATCGGGCGGCGAGGATCCTTGATCCCTGCCCGGGCACGGATCACCGCGTCAGCAACCAGCTGTACGGCTTCATCCTGACCGATCACACGCTGGTGCAAGAGTTTGTCAATCTTGAGCAGCTTCTCCTTTTCACCTTCAACCAGCCGGGAGACGGGGATACCGGTCCAGTTTGCGATAATGCTGGCGATCTCATCTTCCGTCACTTCCTCGCGCAACAGACGCGAACCTTCATCAGCATCATTCAGCCTGCGATCTTCCGCCTGAAGTTGTTGTTCAAGCTCAGGCAGCTGACCGTGCTTAAGCTCTGCGGCGCGATTCAGGTCATATTCGCGCTCTGCTATGGCAATCTGCTGACGGACTTTTTCAATCTCTTCGCGCAAAGACTGAATTTTTTTAATCTCCTCTTTTTCCGTCTCCCACTGAGCTCGGTAAGTATCCGATTGATGACGCAGATCTGCCAACTCCTTGCGCAGTTGCTCCAGGCGAAGCTGGCTCGGCTTGTCTTTCTCCTTCTTCAACGCAGCCTCTTCAATCTCCAACTGCATCACCCGTCTCGACACCTCATCAAGTTCGGCAGGCAAGGAGTCGATTTCGGTGCGGATCATTGCGCAGGCCTCATCAATCAGGTCAATGGCCTTGTCGGGCAGGAACCGATCAGCAATATAGCGATGGCTCAAAGTTGCTGCGGCAACCAGAGAATTATCCTGGATACGCACGCCATGATGAACTTCAAAGCGCTCTTTCAGACCGCGCAGAATACTAATGGTATCCTCGACCGTTGGCTGCTCAACCAGGACCGGTTGGAAACGTCGCTCGAGGGCAGCGTCCTTCTCTATATACTGACGATATTCATCAAGGGTTGTCGCACCGAGACAATGCAGCTCGCCCCGCGCCAACATCGGCTTGAGCATATTGCCGGCATCAATGGCCCCTTCTGCCTTGCCCGTACCGACGATCGTATGGAGTTCATCAATAAAGAGTAGAATCCGGCCATCACTCTCACGAATTTCGCTGAGAACCGCTTTCAGCCTCTCCTCGAATTCACCACGGTATTTGGCTCCGGCAAGCAATGAGCCCATATCCAGAGAGAAAACCGTTTTATCTTTCAAACCCTCCGGGACGTCTCCCAGCACGATCCGTTGCGCCAAGCCCTCAACAATTGCTGTCTTGCCAACCCCCGGTTCGCCGATCAGGACCGGGTTGTTCTTGGTCTTGCGCGAAAGGATACGGATCACCCGACGAATCTCGGTGTCCCGGCCGATGACCGGATCAAGCTTGCCTTGCTGGACCTGTTTAACCAGATCGACTCCGTACTTATCCAGAGCTTCGTAAGTCGCCTCAGGATCAGCGCTTGTGACTCTCTGATGCCCACGCACTGCGGTCAGAACCTGCAGCAAACGATCTCGGGTCAGGTTGAATTGCTGAAGGATTTTGCCCGCGGCAGTCTTGCCACCCTCATCAACGAAAGCCAGAAGCAAATGTTCAACGCTGACGTAATCATCTTTCAGCCGCTTGGCTTCCGCCTCAGCCTTCACCAGCAATTGGTTGAAACGCTGGGTGATATAAATCTTGCCGGGCTCAACACCGGGACCGGAAACCGCAGGTAACCTTTGGACTTCCGTGCGCAACGCTTCAGTAACGGTTTCGGGATCAATGTCGAGGCGCTGGACGAGACGCGCAACCAACCCTTCGGCCTGTTCAAAGAGAGCCAGTAGCAAGTGCTCGCCATCGACCTCAACATGGCCAAAGCGGGTTGCCAGAGCCTGCGCGGCCTGGATGGCTTCCTGGGATTTTTGGGTCATTCGGTTCATATCCATGAGCAGTTCTCCTTATAAAAAACTTCATGCAGAACAAGTGGCGACGACGCTTCCGCTGTAGCTAAAAGCATGGACCTGACTGAGCTGTTTCCCAAGTCTGCGCTCTCAATGTAGTAACGGCAAAGGCCTATTACAAGAATAGCACCACGAATAAATTGCGCAGGATTATGCAACTGAAAAGTTGGCAAGGAAACAAAACCTCCAACGCCGCATACTGAGCCCCTTACGAACGCGACTCGAAGCCCGGCAAAGATCTCGACCAAAGTGACTTAAACAAGATGCAGAATTCACGTAACCTGCTATAAATATAGGTATTAAAGTTTTCACCGGAGAGAGAAACCATGAAAAGTCGCAAACAGATCCTTGATTATGAATTCTCGGAAGTCCTCGATATCAAAACCCGAGAACTGATCAGGGTTGCCTGTGCCGTGGCGGTCAACTGCCCGGACTGACTCACCAAGCACTTCGCGGTCGCGAAGCAAGCCGGTGCCTCTGAGGATGAATTGCGTGAAGCAATGGCTTACGGAATTATCGCGCCATCGGGCCGCGCCAAGAACTTCGTTAAACGTATGCAACCAGAACTGGACGGCGAAGAATAGATTGCCACGGGAGAGGATATAATGAGCAGAAGAGTGAGCCAGCAGATGTTAAACAAACAGATTGTCAGCAAGGAGCAACTCAACGAAGCCTCCAACCGCCAACGCATGCACGGTGGTCGCTTGGGCCAGAACCTGGTTGCCTTAGGCTATATCAGCGAAAACCAGCTTGAGTCCTTCTTCAAACGCACGCCTCCGACCCCGGAAACCGTTGAGGAGACGGGCCTCGACCTGAACTTTATCGCCGACCTGTCTCTGAAACATCTTGTCTCCATGGGTGAATTTCGTCTGGGCGACCTGTCAAAACGTCTCGGATTACCAATCAACATTCTGGACGAAGCCATTGAGCTGCTACGCCGCGAGAAGTTGGTGGAAGTGCGTGGCGCAAGCCAGTTCGTTAAGTCTTCTTTTAACTTCGTTGCAACTGCAACCGGTAAAAGAATCGCCGGCGAGCTGATGGAAGTCTGTCGCTACGTAGGCCCGGCCCCTGTTGTTCTCGAAGATTACAAGGAGATGGTTGAAAACCAGTCCATCCAGAATATCACCGTCGATGAGGTCGTCGTGCAGGCGGCGTTTTCCCACATCGTCATCAGCGACCATATGGTCAACCGCCTGGGCCCGGCGATCAGTTCCGGTGCTCCCATGTTTATCTACGGGCCTGCCGGCAACGGCAAGACCACTATTGCCGAAACCATCGGCCAGGTCCTGCCGGGAACAGTTTTTGTGCCTCACGCCCTCTACGTCGGCGGCCAGATTATTACGGTCTTCGATCCGGTCAACCACGTCGTGGTTGCAGAGCTGCCGGGTGATGACACGACCCCTGACAGCATCGACCAGCGCTGGGTCAGGGTGCAACGTCCCATCGTCATGGCCGGGGGAGAGCTGACCTTGCGCATGCTCGACCTCGAGTTCAACTCGATCGCCAAAATCTACGAAGCCCCCTTACAGATGAAGGCCAACAACGGTCTCTTTATCATTGATGACTTCGGCCGCCAGCAGATGGACCCACAAAGCCTCTTGAACCGCTGGATCATCAACCTCGACAGGCAGATCGATTTCATGTCCATGCACACCGGCATGAAGTTCGAAATCCCCTTCGACCAGCTGGTTATTTTCGCCACCAACCTCGACCCCAAGAGCCTGGTTGATGAAGCCTTCCTGCGCCGCATCCGCTACAAGATAAAGATTGAGCACCCCACAGAAGCCGAATTCAAGCAGATCTTCGAGCGCGTCTGTGAGATGAACCGGATTGAATTCAAAGCAGACGTCTACGAGCACCTGCTTGAGCACTGGTATCGCCGGCACAACATTGCCTTCAACGCCTGCCACCCACGGGACCTGGTTGCCCACGTCACTGACCTGGCCCGCTTCTTCGATGAACAACCGGAGTTGCACAGGGCCAGCATCGACCATGCCTGTGAGAACTACTTTGTCGACGTATAACGCATTCAGCGTACCAGCATAAAGTTAGACTCCAAGGCTCCATGAGAAAGAATCCCTCTTTGCGGCTTTCTTGGTTTTTTTTCGGGCTTATGACCCAAACAAAGGCTGTAAGTATTTAACGCAAAGGCGCGAAGAGGGAAAGAAAGTCCGCAAAGAAAACCACTTCAAAAAGCAAGGATTGTCACCCTTTGCGTCTCTCCTGGCTTTTCTTAGCGTCTTTGCGTTAATTTTTACCGTTTTTCTTACTTACAGTCCTTCTCTCGCAAGAACACATAAGAGCCAACATTTCACGCTGACCCCCTATGCATAAAATATATCCAGAAAGTCTTTCCACAAATGAGCCGGCGTCTCTATAATGCCTCTCACTTATGGATAAATTTCTCTCGGCAAGATCACAGGAAAAGCTCAGACAGGAAATTCTCGAGTCTGGCGGCAACGAAGTCTTCTGCATTGGCCAGACCGATACAGACCAACTTGTCGTGGAGGTGGAAATCCTGGCCCGCGGTAGCCGTGACGCAGTTCCAGCCATCCTCCAGACCTGTCGGCCGGGTGATGTGATCATCCACAATCACCCGAGCGGCCACCTGGAACCTTCCGAGCCGGACCTGGCAATCGCCGGAAACCTCGGCTCCATGGGGGTCGGCTTCTATATCGTCAACAACCAGGTCAGCAAGCTTTACCGGGTCGTCGAAGCCTTCAAGCCAACCGAGAACGCAACCGTCGAACATCAGCAGGTTGCAGACATGCTCGGCCCCGGCGGACAGGTCTGCACCAGCCTCTCGGGGTTCGAAGATCGCCCCGAACAGATGCGCATGGCCTTCGCCGTCACAGAAGCCCTCAACAATCACAGCATTGCCCTGGTCGAAGCCGGTACCGGCACGGGGAAAAGCCTGGCCTACCTGGTCCCGGCAATCCTCTGGACCCTTGCCAACCGCGAACGCCTGGTGGTCTCAACCAACACCATCAATCTGCAGGAGCAGCTGATCCGCAAAGACCTGCCTTTCCTGCAACGGGCCACCGGCCTCGATTTTCGGGTTGAACTGGTCAAAGGCCGCTCGAACTATCTCTGTAAACGCCGGCTGGAAAGTGCCACGGCTGAACCCGGCCTGTTTGATGATGAACACGTCGGTGAGCTGACATCCCTGCGAGAATGGGCCGAACAGACAGGAGATGGCTCACGCGAGGACCTCTCCTTCTTGCCCCATGCCACGCTCTGGGATGAAGTCTGCTGCGAAGCAGACCAGTGCAGTCGCAGCCAGTGCCCCTTTTTTGGCAGCTGCTTTTTTCACCAGGCCCGGCGCAGGGCCTCTCGTGCCGACATCCTGGTGGTCAACCACGCGCTACTGCTCGCAGACCTTTCCTTGCGCCAGCAGACCGACAACTACTCAGCGATGGCTGTGCTGCCGCCATTTTCCCGGTTAGTGATCGATGAAGCTCACCACCTCGAAGAAGTCGCCACGCGCTACTTCAGCACCCAGGTCACCCGCTTCGCCTTCGCCCGCACACTCAACAGGCTTCGACACCCGCGCAAACCACAGCGCGGACTGCTGCCACGACTCATTATCCAACTGGGAAGATCTTTGCAGGATGATCAGGATGCTCTCTACCGTGAACTGCATGAGCGCATAGAAGCTTTGATCGGCCAACGCCAGGAGCTGCTTGATCGCTCAATAGCAGACCTGGAGCAGTCAGGGACAGTGCTGGCAAAAGAACTCGGCGCGGAGATTCGTTCAACAGAAGAGATTCGCCAACGACTGGTGCCGGCCTTTGTCGAAAAAGCGGCCTGGGAAAGAACCGAAGGCGTATTGCGCAGCCTGTCGCGCAGCACCAGTGAGTACAGTGAGTCGCTGCGAGAGCTTCTCAAGGCCTTACGCAAACTCCCTGATGAAGCGGCCGAGGCCTGCCGCTCACTCGGTACCGACCTGGTGGGCGTCAGTGTGCGACTGCAAGTGCTCGCCGACAACCTGCAGACCTTTGTCGCCAGAGACCCGGGGACCTGCACCTGGTTTGAAGTCACCAAAGGGCGCATAGGCCGGGGTGAAGGGATTATCACCCGGCTTTGCACCGCACCCCTGGTGGTCGCGCCTCTGTTGCGACAGACCCTGATGGAACGCATGCAGACCGTCGTCATGACCAGCGCGACCCTGACTGTGGCCGGTCGCTTTGACTACCTGCGCCACCGGGTCGGCCTGAATGAGTTAGAGCCGGGCCGGCTGACGGAACTGCTCCTGGAGTCTCCTTTCGATTTCGAAAAACAAGCCTTGCTCGCGATCCCGACCGATATCCCCGAACCGGGTCGTCCCGGCTACGCTGAGGCCGTACGTGACCTGACTGAGCAGGCCTTGCTGGCAGCCGATGGGCGCAGCTTTGTGCTTTTTACCGCCTACAGCCTTTTACGCCGCATTCACGGCGAGCTCTCGCCGACCCTGGCTGCCCGCGGCTACCAGGTCTTGCGCCAGGGGGAAACCACCCGGCACAACCTGTTGCAGAAGTTCAGCAAAGACCCGACCAGTATCCTCTTTGCCACCGACTCCTTCTGGGAAGGGGTCGATGTGCCCGGCCGTTCACTTGAGCAGGTCATCATTGCCCGTTTGCCTTTCCGGGTACCGACTGAGCCGGTTCTTGAAGCACGCGCCGAAGCCATCACCAAGGCAGGCGGAGATCCCTTCATGGAGTACACGGTTCCGCAGGCTGTGATCCGCTTTCGTCAGGGCTTTGGCCGCCTGATCCGGCAGCGCACTGATCGTGGGGTGGTCCTGATTCTCGACAGCCGGGTCGTCAGACGTGGTTACGGCCGACTCTTCCTGCACTCTTTGCCTAATGTCCCCGTTTTAACCAAGCCTCAAAACGAGCTTACTGAAGCCATCAAGGAGTTCTTCAAGAGCACAGATCCGGGCGTTACAGAGGATTAAAACACAGGGAAACAAACAACTATTGATTGACAAAAAATATCAGCCATGATAACTGACGAGACTCATAATTAAGCAACGGGGAAACACATGTTCAAAGCAACCAATATCACCGCAGCAATCAAGGCAGCGCGAGCGAATAACGCGGCTGCAGCGGCGGCCGCTTGCCATGAACTTGTCCATTGCCTTGAAAACTGATTCAAACTCTTAATTGATCAAGGCCATGGGCAAACGCTCATGGCCTTTTTATTTACCCTGAAGCAGATAACCGCAGGCAGATTCAGGATTAACGGGAAGGGAAAAACTCATGCGCAACAATATCGTTCATATCGGTGCCGGAGAGCTGACCTACGAGATCCGCGCTATCGTGGAGATCGCCGACAAACTCAGATCGCTCGGCATCAAAACCAACATGGAGAATATCGGCGACCCGATCGCCAAAGGCGAGATCATTCCCCAGTGGATGAAGCAGATCGTCGCAGATCTCGCCATGAAGGACTGCTCCTACGGATATTGTGCGACCAAGGGTGTGCTTGAAACCCGCGAGTTCCTTGCCGAGATGACCAACAGACGCGGCAAAGCGCAGCTCACCCCAGATAACGTTATTTTCTTCAATGGTCTGGGTGACGCCATTCAGAAGGTTTACGGCCTGCTGCGCCGTGAGTCCCGCGTCATCGGGCCATCACCGACCTACTCCACGCATTCCTCCGGTGAAGCCGCCCATGCCGGACAGAAACCGATCTGTTATCGTCTTGACCCGGCCAACAGCTGGTTCCCAGACCTTGACGATCTGCGCCTGTCGATCAAATACAACCCGACCATTTCCGGCATTCTGATCATCAACCCGGACAATCCTACCGGCGCCGTCTGGCCCGAGCGGATCCTCAAGGAGATGGTGGCGATCGCCAAGGAATATGACCTCTTCATTATTGCCGACGAGATTTATCAGAACCTGGTTTACAACGGCCAGTCGACCAAGCCGATTTCCGACCTGATCGGCGATGTCCCAGCGATCTCAATGAAAGGGATCAGCAAGGAATTGCCCTGGCCCGGATCCCGTTGCGGTTGGATCGAGGTCTACAATGCAGACAAGGACCCGATGTTCCAACGCTACATTCAGAGCATCGTCGACTCGAAGATGGTCGAAGTCTGCTCAACGACCTTGCCGCAGAAAGCCATTCCGCCCATTCTCAGCCATCCGGAATATCCCTCCTGGCTCGAGGAGCGGATCAGACGTTACGAGAAGTTCTCCAATATCGCTTATGAGATTCTCAATAAGGTTCCCGAGATCAAGGTCAACCGAACAAATGGTGCCTTCTACATGAGCGTCGCCTTCCAGGAGGGACAACTCAACGACAAGCAGACCCTGCCGATAGAACTTCCCGAGGTCCGCGAACTGGTCGAGAATCTCGTCAACCAGCCGGACGTGTCACCGGACAAACGCTTTGTTTATTACCTGCTGGCCTCGACCGGGATCTGTGTTGTGCCCCTGTCTTCGTTCTTCACTCCGGAGCAAGGCTTTCGCATCACTTTGCTTGAACGTGACGAAGAGACCTTCACCCGTATCTTCGAGAACATCTCGGAAAACATCACGAAATACCTGAGATCAGCGAACAGAAGAAAATAAACAGACAAAGGGCCGGCAATATAATGCCGGCCCTTTGCTATACTGAACTTAAACAACAGTTTTAATCTTTTTAGGGCTGCTCCAGTACCTGCACCTGCCACTCAAGCCCCCGGGACCTGCATGCTCATTCCGAACAAAAACAAGCGTAACGAGCTGATTACTTCGCGCGATCAACTGATCAGCTTCCTTAGTGCCGGAGCCCGCCCTGAAAGCGATTGGGGCATTGGCGCCGAGATGGAAAAGCTGGTCCTTGATATCCACACCGGAGAAGCCGCAGAATTTCACAGGGTCGAAGCACTGCTCTCTGCCTTGGCAAAAAGCGGTGACTGGCAGGAGGTCCGTGAAGGCACAAGACTGATTGGCTTGCAGGGAGAACATTCCTCCATAACCCTCGAACCCGGCAGTCAGTTGGAACTTTCAGGGCAACTCTGTGCCGACCTCTTCTGTAACTGCAATGATTTTTCCAAGCATATCGTCAACGCCGTCGCCGCCTGTAACGATCTTGGCTTGATTCTGGTCGGATTGGGAGTTCAACCATTCACGCCCCTCGATAAAATTGAGTGGGCACCGAAATCCCGTTACGAGATCATGGGGCCCTACATGCTGAAGACTGGTGACATGGGTCAACGTATGATGAAGCAGAGCGCAGGACTCCAGGTTAACCTTGATTTCTGCGATGAAGCAGACTGCATGAGAAAGCTGCGCCTTGCCCAGGCGCTCTCGCCGCTTATCTACGGGCTGTTCGCCAACTCACCGCTCCTTGAGGGAGAAGCGAGCGGATTTTTGACCACACGGGGAGAAATCTGGTCCCGCACAGACCCGGACCGTACCGGCCTCTTGCCTTTCCTGGACAATCCCGGCGCAGGATTCAGTGATTATGTCGATTACGCTCTCGACGTGCCGATGTACTTTATTATGCGCGATGGCCAATATGTCGATCTGACCCAACGACCTTTCTGCTTCCGCGAGTACCTTACGTCGGGTTACAAGGGCCATCAGGCAACCATGGCCGATTGGGACCTGCACCTGTCCACGCTCTTTACCGAAGTCCGCCTGCGACCGCAGGTCGAAGTCCGCTGCGCCGACAGCCTGCCACCTCACCTGGTCCTGACCGTCGCCGCCCTGCTCAAAGGCCTGATGTACGATGAAGACTCCTTCCAGAAAGCCTGGGAGCATTGTCGTCCCACCTCCTCTGCAGAGGTCACACAAACTTCCCGACAGGCATGGAAACTCGGGCTGAAGACTCCCTGGAGAGAGGGAACCCTGCAGGACCTGGCACGGACCTGCCTGACACTCGCTCGTGACGGCCTCGACCGTCAGCAATCACGACGCTGCCAGGAACGCAGCGAGAGTTACTTCCTTAATGGCCTTGATAGCTTGATCGAAGGCGGCGTGACCCTCGCCGAACAACTCTTACAGAATTGGCACGGCAGTCGGCAGGACAAGGTCAAAGCGTTGATTCAACATTGCGGCTTTTTCGACGTCGCCTCAAACCGCACGGACGCAAACTGCAGCAATGAGCAGTTCAAATCTTAAACTATTTATGACAGCAAAGACGCGAAGTCGCTGAGATAAGCCTTAAGTATGGAACCTTTCTTCGCTTGCTTTTCTCTGCGCCTTGGCGTCTCTGCGTGAAATATGCTTTTGATTATCGGGTTATCCACTGCACTCCAGTAGCTGTTGTCAGGATTAATAATTCTCTTCACCACTCGTTCGTTTCTCTCACTAGAGACACAGAGATGACCTGATTTTTTTGAATTTCTCTGTGTCCTCTGTGTCTCTGTGGCGAAAGGTTTTCTCTGAACGACCCTCACTTAAGCGAGATTGATAACCAGATTTCATCGCATTTCCGCTTGTCTTGCCGGCGGCGGGTCAGTATAGTGACCTCTTCAATAAAACCGTTATCCGAGGAGCTTTTTAATGGCACAAACACTAGACATGCAACAGGCCCAGAGGGCCATCGACACAATCCGCCTGCTTTCCGCCGACATGGTTGAACAGGCCCAGTCAGGGCATCCCGGCACCCCCATGGAAGCCGCCCCGATTGCCTACCTGCTGTACAAAAAGTACATGCGTTACAATCCAAAAAACCCGGATTGGGCAGGGCGTGATCGATTCATCCTCTCCTGCGGCCATGCCTCGGCGCTCCTTTACAGTATGCTGCACCTCTCAGGCTACGAACTCTCGTTGGACGACCTGAAAAATTTCCGCCAGATCGACAGCCCAACCGCCGGCCACCCGGAATTCGGTCACGCGCCCGGCATCGAAACCACCACCGGACCTCTCGGTCAGGGTATCTCGGTTGGCGTCGGCATGGCCATGGGTGCTCGCTTCCTGCAGCAACGCGTCAACCAAGAGCTGTTCGACTATACGACCTACGGGATCTGCTCCGATGGCGACCTGATGGAAGGCGTCGCCTCCGAGGCCGCTTCGCTGGCAGGCCACCTGCGTCTGGGCAACCTGGTCTATCTCTATCTCGACAACAAGATCACCATCGAAGGCGACACTGACCTGGCCTTCACCGAAGAGGTTGCCACCCGCTACCTCAGTTACGGCTGGCACGTTCAGCATGTTGAGGGTGAAAACGTGCAGGATCTTGACCGGGCCATTGCCAAGGCCAAGAGTTCACCCCGTCCTTCTCTGATCATCGCCCGCTCGCACATCGGCTTCGGCGCACCGAACAAGCAGGACACTCACGACGCCCACGGCGCGCCACTCGGTGCTGAAGAGTTGAAGCTGACCAAGAAGTTCTTCGACCGCGACCCCGAGGCAACGTTCGTTGTCCCTGCAGACGTTATAGAGCACATGGGCGAAGCCATCAAGCGTGGTGCCGAACAAGAGGCAGAATGGCAGAAGGCTTTTGCCAAAGAGCTTCTTCAGAATACCGATCTTGCCGCATGGCAGAAAGTTGCGGCAGGGGAGCTTCCAGAAGGCTGGGACGACCTGCCCAAGTTCGCTGCCGGGGAAAAGTTGGCGACCCGCCAGGCCAGCGGCAAAACCCTGAACGCGATTGCAGGCAAACTGCCTTTCCTGCTCGGTGGTTCAGCCGACCTCGGCCCTTCCAACAACACCACCCTCGTGGGCGAGGATTCCTACACACCGACCACCGTTGGCCGCAACATCCACTTCGGTGTTCGTGAGCACGGCATGGCTGCCATTCTCAACGGCCTGGCGCACACGCCCGGGTTGATCCCCTTCGGCGGCACCTTCATGATCTTCGCCGACTACATGCGACCACCGATGCGCCTTGCAGCAATGATGGGGCTACAGACTGTTTATGTCCTCACCCACGACTCTATCGGCCTGGGCGAAGATGGCCCGACCCACCAACCGATCGAACAACTGCCCAATCTGCGAGCGGTCCCTAACCTGACCGTGATCCGCCCCGGCGATGCCAACGAAACCCTTGAAGCATGGAAGGCCACGATTGCCAATCAGCAGGGTCCAACGGCTTTGATCCTGACCCGTCAGGGTCTGCCGACTCTCGATCGCACCCAGCTCGGTGCAGCAGAAGGCCTCCACCAGGGCGGGTATGTCCTCTCCAAAGAACAGGGCGATCTGCAGACGATCATCATCGCCAGCGGCTCTGAAGTGCCTCTGGCATTGGACGCACAGAAGCAATTGCAAGCGGATGGTATCGGCACACGCGTTGTCTCCCTACCTTCATGGGAGCTGTTTGAAAAGCAGACTCAGGACTACCGCGACCAGGTTCTGCCTCCGGCTTGTCTGAACCGTGTTGCTGTTGAGGCGGCTTCGAGCTTCGGTTGGGAGCGTTACGTTGGTTTCAAAGGCAAGGTCGTCGGCATGCAGGGTTATGGTGCCAGCGGCCCGGCTGGTCAGCTGATGGAGAAGTTTGGTTTTACCGTCGACAACGTCGTTGCTAAAGTTAAAGAACTTTTGTAGTGGCGTGATGCACGTAGCGCGTAGCGCGAAATACGTTTAAACCTTAAGGGGGCCGGAACTAAATTCCGGCCCCCTTTTATTTTTCAAACTCACAATCCACAAAGCCTGGTTTTCCTTTGCGGCCTTTTCGCCTTTGCGTTAAATATCATTCTTTTTATTCACGACTTCAGCACTTTCTTGTCCGACTGAATCAGCCCTTTAAGCTCATCAATCAACTCCCCAACCAAACCATACCCCTGTGCCCAGAAATCCGGATCCGCAAGATCAATCCCCAACGGCTTAACCAGAGCATCAGGCCTTACAGAACCACCGGCACGCAGGATCTTCATGTACGCAGGAATAAAGCTAGCCCCTTCCGCACGGTATTTCTGATAGAGCGCAAGCACCAGGAGTTCACCAAAGACATAGGAATAGCAGTAGAAGCGAGCATGGATAAAATGGCTGATATAACTCCAACCCCAACGATACGAAGGGATCATCTCAACGTCATCGCCGAGCAGTTTGGCATTCTCGGCAAGCCACAGTTCACAGATCTCGTCAGCGGCCAGAAGGTCCTGTCCACGCCTGGTGTGTGCCGCCAACTCAAAACGGGTCAAGACCGTCTGGCGAAAGGTTGTGGCGATTATTTCTTCAATTTTTGTGCAGAGCAGGCTTATGCGGGTCTGCCGATCCGGTTCACCCTCCAACAGCGCACGGGTCAGTAGCATCTCGCCGAAGACACTTGCCGTCTCAGCCAGGGGCAAAGGTGCATGATAATGAAAAAAGTTCTGTTCTCCAGAGAGGACATAATGAACCGCATGCCCTAATTCATGGGCCAAAGTAGAGACATCACGGAGGGTGCCGGTGAAATTGAGAAGCACATAGGGATCAGCGCCGGGGTAGAGGCCCATGCAGAAGGCGCCACCTGACTTGCCGGAGCGGGGGGTGACATCGAGTTTGCCCTCGACGACCAGGCGTTCAACAATCTCAGCCATTTCTGGGGAAAAACCGCGAAAAGCATCAATCACCAGGTCAAGGGCTTCAGGAAACGTATATGTCCTGGGCTCTACCCCCACGGGAGCGTAGAGATCGGTGTTCTTCAGTTTGTCGAGCCCGAGCAAGCACCGCTTCAACTCAAAATATTCCTGGGCCAGCGAGTAGTGCGCTTCAGTCACGGTCAACATCTGCTCGACCATCTCCGGGTCAGTTTCACTGCTCAGGTGGGTTGGTGTCATCAGGTCAGGATAATGTCTCAGCTCTGCTTCCTTACCGTGATCAAGCAGCAGGTTGTTAAAGCAGCTGGTCAGCACCAGCGCATTGTCAGCATGCTTGGCGAGAAAGGTCGCAAATGCCGTTTCGCGAACCTGACGATCCGGGTGGTAAATCAGCGACAGCAACTCCTCGCCTGTGGCCTCGCGTTCTTCCGTTTCGCCTGGAAACCGATAAGCATAGGAAAAGCCGGAGGTCAGTTCATCAAAAAGCTGCACGAACGCCTCTTTGCCGGAGAGGTCCTTGCGTTTCAGGGCCTGCTCTACGGCTTCGCTCTGGGTATATGCAGCATGAGCCCGGACCGTTGACAGGTAGTGAGCAAACGGGACAACTGCTGCATTTTCCAGGAGAGTTCTATACACATCCTCCTCAAGGGCGAGGATTTCCAATTCAAAAAAGAGCGTCAGTTCGTGAATCGCCTGCCAGGCTTCACGCACCCTTGCCACGAGAGAGGTATGTCCCGGGTTATCGCTCTCAGAATAGAAGAGGAGCTGTGCAAAAAGGTAGGGCTTGAGAACTAGAAGTTGCAGAGCCTCATATTCTTTTAAGGCCTGACTGAAGCTTGCAGGATTTATTTCCGGATGATCGATCCTGCCGTGGAAAGCGTCCCGGAACTGTTCTGCCTGTTGGTGAGCAGCACCCAGATCTGCTTGCAGCTTTTCATCATCGAGGTCGGCATAGAGTGAGGTGAGATCCCAACGGATTTTATCTGGTGATATTTGTGACATGGTTGCTCCTTGGGGTTTGTGATAGTGACCGGTATTTTAACGCAAAGACGCAAAGAAAAGCCAAGAAAGTCGCAAAGGGGAAGGCATTATCGAACGAAGATAACTTCTGATAAAAGTTGATCAAGGTCAGCGCTTAACAACTTAACCTCATGCAGTTGGTTTTCTTTGCGACTTGCCTCTCAACTTTGCGCCTTTGCGTTAAGCGTTAAGTAAACCATTTTGAATCCTGCTCGTCTAACCAACAAAGACAGCCATCAGGAGAAACACGTGCCATCAACTACGGCAGCAATCGTTGACACGCCAGCGGGGAGTCGCTACCCTCGGCGGATGGTCAACACCGATGAAAAAGCCCTGCTGGAAAGAGTCCTCAAGGGTGACGAATCCGGTTTCGAGGAGATCGTCAGGGAACATACCGGCAAGCTTGTCGGGCTGGCCTGGCGCCTGGTCGGCAGTCGTGAAGATGCCGAGGAACTGGCCCAGGAAGCTTTTTTGCGACTACATCGCTCCTTGCCTGGCTTTCGAGGAGACAGCCTTATCGGCACCTGGCTTTATCGGACGACGACCCGGCTGGCCATCGACTTTCTGCGCAGGGAGCGCATCAAGCGCAAAGTCTTCTTCTTTCGCCAGGACAACGACTCTGCCGATCCGGTGGAACTGGCAAGAGATGGCCGTCAGACTCCGGGAGAAATTTTCCAGACCCAGGAGGCCATGCGAACGCTGAGGAAAAGCCTGCAGAATCTTTCCTCACGGCAACAGGTTATTTTTATGTTACGCCACTACGAAGGCTTGGCGTTGAAAGAGATTGCCGAACATCTTGGCCTGGAGACGGGAACCGTAAAAGCGCACCTGCATCGAGCCGTAACCCAATTACGCAAAGACCTGGTTCAGTTTCGCGGGGGAGATCATGAATAACAAGCATTGTTTGAGTGAGCAGGACCTGGTCCTGCACTATTACCAAGAGTTTTCCGAGTCAAGTGCAGAGACCTTGCACCTGGCCAACTGCCCGGAGTGTGAAGAACGTCTGAACGCTCTAAGCAGGGAGATGGCAGACCTTCCGGACTTGCCAGGGGTTATCGATCCGCACGCGGCAACACGCATGGCGGCTCGCGTCTCAGAGCAGCTCAAGCGCCCCCGCAAGAAGTGGTTGCCTGCCATCGGCACAACCGCTATTGCCAGTGTGGTCTTGGCCCTCGCCATCACGCTCTGGAGTCCACAACAGGAGCTGCTTCAAACGTCCAGCATCATCTCAGGACCACTGGCAGACAACCTTGATGGAGAAATGTCTGATATCGATTTTCTTGAGGACCTGGAACTGCTCAAAGAATTGGAGCTTCTGAGCCAGATTGAGGGAGTCTGACATGACACGATTGAGTATTATTATCAAAGTTACGACCCTACTCGCCTTCACCTGCCTTATTACAACTCCCGCCTTTGCGGGTAAAGGCCCGGGCAAGCATTCAGGCCAGGGTGATCTGCAGCAGTGGTGGCAAAGCCTGCCACAAAATGAGCAGCAGATGCTTCGCGATCGCTACGAAATATTCAAGAGCCTGCCGGAGGAAAAGCAGCAACGCCTGCAGAAACGTTGGCAGGACTACCGGGATTTGCCACCTGAAGAACGCAAGCAGATGCACAAGAAGTTCAATCGCTGGCAGGATATGGATCCGCAAGAACGTGAGCGACTGCGCGGAACCTACCGCAAATTTCAGGACCTGCCGAAAGATCGACGCAGGCAATTAAAGGAAGAGCTTTATCAGCTGCGCGGCCTTCCTCCCGAAGAGAAAGAACAACGTCGCAGGGAGATCCACCGACGGTATTTCCCGGAATAATACCCGCGAGTTAACCCTTCAAAAAAGCCAGCAAATTCACCCGATATGCTGGCTTTTTTACGCCCTCATCTTTACAAAGTATCACGACATGATAGAAGTTTATTGGTGTTAAGGATGAACTTTCACTTGAATCAAAGCCATCACTTTCTACCCCCGCACTTTCAAGCTTAAGAGACAGTTTTAAATATTTGCAGTCCGGGTGTGAGGAAGCATGTTTTTCATTTTTAAAAAATACCTTATGTCTACGTCGTACCGATGTGATTTTATATCGACACTTAACCGGGTACAGGAGGTAACTCCATGAGACGTGTTTTCTGCAATTTGGTATTTGCCATAACGATAACCGGGTTCATAATCGTTAACTCCATTCAACCCGCCGCAGCCGCCAGTATCGATGAAAAGCTCGAGCGACTCGAGAAACTACTCCAACAACAGCAGCAACAGATCGAATCACAATCCCGAACGATTCAACAATTAGAGAACAAACTGGGGAAGATGACAACATCATCTCCCGCAGCCACTGGCACGGCTGAACAGCAAACAACTCATTCGGGCAAGCCAGCCGTACAATCCGGCAACGAGAAGGTCAGTGTCAAACTGTATGGCCAACTCAACAGAGGCGTACTGCTGGTGGATGACGGCGACAGCACCAACACCTACCAGGTCGACAACGACAACTCCTCGACCCGCGTTGGTCTGCTAGGAAGCGTGAGCACCATTAAAGATTGGACGATTGGTACCAAGTTCGAGCTCGAATTCGAATCTAACTCCAGTAGTGCTGTTAACCAGGACGAGCAGAACGGCGTCGGCGGCGACAGCTTCAACGAACGTTGGGCAGACATTTTCATCAATTCCCCCTACGGCATGCTCTCTCTGGGCCAGGGAGACACGGCGTCGAACAACACTTCAGAAATTGATCTTTCAGGAACGACTGTGGCCGGCTATTCTGATCCCAACTCCCAGGCCGGTGGGCATTTCTTCTATGACAACTCGACAAAAAGCCTCGATAAAAACACAAAAATCAAGGACGTTTTCAGCAACCTTGACGGCCTCAGCCGCGATGACCGTATCCGCTATGACACTCCCGAATGGCGTGGTCTGAAACTGGCAACCTCGGCAACTTCTGGAGATGGTGGCGACGTAGCCTTGTTCTACACCTACAAGTCAGATACGCTCAAGTTGGCTGCGGGTGCGGCGTACTCCAACCCGGGCAACACCTCTTCAGCAATTGACGAGACGATAAACGGATCGGTGTCACTGTTGCACTCAAGCGGAGTGAACTTGACCTTAGCCGGTGGCGTTCGTGAATTGAAAGATTCACAACGGGACGATCCGACTTTTTTCTACACCAAGCTGGGCTACAAGAACACCTTTTGCACACTTGGCGAAACAGCGATGTCTATCGATTTTGGCATTAACGAAGATGTCAATCTCGATGGCGATGAAGCACAAATATTCAGTGCTCAACTGGTACAATATATCTCACCCTGGGCGACCGATTTCTACCTGACCTACCGTAATTATGAACTGGATCGCTCCGGCACCGATTTCGAGAACATTCATGCTGTACTGTCCGGCCTGCGGGTCAAATTTTAATCGAGCATTATGAAGAGTGTAGCTGCCATAGCCCATACCTTTTTCTTGGCACTGTCCATCTTGACGCTCACGGCCTGTGCTTCCGGCTCGGAGTCTTTCGTCTACACCGCGGCCGACGACCCCAGGCCGGGGCCAGGTCTATTTTCAGGACCTGATGGTGTATTTACGGTCTATAAAAGTTCAGACACGGAAGAAAGTTCAGACTCAAACAAAGAGCTATAATCAAATCCTCAAAAAATACTGGTCAGAGCATAATCACCTTAAACAAAAAAAGCCCCACATCTCCTGATGTGGGGCTTTTCAATAATCTACAGGCGGTTCAATCAATAGCCCGTCTGTCTATGGCGTCGAGCTAAAAACATAAAGGTGCGCCATAATAAGGCGCATTTTATTCAAGTTCATAGGTCACAATAGATGACCGGGCATCCTCAAGCACGTTCTTGGTCCGGAAGCGGATCGCCTGGACCAGTTCTGGGCTGCCGTCATTATCGGCATCGGCGACCACGAAATCAGCGAGATAACCAGACTGACTGGCAGTCCGCCAACTTTCCAGCAGAGAATAACCATCCCAGCCCAGGGCAACGAGACGACTTCTCTTGAACTGGCTCAATTTTTTCATGACACGCTGACCATCATTTTGGGCAACCAGGATTTCACCGCCAGGCATCAGGGTCATCCGCTGTGGCACACAGATCGGCCACAACATTTCATCCTTGAATTCGGCGCGAGGCAAGTAACAGGTATCCGAACCGCCAAAATAATCGGCAGAGTCCCAAAGGGTGTCTCCTTCAGCTGAAGCCACCTTGAGATAATCGCCCTGGCTCAGGTAGGCATAGTTGAGTTGTTGTTTTTCATCCATAAAGGGCAGAAAATTGAAGATATTCAGTTTCCTGGGAAGTGACACTTCATCCCCTTTAAGCAACTGATTGCCCTCGCGTATGACTTTAAAAATACTGCCATAGAAGGAGTCTACCTCCGCTACTTTTCTCTGGGCAAACAAGAGGGCTTCTTGCTGTCCGGGAAAGGCAATAGAGCGAAACAACCAGCGGACCCGCCTGACAACAATTTCATAGTTTTCACCGGTATACTCGACAACCAAAGATTCTGCGTCAAATTTATTCAGTGCAGACAGGTAAAGTTCTGCCCGGCCATTGCCATCGAGGTCAACGGCATCCATGGTCAGGAATTGCAATCTTTTGGGCAGTTCGAGTTCAGCAAGTTCAGTTAATTCCTCGTCAACGATACGCGTAACCAGGAGCTTGTTGTCGAGAAGAACGGCTGTCTCCTGCTGGCCGTCTCCATCCAGGTCGGCCACCGAGACCGCTCTCACCCGGCCGACAAGACCTGGCCCCATCCAGATGCCCTCGCGATCCATCTGTTTCTGACGGAGAATAGCTTCATCCATTTCAGCAAAGCGGCTTTCGTTGCCCCCACCGAAGGTCCCCATGACATTGTTAGCGAGTTGCTGAAGCAACTTCGGCTTAGGTTTAACCTGTCGTGCTGCAGTACCACTGGGCGTGGTGCTGACAGTACCGGTAAGTTGCTCGTCAGCAGTGACCATGTACTTATGTAATTGCTCACCCTGCTGGTTATGGATCGTGAGGGCCTTCTCCTCCAGAGTGAACGTCAGAAGAGCGCTGTCAGCTTCTCCAGCCGCCAACCATTTAAACTGGGGCAGGTCAACCTTAACCTGTTGAGCCAAAGCGCTGGCCTCTTCCGAGTTATCAACAAAGAGTGCGGGAACCTGCTCGAAGCGCTTAATCGGCGCACCATCTTCCAGTGCCAGGTTTTCACTGAGGACCTTGGCGTAGGAATAACCGGAATAAATACGGGTGACCTGGAGGAAACCAAGGACATTGTCTATGGAACCAAGCACCTTGCCCGTCTCAGGGTGGAGGATCTTTTTCCCGGGAGCAACAACAGTCAGGATATCGCCAATGTTCAGGTTGTTGCGGTCATCGAGATCAACGATGTACTCCTCGTTGATCGGCATAACCACGGTACCGCTAACTACGGAGAAATCGGCGGCGACATCAGCAGAAATCTCAGCGTAAGCCATTATTGGCAGGCAAAGAAAGACTAGCACGAGCAATTTTACAGTGAATTTCATAAGTATTCCCATTGCGTAGACATCTTCATAATTCTTTCTTATTCGAGTCCGCATTTTATCGGCTTTTAAGGCAAAAGCAAAGCGCTAAACGGTAAATTACAGAGACATAATCACGATTGTCACAAAGCCACTTCTACGGATTAAAAAATGGAAAAGCCCGCTGCGTTAGCAGCGGGCTTTTCAGGTCGAGCTTGTAACGTGTCGCGCTCTAAAGAATCTTAGAACTTGACGAACAGGCCTGTACCAAATTCGGTAACATCACCGTCAGTATTGGACAGGTCGTCGTCGACTGAAGTGAACTGAGCTTGCGCCTGGAAGGTGGTGTTTTCCATCACAGGGTAAACCAGACCGATAGCAAAGGCTTGAGCCTCAGCTTCAGTGAACTTGTCTTCCTCAACTTCCAGCCATGCAGCGGATGCGGCTACCTTGGCATCTCCCAGCATCATGCTGGCATAGAGACGACCGCCAACAACACCGGCACTCTTGCCAGAGAAGTCAAACGGGCTGGGGCCAGAAAGGCCCTTGTTGTCGTTCAAACGCATGTTCTCGTTGCTCAAGCTGGTGCCGACATCATAGATTGGATCCCAACCACCGAACTTGGTGCCGATACCGCTGTACTGCGTGTCTTCGTCATCGCCAAGAGCGTAGAAGAGCTGACCACCGACGGTAAAGGTGTCTGAAACAGCGCCAGAAAGGTCGAGAAAGAGCTGGGTACCGAAAGCATCAACAGTATCAGTTGCATCACCATCGAAGAAATCCGCTTCAGCATCGAGCTTAAGAGGACCTAAATCGAAAGAACCGCTGGCACCAATCACGAAGACTTCCTCGCCTTCGGCGTAGTAATCAGTCTGGCCGGCAACAAAGACATTAACGTCTTTGATCGGCTTGACATGAGCACCGAAGATGAATGCATCCGTGGTGTCTAAGCCAGAGTTACCAGCAGAAGCAGCAGGATTAGCAACGATTGCGCCTGTGGTTTGATCGATAATGAAAGCAGGCGCAGCTGCCTGAGCATTGTCGTCAATCAGGAATGCGAAGACATTGACAGGCACGTCGCCCTTAATGTCAAAAGAGAGACCGTTGCTCTGTACGTCAACAGCATAGGTCTTGCCATAGGCTTTGAACTGCTGACCGGCACGCAGGTGGAAGTTGCCTTTGGTGAGGTCGATGTGAGCACGATCCCAGTGCTGGGACTGGAAGTTGCTACCGCCGACAGAAGTACGACCGGAACCGTTTGCGTTGCCGCTACCCCAACGAGACTCAGTGATGTCAGTACGGAAAGTGATGCTGACGCCTTCAGCAACGGCAATCTTGCCGCCGATACGCAGACGCTGGTCACCATAGGTGTCAGTACTGTCGTTTTCGTTGTCGGTGTCTACATACCAACCACGAACACGCATTTCGCCGTTCAGGCTGAGACGATCTTCCGCGATGACTGGAGTCACCATGGCCACCATGACCAATGCTGCCAATACTACCTTTAACATTTTCATCTTTTTGCCTCCTGAATGTAATTACTCTCAGTTTACAACCTGCACCCACTACCACAGTGAGCCAAGCCTTTTAAAATAAAACTGCTTAAGTTTACTCGGTCGGTGCATCAAATTCATAGCCACAGGCCGGACACTTGACGCGAATCTTCTGATCACCACTTGTGCCAGCGCATGCTACCAAAGAGAGGATCATCATAACCGCAAGTGCTCCGGTAAAAACCTTCTTCATTCACTTACCTCCTTTCGTAGATTTATTTGATTGCACCATTAAAACTGTTGCGACTTTTAAAGATTATATCTTTTCGGGCGCACAGCCCGACTAGTTGCAATACTTCAACAATGATGCCAATTTAGCTAATGCTACACAAGATAACCAAAGAAGCCCTCAATTCCAAGCATTTTCTAACTTTGGTAACGAAATAACGTTATTTTTTCTGCTCGTTCCCCAGCAAAAGAGTGTTGCGGCGCAACCACACTGTCGCATTTTTCACACGGCTTTGACCGAAACCAAACAAGCATTCACTTTTTCATTCCATCTTCCCTGAAGTCTCTTGTGCCAGAGGATGATTGTACTCCTGAACCATGGCACGAATATCGTCAGCCATCACGTTACGGCCGGAGCTGTCAAAACGTACAACCTGCTCTTTATCGACAACCAGGAATCTCGGGATCAGGTAAACATTGTAAGCTTCATAAGCCTGGCCATCATCGAGCAAGGCATGAAAAACCATGGGCGGCTCATGATCACCTAGATACTCGAGAATCGTCTCCTTGCTGTCCTGAACAAAAACTTCCAGGACCACAACATTCTGTTCCTTAAGAAAAGGACCGACTTTTCTGATCTCTGCCGATAGGAGCTTGCAGGTCGGGCACCAGGTGGTTGCCAGCTTGAGCAGAACCAGGCTTCCTTTGAAGTCGGAAAGGGAGACCTCTTCGCCCGTCAGTGACTGTAGCTTAAAATCTGGAGCAGGCTCGCCCGCCTCGATGGCGAAGCCAAGGGTTGGAGCCACAGAAAAAAGCGCCAGAAGAAAAACAGCACACAGCCACTTAACAGGTTTTAAATGATCAACGCACAAAGGTCAGCTTCCCCTTCTCACAATAGAACAGCTTTTTGCAGTGTAGAAACGTTGTTTTTATTTGTCAAGCGCAAACAACTCAGGGCCTTCATTTAGTGTCCTAGATTAGAGTAGGCCTAATAAGTACACAGCAATAAAACATCGTTACTTTTTTGGGCAAGGCCCCCGAAGAAGCCTTTCACCCGCGACAGCAGCCCGGTGTTCAAACTCAACCTAATGATCGCCGGGCTGGCAAAGCTCGGTCAATACGCCACCGCTCGCCTTGGGATGCATGAACGCTATTTTCGTTTTATGGGCCCCGGTACGCGGCGTCTCATCAATCAAACGCACACCCTCAGCCTTGAGCTGCACCAGCCGCGCCTGAAGATCCGCAACCTCATAAGCCACGTGATGCACTCCCGGACCGTTCTTTTCCAGGAACTTGGCAACCGGCGAATCGTCAGAGGTTGCCTCCAAAAGCTCAATGCGGCTTTCACCAACCACAAAAAAAGCGACCTTGACCTTCTGCTCTTCGACGACTTCCGTACCTTCAAACTCCATCCCGAGGACATCCCGGTAAAAAGCTGTGGACTCTTCGATGCTCTTGACGGCGATACCGATGTGACTGATTTTTTTTGGCATAAGTATAAACCTCTTTAAGTTAGTCTTAGTTAAATCTCTAAAACATTATTCAACACGGAGGCGCGGAGACGCGGAGGTTGTCTTTTGGGGAGAGTTCATTAATGACACGACGCACGCCTTGCCTGACTTGTGTCTCACCGAAGTTTATCAGCAAACCAACATTCAGTTGAGTCAAGCGCAGATACGTTAGCAGTTGAGATTCAAACAACTTAGATGCTTTTTCAACCGCTTTGACTTCAATTATCACACGGCCTTCAACAAGGAGATCCAGGTAATGCTGCTTCTTGATATTATGGCCTTTGTATAGCACTGGAACAGCAACTTGCCTCTGAACGCTCAATCCCCGTAATTCAAGTTCACAAACCATTGCTGATTCATAAATTTCTTCCAGCAGCCCTGGCCCACCTAATTCACGATGCACCTCAATCGCAGCGCCAACAATCTCCCCCGTTAAAACATTCAGTTCCATTTGCCCCTCCATAAAATCTCATAATAATATTTTCAGCGCCTCCGTGCCTCCGCGTTGAATAAATTACAACTATTAATTCCTCTTAAACGCCTCCAGCAATCTCCGAGCTGCGGCGCTGGGTGTCGTCACACCCATCGCAACGGCCTCCTGCACCTGCTCCACCAGGCTCTCAACGTTTCTGTCGCGCAGGAACATCTCTTTCAGGTCGTCTAAGAGCAGCGTCCACATCCAGTCGCTGGCCTGCAGGTTTCGTTTCTCTTGCAGTTCGCCCGTCTCGCGCATCCGGGTTCCGAAGTCTTCGATGGTGCTCCAGACTTCGTCAACGCCTTCATTGTGCAGGGCACTGCAGAGGAGAGCGGGGACTTGCCAGTTGAGGCTCTTTGGCTTGAGCATGTGCAGGGCATTGGCGTACTGCTGACGGGCCAGTTCGGCACGGGGACGGTTCTCCCCTTCGGCCTTGTTGACGACGATGGCGTCGGCGATCTCCATGACTCCGCGCTTGATGCCCTGCAGTTCATCACCGGCGTTGGGGATCTGCAGCAGAAGGAAAAAATCTACCATGGATGCGACGGTAATCTCGGACTGGCCGACACCGACCGTTTCGACGATGATGACATCGTATCCGGCCGCTTCACAGACCAGCATTGTCTCGCGGGTCTTGCGAGCCACGCCACCCAGGGTTTGCCCTGCCGGAGATGGCCTGATGAAGGCGCCATCCTCCCTGGCAAGCTCTTCCATACGGGTTTTGTCACCGAGGATGCTACCGCCGGAAATTTGAGACGAGGGGTCAACGGCCAACACCGCAACCTTGTGGCCGAGGCTGAGCAGATACATGCCAAAGGCTTCGATAAAGGTACTCTTGCCTGCACCGGGGACACCTGAGATACCGATACGAATCGAGTTACCGGTGTCTGGAAGAAGCTCGTCGAGTAGCGTGGTCGCAGCCAGAGAGTGATCGAGGTTGCGGCTTTCGATCAGGGTGATGGCCTTGGCGAGGGCGCGGACATTGCCAGCGCGGACGCCATCTGCGATATCTTGGATTTTGATCATATGCTAAACCTGGAAAAACGTTCAACGCCCGTTCGCTGTGCTCACTCGAGACGCAGAGACACAGAGAAAACATTTAAAGCGATGCTTGATTGTTGAAAACACAAAAGCTGACTTAAAATCCTAACCTTGGGAACTGAGGAAAAAACACTTCAAGAGTCTCTCAGCGTCTCCGTGTCTCCGCGTTGAATCGCTTTTGAGTACCACAAAAAAGAGGGCAGGCTAGCGCCCGCCCCCCATTCACATTGACTGATCATTTATTTCTGTTTTTCTTCGATCGCATCCAGAGTCTGGGTGGCCGAAGTGACGATCGGTGTTCCCGGGCCGAAGATTCTGGCGGCGCCAGCAGCGAGGAGTTCGTCGTAATCCTGGCGCGGGATAACCCCACCGCAAACGATCGCGATATCTTCCGCACCAAGCTTCTTCATTTCAGCAGCAAGCTGCGGAACAAGGGTTTTGTGTCCCGCCGCAAGGCTGGAGACACCAACCACATGCACGTCGTTCTCTACAGCCATCTTGGCTGCTTCTTCAGGGGTCTGGAAGAGTGGACCGACGTCCACGTCGAAACCGGCATCAGCGTAAGCCGTTGCTACAACCTTGGCGCCGCGGTCGTGACCATCCTGGCCCATCTTGGCGATCAGGATTCGCGGGCGTCGACCGTCTTTGGCAGCAAAGGCGTCGATACGCGTCTTCAATTCGGCAAAGTTAGCATCTTTATCTACCACGGATCCGTAAGCTCCTGAGACCAGTTTGATTTGTGCCTTGTGACGCCCGAAGACCTTCTCCATGGCATCGGAGATCTCACCGACGCTGGCCCGCAGGCGGGCAGCATCCACACAGAGACCCAGCAGATTCTGCTGCTCATCTTCGCATGCAGCAGTAATTGCGGCAAGGGACTTCTGACAAGCCTCCTCGTCGCGATCGGCGCGCATTTTTTCGAGACGAACAATCTGCGACTTGCGCACCGCAGTGTTGTCGACATCAAGGACTTCGATCTCATCTTCTTCAGCCATCTGATACTTGTTGACGCCAACGATGACGTCGCGACCGCTATCGATAGAGGCCTGCTTCTTGGCTGCCGACTCTTCGATGCGCAGCTTTGGCATCCCTGTCTCGATCGCCTTGGTCATACCACCGAGGCCTTCGATTTCATCAAGAATCGTCCGGGCCTCTTCAATCAGTGACGCGGTCAGAGACTCAACATAATAGGAGCCGGCGAGAGGATCGACAACGTTGGTGACACCGGACTCTTCCTGGATAATCAACTGGGTATTACGGGCAATCCGCGCCGAATGCTCGGTCGGCAGGGCAATCGCCTCGTCCAGTGCGTTGGTATGCAGCGATTGTGTTCCACCCAGCACGGCAGCCAGAGCTTCGAGAGTTGTCCGCACAACATTGTTGTAGGGGTCCTGCTCGGTCAGGCTCCAGCCTGAAGTCTGGCAATGGGTGCGCAGCATCAGCGACTTTGGGTTCTTCGGCTCAAAGCGCTTCATCAGGTGCGACCAGAGGTAGCGGGCGGCACGCAGCTTGGCTGCTTCCATGAAGAAGTTCATGCCGATGGCGAAGAAGAAAGAGAGTCGCGGGGCAAAAGCATCAACATCCAGCCCCTTGTCGATCGCCGTTTTCACGTACTCAATGCCATCAGCCAAGGTAAAAGCCAACTCCAGGGCATTATTGGCACCGGCTTCCTGGATATGATAGCCGGAGATCGAGATCGAGTTAAAACGTGGCATCTTCTCGCTGGTGTATTCAATGATATCGGCGATGATGCGCATCGAGGGTGCCGGAGGATAGATATAGGTATTACGAACCATGAATTCTTTGAGAATATCGTTCTGAATGGTTCCGGCCAACTGCTCCTGCGAAACACCCTGCTCTTCGGCGGCGACAATGTAGTTGGCCAGAATCGGCAGAACCGCACCGTTCATAGTCATAGACACGGAGACCTTGTCGAGAGGAATATCACCGAAGAGGATTTTCATGTCCTCGACAGAATCGATGGCAACACCGGCCTTGCCAACATCGCCGACCACACGGGGATGATCGGAATCGTAGCCACGGTGTGTCGCCAGGTCGAAAGCAACCGACAAGCCTTGCTGACCAGCAGCCAGATTCCGCTTGTAGAAGGCATTGGATTCTTCAGCGGTCGAGAAACCGGCATACTGACGAACGGTCCAGGGACGCCCAGCGTACATGGTCGCCATGGGGCCACGGGTGAAAGGGGCCAAACCGGGCATAGAGTCGGTGGTTTTCAAACCCTCAACATCTTCAGCCGTATAGAGAGGCTTAACGTCAATGCCTTCCGGAGTTTCCCATTTGAAACCGGAGAGGTCGTCGGTCTTCTTTTCCTTTTTGGCCTGTGCTTCCCAATCAGCCTTGGTCTTTTTTTCAAAACAGCTCATTACGGTTGTCCTTTCAAAAACTATTTTAATGCAGGGGCTGGAGACTTGGGACTAGGGGCTGGTTAGTACACGAGCCAGACCCCAGTCCCAAGCCCCCAGCCTCGGACTTGACCTATCGTGTGACGATCGCCAGAACCTGAGTTTCTTCGCCGCCGTATGAGAGCAGACGGTGCTTCAAGGTTGCGTCAAAATAAACTGCATCCCCTTCATCCAGGAAGATGCGTTCATCATCGAGGATAACTTCGGCCTGGCCTTTGAGAATCAGGAGAAACTCTTCTCCATCATGATTGTAAAGGGTTTCTTCCTCCGGACGTTGCGACACAGTCACGACAAACGGTTCCATCTTCTTGTTGCGCTTACGGAAAGAGAGCGCCTCATAAGCATAGCCATGGCCGGTTCCGGCGACGGAAATGACCCGACTGACTTCCCGACGATCAGCCTTACGAACGACTTCGTACTTGCAATCGACTTCATCCTCCTCGAAAAAAAGACCGATTTTGACGTCAAAAAAGCGGGCGATCTTGGAGAGTGTCGCGATAGGAGGAGAAACATTATTGTTTTCGATCTGCGAGATCAACGCGGGCGAGAAGCCGGTTTCACGGGCCACAGCCTGTAAAGTCAGCTTGCGTGCCTTGCGCAGTTCCTTGATTTTTGCACCGATGTTGTATTCCACGGCAGGCCTTCCAAACGAAAATAGAATAAGGTTTTAGAACCTTTAGGATATAACCGATACAAGGCACAATTGTCAATTAATTTTCAATGAAGGTAAAAAGCCTTTTACCTATATTAAACGACTACCTAGCCTCCTGAGCCCCTCCTGAGAACAGCAAGGACTCAGGAGGCTGACAAAGGTCAATTTTGTCACTATAAATGAAGGCAGTAGCAACAGATTGTTAATCTGTTGCTCTTTAAAGTCTTTGTTGAGAATTAAAAGCAGAACCGGCGGGTCGCGTCCCGCCAGACGCCATCCTTTTTGTCCAAGCGGCCACAAAAAGGATGCAAAAAAGGCCTTACTCCTTGCGGAGGGCAACTCCTTTGCCAGACTTCATAGCCTTTAAGATGCGACATAAATAAAGAATCCGGCCCTGGTCGAGGGCCTTCCAGATCGTGGTCTTTTGCAGCAAAAAGCAAAAGCACACATAAATAACACAAACCAGAGTCATAGAGGTCCTAAAGGGCCTCGGGGCTAGCGGGGGATGTGTAGACTACCAAAGATTTATTCCAATAATATTTGCCACCAGAATGAATCGAGTAAAACATGCCAAGCGCAGCACCAAGCTTTCTTTTGCTTCGTTTTCTTTGTCGCTACAAAGAAAATGACGTTGCTGTCGGGCAACCCCGACGGTTTTGCTTTTGTCTCGGAGGTTAAAAGTTCAACAAGGAGAGCAACAGATGAACGATCTGCGGCTCTCCCGTTGAACGAAAAAACAGAGAAAAACTCAAGTTGTCGAACAAACAAAAAACAAACGAAGCCCCGCCTGAGAACAGGCGGGGCTTATTTTCACAACCAATCAAAAGGAACGAGACTGCATCTTCGCCATCAAATGATAGCACTCAGGTATTCCGAAGTTGCGGCACGCCGCTCTTGCTCAATTTGCTTTGGATCGACCTCCACAAACTTCTCATCCGGGGTGACCTTGAAGATCGGCTGGCCCTTTTGCACGATAACGCCGTCACCACCTTCAATCAGAATCTTGTCCACAGTGCCTGAGAAAGGAGCCGGAACCTTGTTGAACATCTTCATAACTTCAAGGATGAAGAGTGGCTGACCTTTTTCGAAGTGCTCACCCTCTTTAACGAACATCGGCATGCCTGGCGCTTCCTGGGCATAGTACATGCCGCCGCCCGGCGTAACGATCTCGTCGGCCTTGGTCGCAGGAGGCGGCACCAGAATCTTCTTCATGGCTGCCTGCAGGTCAGGATCATTAAGGTAATCAGGAATCGTCACCTCGAGGTCTTCTTCAACCTTGAAGGCGTAGAAATCTGTCTTCTCGGCGATCATGAAGAGCAGACCGAAGAGCTCGTTACCGACCTCGAAACCAAGGTGTGCAGATTGGATCTCTGCCCAGGTCTCTGCGTCGAAGCCACCCTGCGGCTTGTCCTTGCCAAGGATATCGTTAAGCTTGACGAATTCATCCTTACTCAAGCCGAACTTCTCGCGCAGTTCAGCATAGAAAGCCAGGGCATTCTGCAACAGGTCGCGGTCATGAGTCCAGATCACCTCGGCAGCCGGAGCATCATTACGCCAGGTCATGTTGAGGAACTCGTAAGTTTCCTCGAGAATAACCAGAGGATTGCGCAGCCAGACCAGTTTACCATTTTTGAATGTGAAGTTTTTGCGATTCAGGCTCAACCAGCCTGAAAGCATATGCGGATCGGCCAGCAGCAGCTCCATTGGACGGGTTAACAGGGTTCCCTTGCGGTCGAGGGTTTCTGAAATGGCCTTATTGATCTCCGGGCTATCACTATAGAGTTTAGCCAGGTGTTTTTTCATCGAGATGAAAGCATAGACAACATCCAACTTGCTGGCTTCTTCTTTCAGCTTACCCACCAGGGTCAGGTAAGGAACAACAAAACGGGTGGTTGGCTTGGCCATAACGTTCTGACCGAGGAACCAGTTCACCAGACCATAATGGAACTCGAGGTTTGTCGCCAGATCGGTACCGCGCAGAACGGTGCTGCGTAGAACCTTGGAGAGATGATTGTAGCTGTCGAGGCGATCGTCACCTTTGGTCAAGAGCAGGGCGATATTGGAATCGTAGGCTCCGGCCACCGTGTAGCGCATGAACTGGCCGGTGTCCGGGTTGACCATACAGATGCCCTGGTCATCACGAATCTCGCCATCAATCGGCTTCGACCAGTAACGAATGACGCCGCCGGCACTTGGCGAAAGAGAACAATCGGTCGCGTTGAGACGCGCTTCGGCGCCAGCACCAAATCGTTGCTGACGCTCAGGACGCGGCAGCCGCTCTTTGTGCATAGCCAGAAGAGCCATAGCTTCAACCAGTGACTCGACGACAAAGAACTCTTTCTTGTTCTTTGGATTGGTGAACTTCAGGTTGTACACCAGCTCGGTAACCCTGTGCTCAACCTGGATACGCGTGTTGACTTCCATGAAATAGTGGCGGGCGCCATCAACAATACATTCAAAAGTTGATGCGGAATCAAGGCCGACGGCCATACCGAAACGCTCGGATTCCTCTTCCATGCGCTTGAGAACTTGCAGATCGCTTTCGAGAGCCTTGGCTTGAGCTTTCTGGCCAGCTTTTTTCGCTTTCTTGATTTCATCGCTCAGCGCTTCCTGAGTCACAGAAATCTCGAGAAGCTTCTGCTCATGCATCTGCAGCGAGCAGTCACGCCCACCGAGGGCGATGGCCCACTCACCGTTACCGAGCAACTGGATCTCGTTGTGACGAGTCTGCTCGATATTCAGCTCAACGAGAACGTTTTTATTGTCGCCAACGCCGTTGGCCTTGACCTCAAGCAGAACCTCGCGAACCAGCTCGGGCGCGACTTTTGCAGCTTTTTTGATGTCGGCATCGGAAGGGTTCTTCTTGGTCAGAAGCGAAGCGCCGAGGATACGCTGGCCTTTACCACCGCCACCACCGATCGCCTTGAGACGGATCCGGGCGCCTGGGTAGTTCTTGAACATATCGAAACATTCTTTTTCAACCTGGGCTCCGAGTTCATCGATAGAAAAAAGATCAATCCCTTTTTCATAAGAAGCCATGAGGATGTGACCGGCCAGGTCGACAAGCTCGATCTTCTTGTCTGCGAGGATTTTTTTATCACAGTTAAGCCCTTCCGCCTTGGCCACAGCCAACAAAGCCTCACGGCTCGGGTGCTTGCTGATCAGGGTGCGTGAAGTCGCGTTGTCAATACCAGGTGTTACAGATACGTCAACACTCAGTGCGGTACGCTTGGCTTCGTCTTTCTTGCCTGCGCCACGCTGGGTAGCCGCACAAGGGCCGATAAATTTCAGACCAGCATCCTCGATCGCCGCAACAAACTCGTCATCCTCAGCCATGAAGCCATAACCGGCAAAGATCGCATTGTAACCGTTATCTTTGGCAATCTGGATGATCTGGCCGATCCGCTCAACACGTTCCTCTTTTGAGGCGCCGGTATAGTCGGGCACCCGGTGTACACGGCTGTTGTCGGTCAGCAAACGCAGTTCAGGGGAAAGCGCATTGGGATAAACGATCGAATCCTTCTCCGAGAGCAGGATACCGTAGTGGCTGATCCCCATTTCCTCGTAGACGGTCATCGCTTCCAGACGGATCGGGCCGCGGCAAACGATCAACGGGCAAAGTTCTTCACAAGAGAAAGAACGGACCCATTCCGAGTCAGACTGACTCAAGCGACGATCGCTGTGGATCAGTGGATTATTTGTGTAGTTATTATTCTGTGCCATTGCTTTATATCTCCAAGTCGAAACCTTGATTCGCTTATGTCAATAGTATCCGCAGTGATTAATGGAATTCGCGTTGGACATCCTGCCAGGACGAAGCCTCGTAGTGACGCAACAGGAAGTTCATGTTCTCACCAAGAACCTGGCGCAGATCAGTCGGCATAACCAGTGAGGAGATAGACCCAAGGGCGAGACCCTCTTTCGGGTTCATCAATTCTTTCTCGTAACGCAGGTTAAGCTCTGCTTCCTGAAGCTTTAGCCATTCTGCGGCCTCGGCCTCGGCGTCCTTCTTGGCTTCCGCTCCGTCCATGCCTGCCTTGGTTCGTGTCAGGATTCCGTCGGCGACCATTTTCTTGATCGCGCCACGGACCTTGCGCAACTCACCTTTATAGACAAACTCCTTACCGGCCGGGCCCATAACAGCGAGACGGGTGGTCGGTAGGGCCAGAACCAGATCGGCACCGGTGGGATAGTTATTGTAAGACGCGTAGGCGCCCCCATAAGCGTTACGTAGAATCAGCAGGATACGCGGTGTGCGGACATCGATGATCGAATCAAGCATCGAGCGTCCAGCCTGAACGATACCGCGCGCTTCCTGCTCACGCCCCGGCAGGAAGCCGGTCGTGTCTTCCATGAAGATCAATGGAATGTTGTAGATATTACAGAAGCGCACAAAACGGGCAATTTTGACCGCCGAGTCGCAGTCAATCTGACCAGAAGAAACGGCGCTGTTGTTTGCAACAAAACCGACAACATTGCCGCCCAGACGACCCAGGGCGGTGATCGCCTCGCGGGAACGCTCGGGCTGCAACTCGAAGTAATCACCATGGTCACAAATCTGCTGAATGATAATTGAGACATCAAAAGGAGTATTGAAACCGGTTGGCGAGTTGAAAGCCTTCTTCAACAGGGTATTGATCTCCCAGGTTTTACGATCGAGTGGATCGCTGGTCTCCTGGAAAGGAGCCATGCTGTAGTTGTTATCAGGGAGATAGCTCACCAGGCGGACTGCCGTGCGCAACGCTGCAGTTTCATCAGCGACCATCAGGTCGGTCACGCCAGAGGCGCTGTGAACCTTGGGGCCACCAAGCTCTTCGGGAGTAATGTCTTCACCAAGCACCGACTTGACAACACCGGGGCCGGTCAGACCGAAGAAGGTGTCTTTGGGCTGAATGAGGAAGCTACCCTGGCGAGGCAGATAAGAACCACCGCCGGCATTGAAACCGAACATGCACATGACGGTCGGCACCACACCACTGATCTTACGCAGGGCGGTAAAGGCTTCAGCGTAGCCATCTAGGCCACCGACACCGGCAGGAACAAAAGCGCCTGCGGAGTCGTTCATGCCGATCAAAGGCAGGCCTTTCTCACCACACATTTTAAAGAGACGGGCCAGTTTGTTGCCATTGGTTGCATCAATAGAACCGGCTCGTACTGTGAAATCGTGTCCATAAACACCAACGTCACGGCCATTTATGTTGAGAATGCCGGTGACCAGCGACGCGCCATCAAGGTTCTTGCCCCAGTTCTGGAACAAAATGTTGGGCTTGGCCTGGGTCAGAACATTGATCCTCTCCCAGACAGTCATCCGCTTTTTGAAATGTTGCTTTTCAATCTGACCGACGGCAACGGACTTGATGGGCCGCTGGATCAGGTCATGGCCTTCCTGCATCACCTCTTCGTAGCCGCCGCGCACGCCGGCAACCTCACCAGGAATGGTGAATTCAACTTTCTCAGGTGGATCAAATGGATTCTTCAGTGACGGTGTAATCGTTTTTTTTGCCATCTTTGGATTCCTCTGCTTGCTGGAGTTTTTCAGCCGGCAGAACACTCTCGCCTGCCAGCCGGTTGCTATGAAAAATGCTTTTCTGTTTTTGATTTAATCCAGAGGCGGATAACACATGAAGTCTACCTACAATAGAATAGGGTTTTATCCACCGCATGGATATAGCCCAAGTGGCACTCCATGTCAACGGAAAATTCATTTTAGATAAAACCAGTTTACTTAGATTAAACGCCAATTTAGCGTGACTGCAAACCTTTTCATAACCGCTTTATGCGCCCACCACAAAAGGGTTTTCACTGAATACGCCAAACTTCAGGAAGAACAACAAAGCCCCCTTTCGCCACTTAATGTTGACTTCACAAAGATGATTGCCGCATCATAAGCAGGTAATCAAAAAGGTGCCGGGCTCAACCCGGCGGAAGAGGTTCTCATTGTCTGACATTTTCAAAACTTTTCCTGCAGGACTACAGCTCTGGCCACAAGCACGACTCAGGTCACGCAACCTGCAGGAAGGTTATAATTTTTCTCTTCTGGAGAATTCTAGCGACACCTACCATTTTTCCGTCCTGGCCGGCCCTTGTCATGTACGCACAATCTTTGACGAATTTGCTGAGAACATGCCTGAAGAGGCTTTCTTCATCCTCGAGTTTTACACCACCGAACCTAACGCCAAAGATACGGACCCACCGGCACCGACCATTCACTATTCGCCCTATATGCCAACGGTTGAGATCCTCGAGATCATCGCACCTTACTGGGACCGCCTGATGCATGATGGTTTTGTCGGTTTTGGCCTGGCCAACAATCGCTCCAGCCAGGAGATGTTTTATTCGGAGGAAAAAGTCCTGACCTTTTTCACCGACAACCATCTGCGCCTCACTAATCAGTTGGCCAAATCCAGGGTTCCCCATCGACCAGACCTGCTACTGCACACGGAGCTCGGCCACGACCATCTTTCACTCCTCTGCCTGGAGCGAGAAAACCTTCCCGAAGAGCTAAGGGGCTTCAGCGATCGCGATCTCGATTACGCCCACTTTTGTCGTGAGCTGATCGATCGACTCGACATGTACCCGGTTGAAGAGAGCCTGTCCTTTTTCTTTTCGCGCAAAGAGCAGAAGATGATCGAAGAGATTCTCAGCCAGCATCCGGACTATGAAGAGTTTGCCGAGGATGATTTTGGCGCCCTCCTTCTCGACTGGAATGAATTTGTCCAGGAATGCTGCACCAACTTTGATGGCGATCTCTGGGAATACCGCATGGGACTGCAGCTGCGCGACATCCTGCACCATGTTCTCTGCGCCTGCGAAGACCCCCTGAAAAGTCGCATTCTAGAAGTCCTCAAAGAACCAGACGAAAAGTTTCGCCAGCTTCTCATCGACAATCGCAAGCGACTGGACGGCCCAGGCACCAGCACCACTGAGGAACATTTCTGGTACAACGGCGTGATCCGCAATGCCGGCCACGAGCTGCGCCGCGACCTGATTCGCGACGGCTGGTATAAACCTTAACCGTTGGTAGTTGGTTCAGGGCAAAAGGTCAAGGGAAGCCCCTTAACCCTTAACCCTTAACCCTTAACCCTTAACCCTTAACCTGACCCTATGATCGCTCTCCTCGCAGCAGTCCCTGAAGAAACCAACCTGATCAGAGCCGCGCTTCAGGATTTTGCGCAGGAATCCGTCAATGGCATCGCCTTGATCTCCGGCACCATCTCAGGTAAGAAGATCACCCTTGCACACAGCGGCATCGGCAAAGCCGCGGCAGCAGCCACTGCCGTCAGTCTCTTGAGCAGCTGCCAACCTGAAGCGCTGCTTCTGTTCGGTTGCGGCGGTGCCTATCTTGGCACAGACCTGGCTTTGGGCGACCTAGCACTTGCCAGTGGCGAAATTTTTGGCGACGAAGGCGTCGCTACCCCTAAAGGCTTCCGGGATCTTGCTGAGACAAGGTTGGCCATGCGCCGTACCCCTGAAAAATTTTACAACAACTGGCCGGTTGACAATGAGCTGCACGACTGGGCGAAACCCCTCCTGCAGGCCCACGCTACAGAGAATAAGATAAAGCTGCGCAGCGGTCCTTTTGTCACCGTCTCCACCTGTACAGGATCGACGGTTGTTGCAACCGAAATCGAGCAGCGCACCAAGGGCATCTGTGAGAACATGGAAGGAGCGGCGGTCGCCCTGGCCTGTCAGCAGCTCTCGACGCCATTGCTTGAAGTCCGCGGCATCTCCAACCTGGTGGAAGACCGCGAAACCAGCCGCTGGGATCTCCCCGCCGGCATTGCTGCTGCGCAACGCGCCATCCTTGAGCTTCTCAAATCCTGGCCGGAGCAACAACCGCAATGAAGAGCTTAAGCCTGGGATATTCTCCCTGCCCCAATGACACCTATATCTTTTACGCCCTCACCCACAACAAGGTTGCGATTCCTGGCCATAGGATTGAACAGCGCCTGGAAGATGTCGAGACCCTCAACCAGCTGGCTCTCGACGGGCTGCTTGACCTGACAAAAATCTCCTACCACGCCCTGGGCCATTTACGCGATCGTTACGCCTTGCTTCACAGCGGTGGCGCGCTTGGCCGCGGTTGCGGACCGCTGGTCATTGCTGCAGATTCGACAGATATGCAGGCTCTTCGCGGCAAACGGATCGCCGTTCCGGGCAAACTGACTACGGCCAACCTGCTGCTGCAACTACATGGGTCGGGTTACGAGAATCTGCTCATCCTGCCCTTCGACCAGATCATGAGCGCACTGCAAAGCGGCGCAGCAGACGCCGGAGTCATTATCCATGAATCGCGCTTTACCTATCAGCAGGCGGGCTTCCATGAGGTTCTGGACCTGGGAGCATGGTGGGAAGCTGACAGTGGTCTGCCGATACCCTTGGGGGGGATTCTCGCCAGAAGAGACCTGGGAGAAACAACGATCAGAATGGCTGACGAAGCGATCCGGAGGAGCCTTGAATACGCCAAACTTCATCCGCAAGAACCGCGCAGCTACATCAAGCAACACGCGCAGGAACTTGAAAATGAGGTGATCGACGCGCACATCAATCTCTACGTCAATGATTTCTCGCTGACTCTGGGTGACGAAGGGATCATGGCCGTAGAGACTCTTCTGAGCCGAGCGGAGAAACGTGGACTAGTCCCGAAATGCGACAAGCCCCTCTTCCTGTCCTGATTTAAAGACAGGTTCCGGCAAAACAACTTTTCCTCAATCAAAAACAGAACCGGCGGGTCGTGAGGAGATTGCCTCCTCTCGCTACCCATATCAGCGTCAGTGCGTCATGATGGCAAAGTAGATATTTAACATCAACTTAGAACGAGAGGAGGCCAAGTTGAAGGTTACCACTGTCGAGCTGGATTTGGCAAAGAACGTCTTTTACGTTGCATTCTTTAATGATCACGATATGTCAAAAAGCGCATGATTAGACGCGGCAAAAACACGTGAATTCTTCACTCTGACTCATCACGTTCCATAGTTACAAAAAAAATGGCCGGTCACTAGACCGGCCATTTTTTACTAAAAAAGCAACACCTCATGGGACGTCAAAACTGTATGCAGCCGAAATGTTATCAGCCTCATTCGGTTCTACAAGCCAATTCGAGGAATCAGCAATAAAACCTAAATAATAAGTCACCCCCGACTGAACCCAGGACGGCACCTTACCATTGAACGCTACGGTTACGTCACCGGGCATCATTGTTGAGACCCTTACATGCTTCAGTTTGGTGTCATCGGCTGTAATCACAGCATCGGTAGAGAGATACAACGTCGCATAGATATCTCTCGGGGCCCTGCTTGTCCCGACGTTACTGACTGTCGCGGTTACGCTCAAGCTGTCACCGGCATTGGCGTTAGCAGGAACACCCGTTACAGAGCCGGCGACCAGATCATAGGGAGTGCCGGAAACAACAAACGCCTGCCCAGGTGAGGCATTATTGACCTCATTCGATTCAGCAAGTCTATTTGAGGCATCGGCAATAAAACCCAAATAATAAGTCACCCCGGACTGAACCCAGGACGGCACCACAGCGTTCAACGCTACGGTTACGTCACCGACCTCCATTGTTTTGACTCTTGTATAGCTCAGTTCGGTATCATCGGTTGTAATCACGGCATCGGTAGAAATATACAACGACGCATAGACATCTTTCGGGGCCCTGTTTGGCCCGACGTTACTGACTGTCGCAGTTATGCTCAAGCTGTCACCGGCATTGGCGTTAGCTGGAACGCCCGTTACAGAACCGGCGACCAGATCATACGGAATACCGGAAACCAAAAAACCCTGCCCCCCTGTAAAATTATTGGTCTCATCATGCTCATTGGAAGCGCGATTACCTAAATCGGCATTCACGCCAATATAATAGGTCTCCCCAAGCATCACCCATGACGGCACCAAAAATGTGAAATCGGCTGTCTCTGCCTCCCCTGGCTGCATCGTAGTGAGCCTTATATAATCGAGGAGGATGTCATCACTTGTCACCTGGCAGTCGGTTGAAATGTAGATAGCAACATAATTGTCGAGCGGAACCTTGATATTGCCGACATTACTGATGGTAACGGTCACCGTCATAAGGTCCCCGGCCTCTGCTGTCGCAGGGACCCCCGTAACACTATCGACGACCAGATCATAATGATCGATCTGATCGAGGACGAAATCGACCGTTGCCACATTCGCTAAAAACTCAGAAGCCGCAATATTGGCTATTACAGGATCAACATAAACCACCCCCGTAACATCGACATGAATAGGTAAACCCTCTGCCTGCACTACCGGCACACGATAGAAACCGTCGGCATCTGTCTTCACCGACGAGTAAGCAACCGCTGACGAGTAAACTTCAATGCCTGCGAGAGGATTGGTTGTCACAGCGTCAGTCACAACACCTTCAACCCATCCATCAATGACGTTAAGATTAAAGTTCTGGCCCACCTGATCACCACCGGATGTATCGACGGCAATTTTGTTTCCGACGAAGCCAAGCGGGTTGACAATGCGCTGCTTCGGCATAACGTTCCAGTCGGCGGCTGAGGAGACATTCAGACTGTAGTTACCTGAAACGTCACTCACACCATAGGCACGCTCACCGCTACCGTTCGTGGCGACGACAGGAATCCCGCCGGTCGGCACAGCTGAAGCCAATACCTGACCACTGATGGTGGCCGTTGCAGCCGGCAGATCGAAATCAACCGCTCCGACACAGGCCGAAAGCTGCCGGGCTGCGCCATCATCGACATACCCTTTCAAAGATGGGCTAAAATCGTCGTGCCCCGCCAGTTCAACATGGCCCGCTAGGACTGGGTCGAAACAAATGGCCGGTACAGCCAGGCTGTAGTTGCCGTTGAGGTCGGTCAGGCCAACGCTGTACACACCTGAACAGTTCGCAATAATTTCGACACCATCGATGCCACTACCGGAACTGTGCACCTGACCATTGATGGCATCAACATCGCTGGCAAGGTTTATATTGTAGCTGCCAGCCGGCCCGCTGATTGTGATCGGAGCAGGTACATTGGCGGCATAGCCGTAGGCCATCGGGTAGACCAGATAATCACCGGCAGCCGCTGCGTCGAAGACATAAAAACCAGAAGAATTAGTCAGGGCGTAGCCATAGATATTGCCCCATTTGTCTTCGAAGCGCAGGAACGCACCGGTCACCAGTGTGCTGCCATCCGATTCGTAAAGTAGTCCACTCAGGTTATCAGGCTGACCAACCTGGCTGACGCTGAATACCGAACTGTCCGTACCGGTACCGGCACCGACGGTGATGTCGGTAGCGCGGAAGGAGTAGTCACCAAAGGCATGGAAGCGATCGAGCGTATTGTGGTAATTAAGAGTTACTGTCGCAACGCCACTACCGTTGGCAACCGCCTGGACCGTGCGAACGACCATGTCCTCGCCACCGATCCCGCCCGGGGCGACATCGACCAGCTGCTCAAAGAAGATCGTACTCCCCGGAACAGCACCACTGGCCGTAACCACCAGGTCATCCTGGTAGTTGGCCGCAATTGAACCGGCTTGATCATCGCTGACCGTCAGGTCGTAGATCATGAAAGCGAAGCTGGCCGGTGTCGGATCAACATTCAGAGAAGGATCGGCCGCCCGCACCTCGAAAGTGTACGAGCCGGCGGCTAAGCCGTTATAGCTTTGCGGGCTGGTACATGTTGAGTAAATGCCACCATCGATCCGGCACTCAAAGGTTGCTGCCGCGTCGTCGCTGAACGAATCGTTGGCGCTGAAGGTAAAGGTTATATCGGTGACATAAGGAGTAGGTTCCGCACCGCTGTCAATCGACGTTTCTGGCGGAATAGTGTCAACTACATAGACTGTCCGGGTCACCTGGGTGGCGTCGTTACCGAGGGTATCGGCGGCATCGTAGGTGATGACGTAGGTGCCTAACGAGTTGATATCGACCACATCACCGCCGACCGTAACTGCGACACTCCCATAGACGTCATCGTTCGCCGTCGCCCCGGCATCAGTGTAGCTGGTGCCGGCTTCGGCATCGACCGGATCGGAGCCGTTCAGGGTGATGACCGGCGGGGTGGTGTCGGAAACAAAAACAACATCTTCGATACGAATTTCATCTATGGAACCATTAAACTTCCATGCATCACCAAAGCCACTGTAACCAATCCCTGCTACATCAGTCGGGTCATAATCTCCCGTGAGCGTATTGATTTTTGAGTTTTCTACGACATTGTCGACAGAGATGCTTATCGTTCCATCGGTCGCGTTTCGCACGCCCTCTATTAAATGCCAGCTATCATCGGAAACGACAGAGGCACTAACCACATCGATTGAATTGGCGATGGCATCCTGAAGAAAGAATTGCGCTTTCCCGCCAGCAGTAATTCTTAGTGAATAAGCCTTATCTGTATCTTGCTTTGTAAATATCGATTGGATTTCGCCCGTAGAAGAGGTCTTGACCCAAGCACTTACCTTGAAAGACTCTCCGCTTAAAAAATTGAGAGAAGCATCATTAGGCACTGAAATCGAGTTTGTGCCATCGAAACTGTACGCATTGTCAGCAAAACTGTTCCTGTCAACCGTCAGTGTTGCGCCGTTCACCGTGCCATGGTTTCCATTGATACTCGCATCGTTGGCGTCACCGCTGAATGGATAGTAAGCTCTATCGACGGCATTTGCACTCCCGGTCCAGACCAACAAAAGCAAGACCAGCAATAATAAATTTTTCATCCCATCCTCCGTAAGTTAAAAGTTCAAAAATCCAATTAATCTAAAATCATTGAAATCAACAAAACAAAAACGCCCACCTCCGACAAAACCGAAGACAGGCGCTTAACAGGATATAGTTACAGATACAGCTATAATCCCACCAGCTCTCTTCGGCAGCCCGACCACCCGTATCATAAAAAGGGTCCGTAGCTTTGCGACACCGGGTTACCCCGGCTTTGCTCTTATCGTGAGAGTATTTAATTGTTGTACGCTCAAAACTTAAGTCAGCGTTTTGAGCTCGGGTGAAACGTCTGGAATCGAAATAAAAACTTGCAACCAACGTTGCCTGGACCTGCTTTCAAGAGAGTTTTTGTTCGAATGAGATAATTCACCCATCATCTGTGAGTAAAATAGCAGATGCTTCTCACATTCTTCTCACATTTTTGAGGAATTAACTATTATTGGAAATAAATATTTTTTTACGTTATTCTTTCGTCAAATCTAGTCATTTATAACAAGCCTGTTATTTCTTTAACGCTAGCTGACTTTGCCCTAATCTCTTGATAATAATCCTTGTGCCGGTATTAGGTGAGTGACAGTCTCTATCACTCGTGTCTCCCGAAAAGTACTAATTATGAAGTTGCTCTTTGTCAGAACCCATTCTCATCCAGGGTCAGATAAGTGGCGCTATCCAGCTGTTTGATAAATTTGATCCAGTACAACACTTGCAATGGGAACCGGTTCAGATCGGAGTCATTGTGCATGTCACCGTACTTGACCAACAGTCATTCCTCTGCGAGCTTGGCAAAATCGACCAGCAGCCGCAACAGTTGTTTGCTGTGATCGATCTTGCGCTTTATCTCATCGATCACATGATTACCCTGGTTTGAGGTCCTGCCGGCATCGAACGGTTCGGAGATCAGCTTTGATACAATTGCCACTCCGGCAGGAAATCATTGCAGGAGTGACGACAATACAGTCGCATCCATTGCTATTGAGATGCCGATAAATCTCATAACCGCAGGGTCCAGCTTTAAAGACAAAGCGTAGCTTAGATCCTTTCGTCTCCAGCTTCTGGATCACCTTGTCGTGAGCAGTGAGGTTGCCGTCAATCTCCCCGTAGGTTCTCACCTCGCCATCACGACCAGCATCGACAAAGGTGACTTCGATAGAATTTTGTGGACGTCTATACCGACATACATGATAAAAAATTTCATGACCTGCGCCCTTGATTTTGGCTCTGTTTTGGATTCTCTACAAGAAACAAACACAAACCACGTTGCATGGGGCAGGTCTCTTTTTGCCCTCAACTGTCAGCCATTATGTCTAACTTATGAGCAAGACTAAACCTTCTCAGAAACCTGAAGGGGCGTGGATCATATGATCCACGCCCCTTTTTCATCACTCTTCGCAGGAGTCCCTGCACCCTTAACTTATCGCTTCAAGTAAACCGCTTTTACAAAACGCGCACCTATCGCTTCACTCAATTTAGCCAGAGTCTCCCCACCAACCGGAGAATCGACCGAGAGGACAACCATGGCCTCCCCACCCTTGATTCGACGGCCCAGGTTCATGGCGCCGATATTGACTTGGGCCTCGCCAAGGATGGTGCCGATTTTGCCAATCAGTCCCGGGCGATCGTCATAATGCATGACCAGCATATGCTCCTCAGGAGTAAAGTCTGTGTCAAAATCGCGCATTTTGACAATCTTCGGTGTGCCCTCGAAGAGCGTGCCGGCAATGGTACGTTTGCCCTGGGGAGTCTCCAAGCTCATGGTGATCAGGTTGGAGAAGAAATTTGACTCGGTGGATCGGCTCTGCTCAACGATCAGCCCACGGCGTTCTGCAACCAGACTGGCGTTAACCATGTTGATTTCCTGGTCGGTGCAGCGGTTAAGAAGTGCCGCCAGGCCAGCCACCGTGATCGGCATGCAATCGTGGGCCGCCAGCTTGCCGGTATAGTTAAAGATCACCTTGCCAGGATTTTCCGGAGCCAGTTGTGAGATAAAATCACCCAACAGCGCTGCCAACTCCATGAAGGGACGCATCTGCGCCATCAGGTCCGGATCGAAGCGAGCAATGTTCACGGCATTTTCCACAGGCTTGCCATCGAGGAGGTTAAGTATTTCGCGACTGACATCGATCGCCACATTGGTCTGTGCTTCAAAGGTGTTGGCTCCCAGGTGAGGCGTCACCACCATGCGGGGATGTTCAATCATCTTTTTAAGGATATCGCTTTTGGGCGGTTCCTCACTCCAGACATCAAACGCAGCGCCTGCAACCTTGCCGCTTTGCAGAGCGGTCAACATAGCCGACTCGTTGATAATACCACCTCGGGCGCAGTTGACGATCAATACGCCTTCCTTCATTGCAGAAAAATGCTCTCCGGCAATCAGATCGCGGGTTTCATCATTGAGAGGCGTGTGCACCGAGATAACGTCAGCCATACTGACCAGCTCATCGAGAGAGACCAGACGGGTACCGAAGTCCGCGGCCCGTTTCTCGCTGATGTAGGGGTCATAAACCACCACATCCATCTCGAAAGCACGGGACCGTAAAGCCACGCGCCCACCGACTTTACCCAGGCCTATGATTCCCATAGTCTTATGTTTGAGTTCGTAACCGGTAAAAGGGGCCCTTTGCCACTGGCCGCTTTTCAAGCTGGCGTTGGCGTCCGGCACGTTACGGCACATGGAGAGGAGGATCGCCATCGAATGCTCGGCCGCCGAGTTGGTGTTGCCGAAGGGAGCGTTGACGACAATGATGCCGCGTTCACTGGCAGCCACGACATCGACATTGTCAATACCGACCCCTGCACGGGCAACCATTTTCAGGTTTGTAGCGTGGCTCAAAAGTTCGGCATCCACCTGGGTCCCTGAGCGGGTAATGATGGCATCATAACCACCGATCAAACCATGCAGCTCAGAGGTCTTAAGGCCCAGGCGCACATCCAGCTGGACTCGCGGATCCTTCTCGAGGAGCTCAAGACCTTTTTCCGAGATCTCGTCTGTAACGATGACTTTCATGTCCTTCTTTCCTTCCGGGATACTGGGGGGAAATTACTTTGAGGCGGTGATTCTAAGATGAAGATTTTCCGCTGTCAACGTTCTCTTTGCGTATACGTCAAGACTTTCCTGAGGATGCTATCTGGGCCTCTGTCAATGTGATACAGAGGCACTCTCCCGTGGCATAAATTGTGCCATCGAGACTACAAACTTCTCCGTGAACCATGATCTTACGCCCCTGTACTGAAACAATCTTCGTATTGACCTGTACAACCGTCTGAATCGGCAACAACTGGCGAAAGCTGACGTTCAGGTTGCCGACCACAATTTTGTGGCCATCGGCCCAGGCGGCCAGGCCAAGGACCTCGTCAAGCACCGCAGCGATACTGCCGCCATGGGCATGGTCGGGTGGGCCCTCTGTGACCGGTCCAAACCAGACACGCGCTACCAGATGCTGCTCCTGATCTCGAAAATAGCTCATGCGAAAACGGTTGCCGGTCCGGTCTCCCGAAACAAAGCGCAGCGTTTCACCAACCAGTGCAGGAGCATCGAAAGACTCCCAGCCAACCTCACCTTGCAAATCAACTTCAGGCACAGCAACCTCCAAAAGGAAAATGGGGGCACTCCCCAAACAGGAAGCGCCCCCACACATTTCCAGGGTGCACTTTTACAAAAGTGCCCCCGAGTCATTAACCGTTCTTGCTCTCAAATTCCTTCATGAAGCTGGCAAGGGCATCAACTCCGGCCAACGGCATGGCGTTGTAAATCGAGGCGCGGATACCACCGACGCTGCGGTGGCCTTTGAGTGCGTACAGCCCCTGCTCGCCGGCTTCTTTAAGGAACTTGGCTTCGAGTTCTTCACTGGCCAGGTTAAAGCTGACATTCATGGTACCGCGAACTTGAGGCTGGATGACACCGCGATAGTAATCACCGGCATCGATCAGGTCGTAAAGGGTCTTGGCCTTCTGCTCATTGATTTTCTCGATCGCGGCAATCCCGCCCTGCTCCTGCAACCACTCCAGCACCAGACCGGTGACGTAGATGGCGAAGGTGTTTGCGGTGTTGGTCAGGGAGTTATCCTTGGCACACTGCTCATAGTTGAGAAGCACCGGCGTCTCCGCAGAAGCGTATCCCAGCAGATCTTCGCGGATGACAACGATCGCGGTTCCGGAAGGCCCGAGGTTTTTCTGCAAGCCGGCATAGATGCAGCCGAACTTGCTGTAATCGACCACACGGGAGAGAATCTCCGAGGTCTGGTCAGCGATCAGGGGCACCTTACCAGCATCCGGGAACTTGCTGTAGCGAGAGCCGTAAAGGGTATTGTTGGTGGTGATGTGCAGGTAAGCCGCATCCTGATCAATCATCTCAGGAGTAATGGCCGGGAGACGATCATAGTTCGTGTCAGCGCTGCTGGCAATAACCTGGATATCGCCGTAAGCCTTGGCATCCTTGTTGGCCAGCTTGGCGAAGTTGCCCGTCTCGACATAGAGGCATTTCTTGCTCGCCGAACGACCGGCCAGGTTCATCGGCAGAGCCGAGAACTGCATGCGCGCGCCGCCATGGACAAAGAGGATCTTGTAATTGTCCGGCAGATTGGTCAACTGGCGAAAACTCTCCTGGGCATCCAGAAGCACTTTTTCAAATTGCTTGGCGCGATGGCTGACCTCGATCACGGAGACGCCCATGCTCTGGAAATCGAGAAATTCTTCACGAATGCGCTCCATCACAGGAACCGGCAACATCGCCGGGCCGGCACCAAAATTATAAACTTTCTGAGACATGAGATCCTCCTGCCTTAATGTTTGGATAAACTATTTAAAGGATACGAACTTTGATAACACCATCAATCGCTTCGAGAGCCTGAACGAGCTCTTCCGAGGGCTCTCTATCGATGTCGATAATATTGTAGGCCACTTCGTCGCGACTCTTGTTAATCATATCGATTACATTCAGCTCCCGATCCGCCAGTACGGAGAGGACCTGGTTGAGCATCTTCGGCACGTTGCGGTTGGAGAAGGCGATACGGAAGCCACCATTACGCTCCAGAGCGATGCTAGGGAAATTGACTGAATTCTTGATGTTGCCGTTTTCGAGAAAATCGATCAGCTGATCAGCTACCATGATGGCACAATTCTCTTCCGCCTCTTCGGTGCTGGCACCGAGATGAGGAATCGGCACAACCTTGTCGTTGCCCATCAACTCCTGAACCGGAAAATCGGTCAGGTACTGACCAATCCGACCCGTCTCCAGGCCTTTAAGAATCGCCTCTGTGTCAGCGACTTTTTCGCGGGACAGGTTGATCAGAGTTGCCCCCGGCTTGAAGCTTTCGACCAGATCCTTGTTGATCAGGTTACGGGTTGCTTCCAGGACCGGCAGGTGCAAAGTCACGATGTCCGATTTGGCGAGCAGCGATTGCATATTCTCCATCTTCTCGACATCACGTGACAGACGCCAGGCGGCAGCTACGGAAAGCGCCGGATCGTAACCGATCACTTTCATACCGAGCATCAGACCTGTTTCCGCAACCAGGGAACCGATGGCGCCGAGGCCGACAACACCAAGAGTCTTGCCCTTCAGTTCAGTGCCACCATAGGTCTTCTTGCCGCCTTCAACCAGCTTGTGTAATTCCTCTGCGCTCTTGCCCTGACCCTCTTTGCGGACAAAGTCGATGGCACCGACGATATCGCGGCAAGAGAGCAGCATCGCTGCAACGGCCAGCTCCTTAACGGCATTGGCGTTGGCGCCCGGCGCGTTGAAAACGACGATACCGCGCTCGGTGCAATTTTCAACCGGGATATTATTGACTCCGGCGCCAGCACGACCGACGGCCTTCACAGACGTTTCAATATCATCCGGCTGTAATACATGGCTTCGCAGCATCAGTGCGTCTGGAGTGCTAATTTCACTGGCAATTTCGTACTTGTCGAGGGAGAACTTTTCGAGGCCCTTGACAGAAATTTTGTTATAAGTGCGGACTTTGTTCATCGATTGACTCCTGACAAAACACAGTTGATTGAAAAAACAAAAAACGCCGCACCGTCCAGATAAGGACATTCATGGTCGGCGATCTTTGTTTTCAGTAGGTGTAAAAAGTTACCGGAAGGCCGTTTTTACTACTTTTCCCGGCAGGTTGTCAATGCCCTCAGCAGGTAATCCTGCGCGCCTCGAGGTAAAAACGTTTTTCATCCGCTTCGCCCATGGAAAAGGTCTTGCGAGGCAAAGCTCCGTCTCGCACGATGGTGCGAAAAAGATCGTGCTTTGAGATTGACGGAAGGTAGAAGCCGACGTTGCTTTTCTGCCCTCCAAACCGAGAGACCGCATCATCACCATGGATATAATCGATACGACCTGAGGCGTGATTCTCCAGGTAAGCATCGAGAAAATTCTGCAAGGTTCCGACTTCGAGAGTCAGTTTCGGATCAGCGATCTCAAGCACACCAAAACGCCCGGCAGCAACAAAGGGGATCGCGTGCGCCTTACCCGAGTGTTCGGCGGCGGCGGATGCGGAAGCGAGATCGTCATGCCAGGCAATACTGCATGGGGTTCCTGCCTGACGATAATACTCCTCGGCCTGTTCGAGCAGGTCGTCGGCATCAACATCGAAAAGCACGCGGTGAATGGCTTCGAACTCCAACCCCGGGTCATGGACGTTAACCAGTTCGATCAAGGCATAACGCGCCGGGTGATCCATGACCTCGGAAGGATCGGAAGCCTCTGTCTTGAGCTGCTCCCAGATGGCCTTGGCCGTGGCAAAGCTGTGGTTGCCGTCACCCATGGCATAGAGCATGACTTCTTCATCATCGACGTCATAGCGCTTCTGGAAACGTTCTTTGTCCGCCAGGGCCTCGAGTGCGTTGCCCACTTGCTCGAGGAGCTGTGGCTGATTGACCTTCCAGCCCCGCAGGTGACCACTTGACTGCATAAGCTCAAAGTCATAGGCCTGCTCCAGGTCGGCCTCGAACAGGGGCTCAATCACGGTCTGCTCGGGATCATCAATCAGCACCATGATATGTGGCAATTCAACTGCCGCATTCTCCCTGACCCGGATACGTGGCGGCAAACGATCAACGATTGTACCTTCCGTGGCCCTGATCAAGGTTTTGGAACCGGGACGATAATCGTAGGCCTCCAGATCGAGAGCAACGATCAGCCCTTTTCGTGACTCCACATGACTGGTCTTGCGATCCAGAAGAATAAAGCCTTTTTCCTGTTCAGCGAGCACACCCTCAGCCAGGTACTGATCCATGCTGGCATTGATAGCGGCAATCCTTGCGTCACCGTCCTCGTCTTCAAGATAAACTTCAGGAAAAACCAGGCGCAGCGTCGAAGGCTGCTCTGCGACCAGTTGATCGACAGCCTGCCAGTATTCCGGCTCGGAAGTGTATTGGTCACAGGCAATCACTGCCCAGCGATTCAGATCAATACCTGCTTGAGGTAAAAGGACGGTCGGTACTTGCAAGGCCAGTTTAGCGAGATTCATAATCAGTTCTTCCTCAATATAATTATTCAGAGTTACTTGACGATCCGCAGATGGGACCCGGAGCCGCCGCTGTCAGGATCTTCGGGGCCGTCCTGGGGTTCTTCACTTGTTGCACCCTGGAGCATATCCATGTTCGGCAAAGTGTTGGTCGCAACCATCTGCTGTATCCCCTCAGCCACAGCCAGGCATTGCTTTGTGCAGACCTTACGCACCGGGCACATGGTGCAATCAGCCTCGCCAGCGGCCGCACGCAGGGCATGAATAACAAGGTCAACACTTTCAATCTGGTTCAGGGGTATTAAAAACATTTTTTGCTCCCGGCTTTAACTCAATTAAAGCGTTTTACCGACAACTTTGGCAAACTCGGCAAGTTTGGTCATCATCAGCTGAAAATCAGCGGGTCGCAGCGACTGAGGCCCATCGCTCGCAGCAACTTCAGGGTGAGGATGAACTTCGACGATCAGGCCGTCAGCACCGGCAGCCACCGCAGCGTAACACATACTCGGTACCAGCGAAGCATGACCCGTTGCGTGAGAAGGATCGATGATAATCGGCAGATGGGTCTGCTCTTGCAGTACGGGTACTGCCGAGATATCCAGAGTATTGCGGGTAGCTGTTTCAAAGGTGCGAATACCCCGCTCACAAAGGATAACCTTCTGGTTGCCTTCGGAGAGGATGTACTCGGCGCTCATCAAGAATTCCTGGATGGTCGTTGACATGCCGCGTTTGAGAAGAATCGGCTTGTCGAGTGTACCGAGCATTTTGAGCAAGGCAAAGTTTTGCACGTTACGCGCGCCAACCTGCATCACATCAGCATACTTTGCGACCAGGTCAACATCGCGAGGATTCACGACCTCGGTCACGATCGGTAACCCGGTTTCTTCGCGGGCCATGGCTAAAAGCTTGAGGCCCTCTTCTTCCATACCCTGGAAGGAATAAGGACTGGAGCGCGGCTTGTAAGCACCGCCACGGAGGACAGTTGCGCCTGAGGCCTTGACGGCATGGGCGGTTTCGAGAATCTGCTCCTCGCTCTCTACCGAGCAGGGGCCGGCCATGACCACGAGTTGATCACCGCCCACAATAACTCCAGGAGCAATTTCAACCGCAGTCCTCTCCAACTTGACCTCTTTGCTCGCCAACTTGTAGGGCTTGAGGATCGGCACGACATTTTCTACGCCCGGCATCGATTCAATCGACTGCAGCACAGCCTTGCCTCGCTCATCACCGACAGCACCGACCACATTGCGTGTGTCACCATGAATCACATGAGGCTTGTAGCCCAACTCCGCAATCCGACTCTCGACCGCTGCCAACTCGTCCTTGCTGGCCCCTTTGCGCATTACTATAATCATTTTCTCGTCCCCTTTTTGGGAAAGTTCCGGTTAAAAATAAAGGCCGGCAGGGCTTTCCTGGCGGCCTTCATCGTTTACTTTCCCGAAACGAAAAAACCACAGGCGCCCCGATTGAGCCCGCCCGTGGTTTCAGTAATTCTATCGACAATCGACCGTCAACAGACTTCACCCCGGTCAGGCAAGCCAAAAAAGCTGCCAAACCAAAAGTAAAAACCTGTAAACAACCAACTTTGAGATTTCATGCCGACGCCACCTTCATGAAGTTTTTGAGACTTTGTTGGTAACAAAAAGCACATCGGAAAGCAAGCAAAGAATCAGCGACAGCTTTTTTCTTGACATAAAGTTCGCATTTGGTTACAAATCCTTCTCCCGCCCAGATAGCTCAGTCGGTAGAGCAGAGGACTGAAAATCCTCGTGTCGGCAGTTCGATTCTGTCTCTGGGCACCATTTACTTAGTAAAAGCAGCGGCTTACCGGAGTCGCTGCTTTTCTTTTTTCTTCGCGCACTCTTCGCGCACTTTCTATGCTACAATAGGTTCATCTTTAGCTGTTTTCATAAAGGTGCCCTATGTCAGATAAACAGCAAACACCCCAACCCCTCAATATTGTTAACAAAGATGAACGCACCATATGCAATGGTGCTGTCGTCCTATTCAAGCGAAACCGAAGCAAACGTTGGCAAGCCCGTATACGTCGAAACAGTGGAGAATGGGTTGTTTACAGTACGAAGTGTGCTGACTTTGAAAAGGCTATTGCTGTAGCTGAAGAGCGCTACAGAGAGATACAGTATGCGCAGAAGACAGGTAAGATTGACGTAACACGTAGGTTCTCAAGCATATGTCAGTTATGCCGCAAAGAACTGCTGGATGAAGCAGAAAGAACGAGCCAGCAAACACCCAAAAACTACGTTCAGGTTATAGACAAATATATCCAGCCAATACTTGGCAGTTACATGTGCCACAACATCGACACTGCTGCCCTGCGTATGTACTCAGACAAGCGCAAAGAGATGATAGGCCATGCGCCGACCCAGTCCACTATTGCCACCCACAATTCAGCCCTCAAATATCTCTTCCGCAAAGCACAAGAAAAGAACTTCATCAAGTTCATACCCAAAACCATAAATGACGGCGTTAAGGGGAAAAGGCGACCATACTTTAACAACAAAGAAATGAAAAAGCTCAATGCCAACATGTGGCGCTACATTCAGCACAGCGAAAAACTGCTTCACCAAAAAGGTCGCAATGGTATTGAGAACATAAGCCAGAAAACATATTGGATAAGAGAACTGCTAGTAGACGTTGTGCGCATACTGGTTAACACAGGCATGAGACCTGGCAGTGAGATCCTTAGCTTAAAATGGAAAAACTTGAGCATCACCAAGCAGCACGACAAGGAAAGCATCCAGTTCTCGTTGCCACACAGCAAAACAATAAAGCGTGTTGTTATTGGCTACGAACCCCATGTTCGTGAAGATGGCGTTAAATACGGCTGCTGGAAGCCGTTGGAAAATATCAAAAACAGATTCGACAATTTGAAAGATTTGGATTGGGACAAGCTGTTTGAATGCGACGAGTATATCTTCCGCTATCCAAACGGCGAGCTTGTAGTACAAGAGCGACTCACCAAAGCATTCAAACGTATGCTGAAATGGATAAAAGTTGACGGCAAGGAAGATGGATTATTGAAAGATGACTTTGGAGATGACAGAACCCTTTACTCTCTTCGTCATACTTATGCATCACGTATGCGCTACAAAGACATTAGCTTCGACGACTTAAGTGTACAAATGGGCACACAAGTAAATATGCTTGAGAAGCACTACAGCCATTTCACAGTTAGCGACAACCCAAACAAATTTGCAGGACATGAAAGACGTGCAGAAAAGGACAAACAAAAAGCGGCACAAGACAACAACCAGATAATACAGCAGCTACTAGAGCAGAACGCAAAAAAGGATGGGCAGATACAACAACTACTGGAACAGCTATTAAACAAAGAGAATGACAACTAAGCGCTATTCAGTTTTTGGAGTTGTTTTTGGGCTTTACGGATTTTGAGGTTGGCGGCTGCTTTTTTAGCTGAGAGTTGTGCCCTCTTTGCAGCTTGCTTTTTTAAGTCAACGCTACGTTGCTCGGCGCTTGTAACGACTTCTTCAATACGCATAAAAAATTATCTCTCCTACACGTATTTATCAGCAGTAAATTTAAATCAACTCAACTGCCTGCCGTTTCATTTCATCATTCACATCAATGTAAACTTGTGTCACCGCTATGGATCGATGACCTGCCAAACTTGCCAGCACCCGTACGCCAATTCCCTTTTGGGCCAGCGAGGTAATGAATGTGCGCCTTCCGCTGTGGCTACTGGCACCGCTGATGCCTGCTTTTTTGTACGTCCAGTAATACCACTGCGTCAGCGTGTTAGCAGAGAAGCCTTTTGACTTTTCTGTAGCAAACAACGGCAATGATTTGTTTTGGGTATTGCGCTGCGATAGAAACGCTGCCAATTCAACTCGTAATTTCTCATTCAAAAAGACCACTCGCGCATAGTGTCCTTTCGTCTGTCGGGCTGTTAAACGAATCTCGTGTTTGATGTTGCCCTCATCGTTCATCACGTCACTAATTTTAAGAGCAGCAATTTCCCCAACACGCATGCCGCTCCATATACTGCTCAGAACCAGCAATCTATTGCGAGCTGGGTAACGGGTGGTTGCTACATAACGTAAAACCTGATCAATTTCTGCTTGGGTGAGTGTTTTCGCTTGTGCCATTGTTTTTTCTCCTTTCAACCAAATAATTTATATGTGTAATTTTGTTTTCTTTGATGTTGAATTCCTACCGAAAAATGCTCCGCTAGTTTCCTTCCAAAAAACGCCGAAGTAGCAGCTACCGATATGAATTTCATTATTTTCTTTGGAGTTGTTCATAAATCCGAAAAACGCATAAACCACTTAGCGCTGTCTGATATAGCTGTGACCCTTCGTTGCTCAGCGATCATGTGCTGTAAGGTCATTTAGAAGCTCAAAGAGGGATTGTGCTGTGCTGATTTGTCTGCTGCGTTTTTTCTGTATGAAGTACTTATCGTTCTGAACTGGTGATTTTTGACCTATGCCACCTCAACAGCGAGCAAGCATTAACACTTCTATCATTTTGCTTGTGGGGTATTGTGGAAGGCGAAACTGCGTTCGCCTGCTCTTCGCTTGCGCTCATCGCTTATCTCTCGTCTCTTAGCAGCGAAGCGAACTAGATTGGTTAGGGAAGTTGAAACCAAAACGACGGCTATGTACTGTTTCCATTAAAAAAAAACAGAACTGCCGTCGTCATCGTGTTTTGGTCAGTGAAAGAGAACCACAAACACGACTGCGAGAAGAGCCATTTAAAGGAAGACGGTCGTATTCAAACTTCCTAACCACATTTAGTCGTGGTCGCTCTGCGGCACCCACCCATGTGTCAGCGATCTTCGCAGCAATCTGCTGACGGGTGCGGGGGCATTAGCCGTCATATTCCACCCCGCGTTTTTGCCCTTTGTTAATGCAGTGGCTTATCTGCTCTTATGCCTGTTGTTGCCTGTATTGCCTGTTTATGCCTGTTGCCTGTGTTGCCTGAACAGTTTCCGATTCACTTTTTTACCAATATTCAGAACACGATACGCTTGTGTTTGTGTGATCTTCTTCCGTAGCCGCTTATTATTGAATACTTCTGAATATTTTTTCAGTGCCTCTGTTTGTGCCTCGTTAAGCAAATGTGGAAAATCAGTCAGCAAGTGATGGGCAATGCTTGCGGCTTGAACCAGCTCCAGCGGCAAGGAGTGAAAAGTCTTCATTTTCAGACCGTTCTCCTTCAGCCACGTTTCTGTCATCTTCTCGTGCTGTTTGTCCTTTTGCTCTAATCGTTTTTCATCGTACCAGTGTAAATTGGTTTTTTTATTACGTCTGTGCATAAAGTTATTTATGCGATTGAAAAGAAATGGCTGAAAAAGATGGTTTTTTATTTGATCTGCGCAGAAGAGCGATTGTCTATCAACACCACCGGATCCGCTGCCAAATCAACAATAAATACAAAAATTGGGTCTAATGACTCGCTAGACCCAACTTTCGTATAGCAACGACAAGCTATTTCAGATTTCAACGACTCACTATGCTGTACGCGGTTAAAATACTTTTCACCACGCAAAAAGCCCCTTCCGTCGAAGAGGCTTAAATTGCATTAGGCTGAGTGATGGAAGGGCTAGGCGGCTAGCATCAACTTCTTATATTCGGTTGCAGCCCAAAGGAGTAGAGGTATCATCTCTCTCCAATCGCCATTATTGGATTTAGCAATCTCCCTCAATGCTACATCAGGAAGTATTGGTAACTGATTATCTGCTAGCACTTTTTTAAAGCGCTCAACACAATCATCTTCGCTGGCTGCGTTAAAGTTTAATTGCACGCATCTGCTCTTTAAGCCTTCATTAATGTCATGCAAATAGTTAGTCGTTAAAACGCATACGATATTTGTCCTATTCAAAAATGACTTTAGCGCTTTCTGCCCATCAGTTGTAAGATTGTCGACTTCATCAAAAATGAAATAATGATGGCCGGAGCAGGTAAAGATACCTGCCTTGTCAGCAATGGCATTACATGTGCTGAGAATGCTCGTTATATTTTTTGTTTTTTGGCAGTCGGTCGTATGTATAGCTGGATTGCTGCCGCCAAAAGTTTTTTCAAAATCATTCAGAAAAACCTCTGCATAAGTAGATTTGCCAGTGCCAGGCACCCCATACAAAATCAGGGAGTTTTTCCCGCCTTTTATTGGGAAGGGGTAGTTCTGACATAGAATATCTAGCAATTTGTTTTCGATACCTTTGTTCGCAAAGACCATATCGGAAGTCGTTTTCGGTGCAGTAATGTAATTCATAATTTTTCTCCTAAGTTTATATGGTTAATAGTTATTTAGGCTGCGAGTGTCTGTTTGTCGCCTTTTACTTGTGCGAGCAGATCTAAAACTTTTTGCCTGTTGTCCACACTGTCATCAGCGCTCTCTTCAGCTTTCTGTTTTAGATCGTCGTTCTTATGCTTGGCATTGTGCGTACTGTAAACATTAGCCAAAGCCGCACTAATGGCAGATTTGCCAGAAATCTTTGTCTTCTCGTCCTCTTCAACACAGAGATGCTTAATGTCAATTACGCCACTAGCGTTCATTATCCCAACCAGCACAACAGGCTTGTTGACGTTACCTGATGCGTACGCACTATCGATGGTGACGGAAGCTAACGTATCTACACTAGCCACAATCTCTTTACCTCTTTCAATACGCTCAGATCGCGTTGCCGTCTTCTTTGCTGTCTGCTGACGTATTTCTTCAATGCCGCCCTGCTCTTCAATCCACAGTGGAATGTCTGCTGCATATACTCCTTCCGTATTTGCAATGACATTTAGCACACGTACATATGAGCTAACCCGCTTGCTGTCTTTTTGTGTGCTAGTGAAGGCAACTTTAACCAGCAGCTCGATCAACGACGGCTTATTCCTTTTAAATATAATTTCGCGCCGCTTAGCTTCTTTTACCAGCCACGCTCTCTTCATTTCAGTAGCCTTGTCTTCGCTGTTCATTTCGTCATACAGCTTGTACAGGTCTGCGAGCATTTCATACAGGCTCTTATTTGCTGTACTGAATACTGTCTGCTCCCACTCCTGTCTGTGTTTGCAAATCGTTTCAAAACGATCTTTAAACGCCATAAGTGCGTTCGCTGCCAAATTCTTCTCGTTCACGTCGATTTGCTCGTTTTCTGTTTTGCTTTTCTTGTTCATAATCTGTTCCTCTCTATAAGGGAGTTGGGTGATGGCGTTATTGCCTGTTTTTTGTCAGCACAACGCTGACATGTACGCACTGAAGATAGACTTGTGACGCTTAGTGGACTTGCTTTGTTAGGATTTGCAGTTTTGTTTGACATTGTTTTAGCTTTCGTAAAAAGGGTTAAAAGATATGTAGACGTTGGTTTTGTGTTGTTGCTGTCTACAAATGCGAGTATATTTCAAATCAACTAATAAACATCGACTCTAACTATTCATTGCGATTTAGTTGTTAACATTTCCCTCATAATCGTTTTGAAACGGTTTAAGATGAAATTACGCTTCCTTGCCATACACCCGCTGATCGGCACTAAGCACAAACCCGCCATACAACATTTAATGGAGCGCAGCCCCTACTATTGGTGGTGGGACTACTTGCGCAGGAACGAGGACTACCTGGCCTGCTGTGATGCTGGCGGAACTGGTGAGTTAGCTTGGCTGTATGAGGATTTTGGTGATGTGCGCAGTGATGACTTTCGCAGTTGGTGGGGTGGGAGTTTACAGCGCGGAGCAAAGCTGTTTGCAGAAAAGCCCGTTGAGGTACGTTTAGAGCAGTTGGACAGTAAGGACGAGTGGGATGAAGATTGGCCTGATGACATTGAAGTGATTGCTGTCAATATGAGTATTGGACGGCGCAAGCTTCAGCAGTACTTTGCCAACTTCCTCAAGCGTGAACACAAAGGCAAACGTGGAAGGGTGTCATTAGGCCAAGTCAAAAGCACCGCAAAATATCCGCTTTACGGAAATTTCAGCCAACACACATTGCGAGTCAGATTAATTACGTATGATGCTTACATTGAGAACAAGAAGTTGCCTAAATCTGAGCAAGTGCCGCTTTGGAAGGTTGGAGAGAATTTGAGATTGGTGCCAACGGCGATGCCCAAACCTAATGATGGGAAATATGAGACTACAGACAAACACAATGTAATGACTGCAACTGTTAGTCGTTATGTGAGAGAAGCAAAGGCGATCATTGCCAATACGGCTAAGGGTCAGTTCCCAAACAGCAAAAAACCATCGGTCTAACAATGTCGTTTTAAACAACAAAACCGATAGACTGTATCTTTATTATGTGGGTATCTTAGAATAAATTCTGCGCATCGTCGCCACTTGCTTCAATCCTTTATCTATTGAATCCAAAGGCAAGAATCATGGAAATTAAAGTCTCTGTTTATAACGATAAACATAGGAACGAATTAAAAAAACGCTGTCCTATACACATATATAAAAACATCGCCAAGATCGATGGGAAGATTCTAGAAATTTCGAGAGAAGATTTTCTGATTTATTCCTTATTCAAAGAACAAAGGAATCACCCAGGATTTGAATACTTTTCAGATTTCAGAAAAAAGCTTCCGTATAGAATTGATAAATTTAATGACTATCTTGACGAAAATTCAAATACAATCACTGCTATTTTCGACAATGCATATGATCAAGAAGAGGTTACTGTGAATGTCGGTATTGGTGCAGGTCTTTCTGTTATCAGTCATATTCATGGGTTAACAGAGGCTGACTGGAATATAATTCCAATATCCAAAGTAAAGGACTTAGATTACTCAATAAGTTCAGACGGTAACAACATAGTCGAAGTTGAATGCAAAGGAGCTTTTGCTGACCCTAAAAAGAAAACATATATCTCAGATAAAAAGTTAGATATAGAAAACAAAAAAAAGGTCCAAAGAGAAGACATCAGGAATGAAAATCTTCTTTATGGCGTAATCACCTCATATGACAACTCAAAAGAGCTAGCTCACTGTCGAATCCTTGATCCTGTCTCAGACAACGAATACGATTCCCCTTGGAAATTACGGTTATTGTCTAGATTAAACTTTTATCTTAGGGAGTTGAGTCTAATATCTAAATCACACTTCTTAATTGCATTGTCAACCAAGCTTCAAGTTCTAAGACTTTTGGGAAAAGAGGAAATAGAAAGAACTGACAATTTGCCCCTTTCTAAACCGGATGGTGAGCCTTTTCCCTTCCCGATTTCATTCGAACACAAAACGAGAATACTTGATAATAGTGGATTTGGAGACATGCATAAAGTTGATGAGAACAAATATCTATTTTATGGTTTTCGTAACGAGGTAGTAGAGACACTAATAAAGCAAAATTACTCAGAAATTATGGACATGAAATTTCCCACACAGACCATTAACACACAGATAAAAGCTAAACTTCAAAAACGAGATGTCGAGCAACAACTGCACGGGAAAGTTATGCAAACATCTGCAGGTAGGCTCTTCGGCATTTTCCATTATGAATAACCATCAATAGAATGAAAAATGGCCCTTCCGCTCTGGAGGGGCCATTCTTATTTGTCAGGGTCTGCAGTAATTGTGCTTTTCAAGAAATTTGAACAGCGCCAAAAAATATGAGAGATTTATAGTAAATGAGATGACTAGATTTGTCTCATAATGGTTGGCACTAAAACAGGGAGGGTTACAACATGAGTTGCATATATGTCTAATTCTGTTTTGTGCTTCGTATGTCATCCAACCATGAATTAAGGGCTCTTACAAACTTGTTTTGTTCAGACCTTCTTGGCCAACGTACCCCATATTTATTATAAAGCTCAGATATATTATTGTAATCGCTGTGTGGGATGGTGACAGTTTCACCTCCTGTGATAGCTCTTGTTGGTGACTCACCGTCCCAATCACTGTTGACTGGAAACCCTACTTTAGCTAAACCAGAATCCCAAGTTGGATCTACATAAACATATTCACCATTAATCTTTATTTCCATTCCACTGTGGAAGTCACGAGTCTCAGAGATTAAATTAAGAATTTCTGGTGGTATAGGAAGGTCTGCATAATTATAAAGAACAGTTACCTTTCTTACCTCTAAGCCAGCACTCTTGAACAAGTAGTATAGAGCCTCTCTTTTGTGCCTACAATCCCCATTCCCTGTATCGAAAAGTTCTACACCAGAGCGGGAGTGCCAGCTCCTGATTTTGTAAGGTTGCTCCATTACAAATTTGAACAATGCAATCCTTGCTTCTTTTTCTTCTAACCCCTCAGTGAGGTTTTCTACAAATATATTTAAATTCCAAGGCACTTCCTTATTGTACTTTTCTCTCGCAGCTTCAATCCTCGCATTTTGTTCAATAATTTTCTCTTTGATCAATGACTGACTATCAACTCTTTTGCTCTCACTTGTAGTACTTGCAGCATCGATTGCATTATTATCGCAGCCACAAAGAATTAGAGAAACGACTAATAACAATAAAGGCTTAAACATTGTTTTTTTTGAAAACATAAAACGTGCCATTCATGCCTCCAAGCTCTTCTTTGTAAATTAAAGTGGTTCCTTCTCTTTCTGCCACTTCTATTGCCTGACGGTCCAACTCTGTCTTCCCATTGAATATTAGCAAACCTCCTTTATCAGAAGGACACAGCATGTTACAGGCCTGCTCAATAAATTTGAGGTAGTTGTAGTCAAAATATGCTGCACATTGAGAGTATATTACATCGAAATAGTCGGGACATTCTTCTAGCTTCCGTAGAGACAAAAGTGTTGAACCTAAAAAAGCGGGATGCTCATAAATTCCTTCAGGAAGATTGTCGTGCCATTTACTTAAATTTGTGAAGTGTAAAAACAGTTTGTCACCAATAAGGTCTTTATGGGTATCATATAATTCAGCTATGCCAGCCCTTTTCCCTGTTTTATCTTTTGATAAAAAACCGGCATAGCCAGCCCCTATCTCTAAATAGTTACATGCCTTTTTACCTTCTCTTGAACTTGTTATCTCAAGAAGTATATCAGTAATGTTATATCCACAATCTTCTGCCAGTTTGAAAGAACCACCACTTGAAGTCCAGCTGCCTGGGGATAGCAAAGACTTAAACGCATGTATTGGTGAGCCACTAGCTTTAGAAACAACGCACAGATACTTGATAATGTTTTTTCTTCTAGGGACAGGAGTGTTAGGCGGAATCTTCTGTGCTTGAAGGTCTCTTTTTAAACCTAAACGGATTTCTTTCTCGAGGGTTTCACTTAACTCAATACTTGAATCTTTGGCTCGTGATTTAATGCTTTCTAAATAGTAGCTATACATAAAGGCTCCTTTAATGCGAGTTGTTTGTCACTCTTGAAATCAGTTAAATTTCATCAAATTCATGGATGGATTTATAAATTTCATCGCACATATTGACATAAGTTGTGACGCTATCTGCTTCACCTAGAAATGACGATATTTTTCTTAGAAATGTGTTCCCTCTCATCCTTGCATCAATTGGAACCTGATGCTTTTGAGCCACAGAATCCATTAATGCAAGATATGTTTTGGTTTCTTCAAAACTCTTGGTCTTAGATAATACAAGGTCTTTTCTAATCAGGGCTGGGTCTAAATCAGTTACTTCCTCAACAGCTCTTTCAGTGGCAGATTTAATAGACACATTTTTAACCGGTTTATTGTTCTGCCCGACAAGATAAGCACTGCCATCGGGAAGATAACCTATCTCAACGATTTCCTCATTGAGTTTACTTGAATATATTAGTAGGTCTCCGTCAAGCTCTAGTTCTTTCTTGCCAAGTAAATCATTTACCCGTGCTTGCAAAGCGGCGTTGCGACAAGAGAATATGCCTGAGCAATAATCAGCAAAAACAAATTCTCTTTTAAGTGTTAAATCCTTACTTCCTGTGCCACTAATATGTGAATTTATTATAGGAATTAGTTTGTCGACTCCTGCCTTTATGCCTTCATCAATAGAATGTAATTTGTCAATCGCATAATCGGTGCTAACTTTATTTTCACGACAATAGTTGGTGATATTAACTTCCATAGGGCCAGAAGTTTTGTTTTTATAAAACCAAGGAAAATAATTTCTGACGCTTTCAGATAATATTGGTAAGTTCCTAAACAGCCTATTCTTTTCCCTGAAACCACTTTCTTGAGCAGTTATTGTAATGATGATTTTATAAATCGTATTGTATAAGTAGGTTCCTTCTCTGTATCCATATTTATTAATGTTTAATTTTATAGCGTCACAATAACTGCTGTAGTTTGCATCAGGTTCTATGTACGAAAACCTTTTAGATAGTTCAATGAGGGCGTTCTCGTGTCTGGATTCTGGAACGCCATGACTTGTTGTTAAACTGTCAATGTCATCAAAAAAAATAACCGACAATAAAATTAAGAAAGAGACCGTATATATGTGTTTGCGCTTCATCTGTGTATTTACTAATTCTTACGAACTAAGGGTATACACAAAACTCCCAAACCAAAGATGCCTCCTGCAATGGCTACATTAGTTAATTGTTTTTGTAAATGATATGCATCTAAAACTATCTTTATCTCTTGTGGGTTAGTAAGGCCCGTTCCATATCCTGCACTCGTCTCTTCTGAATTGTAAACTCCCCAAAAGTGAATCCCCGCTGAAAGGAGTAAAATCAATAAGGCTATAATTGTCGATGTTCTTCGCAAAAAAGATTTTTTCATAATACCCCCTAACTGTGAAATGCAATAATCCCTCTGATAGTGGGACACAAAATAGGATACAAATTAGCACGTTATGACATTAATAAAAACAGGAATTTGCTCCAAGGTTTGGTAGCTGAGACCTAAGTGGTGGCCCAGAAAATCAGGTATCAGTAGACACGTTAGGTTCAGAATATAGTGCTTGTGTAGGTGGTCTGTGAAAGGTGTACTTTTACGGCTACGGAGCGGCTACGAAATGACAGCTATAGTAATATAAAATACTTAGGCCACCTCGGGAGGGTGTCCTTAGCTGCTGTAAATACTGGTCGGGATGACAAGATCTGAACTTGCGACCCCCGAAGAGGAATTATGTTTCAAGGCTGCATAAAGAGAAAAGGCGACAACTATCCTGACACAGGGGGTTCTTACATCATCTAAGGATATTTAATACGCAGGGGCGAATGTAAAACCAAACCACTGCCTATCAGATCAAGTTCCGATTACTACATTTTGGCCAATCCAATTAGATTTGTAATTAGCATAGCAGAAACTTCTATATTTCGGATGACCATCCCAAGTGTCTGAAAGTAAAATGCTTTTAAACACAAAGGAGGTCATTATGACAGTACTAAATTCGTTCAAATTCGTGTCCTATAAACCAGTCAGCAACTCATCGGCAGAAGCTGCACGTAGACTTAAGCTTGTTGCGAAAATTTATGAGCAGCTTGCATTTGCTGCTAATGCCGATTACCAGCCAACTAAAATCAAGCGTGTAAAAGACGCTGACGGTAATGTTGAAAAGGTCGAAGTTGCAAAGCGTGTAAAGCGTTGGTGGAGTGTAACTGCTGATGGCAAAATCAACTTAACCATTCGCTATGGCAGCAAGCCTATCGAGTTTGCTAAAGGCAAGAACGCAATTGAGCTTGAGAATGAAGAGCAGGTAGCTGCAACACTGCTGAAGGTTAAAGAAGCTGTGCAGGCTGGTGAGCTTGACGAATTGATCGCGCAACATGCGCAATATGGCAGGCAGCTAAAGAGCAAAAACGGCAGCAAATAGGTTGCGCTGCTATGTGTAGTTTATATGCGGACAGGGGCGCGGACAATTTAGTACAATTTTTCGCGCATCTTTTTAAAAAACTGTTTTTATTAGTATTTTTAGCAGCTTGCTATTCTGAAAATCCTCGTGTCGGCAGTTCGATTCTGTCTCTGGGCACCACAAGATACAAGGCCTCGCAATCTACCGACTGCGAGGCCTTTTTCTTAGTTGCTATCACCCTTGCTATCATCCTCTTTCATCACCCTACACCAGCCTTGCTCTGACAGCTGGCACATTCTCATACTCTAGCCCAAACGATCTGGTCGTTGTTATCGGAAAACGCCAATGAACAGGCATTCCGGCCATTCAATCCAATCATTAAAGACGCCGACCGTAATAGCCTAAACGGCAATCAAGCAGTCCAAAGAAAGCCCCGCCATTGAGGGACAGAGTCCTTTACTTTGCATGGTTCTTGACGTCCTGGATGAAACTGAGAAAAGTCTTAAATCTCAAGGTTGCACACCCAAACCCCACAAGCAAAAAGCCACCCGGTTTGATGCCGGGGGGCTTTTCATTTAACGAAAGTAATTTAGGCTTCTACACAGCCTACTTCTTACCGTTGTCATGCATAACAACGACGTTGGTCTCAACGCTTTCTCCGACACCAGCCTCATTCTCTGCCTCAAACTTAACAGTATAAAGCCTGCCGTCTTTATCATTTCCTTTTCGCGAAGCTACCATAGGTATGGCAACAGAAAAGCTTCCATCAGCACCTAGCTGCAGAGTTTCAACCTTGTCCAGTTCGCCATACTCGTCCGTGAGCTGATACCGGGGACTATCAATTGAGCAACCCTCAGGCACAGAAACAGACCCGGACAGCTCTACATGCACCTGCTTATTGTTGCGCATATTGATAGAGTCCTGCGAGGCAACAATGTTCGAGAACAAGGGGACCTGACTGCAGCTCACAAAACTATCAACGTCTACATTGATCTCGAACTCAGCAGGAGCAACACTCTCGTTCGACCTGAGCCAGACAGTTTTCAATATCCCTTTATAGATGCCACCTTGCGCATCAGCAGGAACCTTGACCTGAAGGACAGCCTGACGTGTCTTGTACCAGGAGTTCAAAGACATATAGATTTGGTTGTTTATCCAACTGCGATCAAGAGTGCCACCGACATGGGCTAAACCGAAGCTGGCATAGCTGTTCGGTAAAGAAGTGTCTTCCAATGCCACTGTAATTGGCACCGCAACTGTTTCTCCAGGCGCAACATTAACCGTCAAGCCATTCTGCGCAAAGGTTATTTGCGCCGAGTGGCTCTCGGTAGAAAAGCACAGCAAGGTTAACGCAAGCAGCGACAGAACAAGCGCTTGCCATAAACCGTCGGAAAGCCCTTTAACTCTATTATCACGAGGACTCGCTGGAATTGATTTCATTGTAAACCTCCCTAAAAAACACAAAAAACCACCAGAGCATTGATATCCCTGGCGGCTCGGCTGGCATTGGAAGGAGAACCTTCTATTAGCTCCGTGGCTCTGCGTCCCGCAGTTTCCCACGGTTTGCTCTTGGCAGAGGATAGACCAAACAACTTGATCTAAATTGTTGCCAGTATATTAACAAGAGATCAAACAGAAGAATGTATTCTGAATCACAAAGTAAAATTTTCTTCAAAAAAACTGTGCCGAATGAGTATGTAGCGGTTTTCATCGACGGACATCAGGCCCGATTTTTTCCATTTATCAATTACGCGCGTGACCGTTTCACGTGTCAGGCCCGTCATGTCGGCTATATTTTGATGTGTCAGGCGCAGCTTCAACAACACCCCCTCGGGCACTTCCTCTCCGCGTTCTGCAGCCATTTCCGTCATTGAAGCCATCACGCGGTTAGAGGCATCGTTGAAATGAAGCATGCGGACTTGATTCCAGGAGTGGCGCAATCGCCCTGACAACAGCAGAAGCAATTTGTGCATGACTTTGGGCTGATTTTGGATAATTGCAAAAAAATCTTCTCGACCCACAATAAGAACCAGTGATTTTTCCATAGCGGCGACGGTTGCCGGGGTCGTTTGCTGATCAATAAGAGAAACTTCTCCGAAAGAGTCACCTGCACCATGAAAAGCAACGATCGATTCCTTACCGCCTTCAGAGGAGTAATAAACCTTTACCTCCCCTTCAAGGACCGAATACATGAACCTGTTGGTATCCTCCTCGTAAAGAATAACTTCACCCTTCTTGAATTCTCGCAGTGTAACTCGGCATGAAATAGACTCTAACTCTTCGGTGGAAAGGTCAGCAAATAACTGAGACTGTTTCAATAAATTCATATTGCCACTGGTGTTTGCCATATTATGTGCCGCCCAAAAAACAGGGAGAAGACCTTTATCAAAAGCTAGACATTATTACACGCGAAAACATCATAATAAACAATTTGTGTAAACGTCACACTAATTGTCATTCCATAAGCATTAAAAAAACTACTTTTATTTCAAAATCAAAGGAACAGTTCAGGCTGAAAAGATTGTCGCGGCAGGCTTGGCGTCTCCGACGCCCCCCCTAAAATCGCCATAAAAAAGCCAACAAAAAAGTAACCCTGGCAGGACAGCTTAGGATCGACTTCAGAAATTCACAGGACAACTCGCTATTGACATGCTGGTTTCGAATGAAGCCTGCAAGATGGGGTCAACCAGCGTTCTGCTTTCGGTAATTTCTCGCCCCGTTTCCCCCTGCCCTTAACCGCTTTTTATGCTTATTCTCAAAAATGCCAGTTCTCTTCATTCCAATTTCAACGTGTCGTTCTCTATATTTGGAAATCTCCAAGACCGCCAGTTTTGTCCACCATGAACCGACGTAAAAAAACCTTTAAGACACGTTTATTACCTCCTGATTGTATCTAAGGTAATGCAATGGAAGCCACCACCAAATAATCTTCTGTGTCTGAGTTGGACAGGAATAGGTGTAAATCCATTTTGTTCAAGAAGCCGAATCAATGGAATATAATTATTGCTAACCATGATCTTTTTTGGATCTAAAGATAGAACATTCATATCAATAAACTTACTTGCCAACAGAGTTTGTTGGGCTTCAGGTTCAGGTGCAAAAATTCTATCCCATTTTTTCAGAAAATCAGGCAGATGTTCCTCTTTAAATTTTCTTGGATTTACAAGTAGAACTCCCTCTCTCAGGGGTAACATAGTTGAGTCTATATGGTTATCCACCATCCTAACAACATGTAAATTATAGCCTTTCAGATGTCTTTTGAGCCATTGCGCACCCAACAAGTGGTTCTCATTCGAACAGTTGATAACGATATCATTATTAAATCTTAAACATTGAGCACCATCAAACAGGATTTCATAGCCGATATCAAAATGATTAGCCTGCTTTTCATATTGAACTCCTTTTTTGAGCTGATACGATATATCGAATGAATTATCCGTTAACATGGGCTTAGGTATTTGAGTCCATCTCGCACCTTTTTTGAAATAGTCCATAAAGATCTCTTTTAAAAGATCATTCTCAAAAAACCTGCTTCTAACTTGTGGTGGAGTTTCTATGATTTCATTACCGACAATAATGGCCTGGTCTCTGATATTTAACGCAGGTACACAACCACTTTCCCAATACGGAGTTTTAAATCGGTGTATCTTGTCTAAGCGTTTAGGTCTTTTAACTGTGACAGATTCTTCTTCAAGAACTCGAACCATTTCTGTAATGTCTTCTTCATGCTCATCAATATATTGCTTCTTTATCTCCCCTTTCCAATTTTTACCTTTCTGGCTGTAAACATCGTTTCCAAAGACGTCACTAGTTAAACTGTCATGAAAAAACAATTTAAATGACAACTCAAGTCCCGGCAAATTCGACAGAAAAGTGTTACCTACAATTACTTCTTTTAATGAATCCCATTCATTATGGCTATTTACCATATACCCCCCTAAATAAACTTTTCATCTTTTCTAACTTATAAAAAGGTCGAAATCAACTGTTTGAATCTAAATCGCCATTCGCATGATGCACTCCATACACTATAAACAAATTTTGCCGTTTGGCTCACAATGATCATATTTATGATAAGATTAACTCTAGATTTAACTAGAATTTGCAAGCATTTTAACGATATAGGGGCGATGCTCCCCCCCTTGGAAAAACTATTTTAGATTATTTCAAGTCTACGGAAGCGGTTCGGGAGAGATGAATGTTTCGAAAGCTCACGAGGTTGTCCGTAATAGCTTTGGTGCTTGGTGTGGTCGGGTGCGACTCGGGTACAAACAGTTCGCCGGCTGATGTGCTGGGCATTGCAGCGAATCTCGGCAGCGTGATGACGCTTGACCCCGCGGCGATAGCAGAAAGGCTCACGGGCGGCGTTATTAGAAACGTTTGCGAACCCCTGCTGGTGCTAAACGAGGAAGATGCAAGAGAGGTGATGCCCGGCATCGCAGAAAGTTGGTCGGTTAACGAAGACTTCTCCATCTATACATTCCATATAAGGCCTAACCTTACCTTTCCCTCCGGCAACCCTGTTACCGCACATGATGTGGCCTGGTCAATGAGCCGCAGCCTCCAGTTGAACCTCGCGAGCTCCAAACTTCTCAAGGAATGGGGATTTAACAAGAACAACATCAGTGACATGGTTCGCGTCATCGATGACCTTACCCTGGAGATAAGCGCCCCGAAACAATACTCCCCTTCGCTCTTTCTTTATGCCCTGGCCGACTACAAATCGGCCCATGCGCTGGACAGGGTTGAAGTGCTCTCTCACGAGATCGACGGTGACCTTGGCAAAGACTGGCTGACGCGCAACACAGCCTGCTACGGTCCTTTCAGGGTCAGTACCTGGCGCGCCCAGGATGTGCTGATACTTGAGCGAAACGACGAATGGATACGCAGGGAAAATCCGATACGGCGCGTCGTTATACGACACATACCAGAGCCAGGCACGCAGCGCCTGATGTTAGAGAAGGGCGATATCGACCTTGCCACGGATCTTGACCCCTCTGACCTGAGCGCCATTGAAGAGAACCCGAACACCTACCTGAAGCTTACCCCCAGATTCAGCATCATCTACATGGCTTTCAACCGCGAGATGTCGACTTTTTCAGACCCCCGCGTGATAAAAGCCATGCGCTACTTGATCGACTACGAATCGATTGCCCGCACGGTACTGAACAAGGCAGCAATAGTGCTCGAATCCCCGGTGCCGCGCGGGATGTTCGGGGCCCTTCCCGAAAGTTTCAGCCCCTACTCAAAGAATATAGACAAAGCCAGGGGTCTGTTGCAGGAGTCAGGGGCCGGGGAGGGGTTTTCTTTTGAGCTACTGACTTCCAACTCAGCGCCATACCCGGTCATCGCCCAGCACTTTCAGGAGAATCTTCTGAAAGTTGGGGTGAATGTAAAAATCACCACTCTCTCTAGTGGGCATCTCTTCACAAAGGTGAGAGCCAGAAAATTCCAGGCTTACATAGGCGGTTATGGCTTCAACTACCCTGATGCCAACAATGTGATGCTTCGCTTCGGTTATAACCCGAAAAACTCGGAAGATAACTCGGTCTCTGTGGCATGGCGTACCGGCTGGTATCCAAGCGATTGGTTTAACGCCACCGTGATGCAAGCGCAGACAGAGCCCGACCCCTTAAAGCGTGAGAAGCTCTACCATGAGCTACAACGCTACCACGTGGAGAACTCCCCGATCATTTTCCTCTTCCAGCGCCTGGGCATCAAGGCGCTTAGCCGAAACGTGGAAAGTATCAAGGCGAATGCGCTAACCATTTCATACGCCTCAGCGGTAAAAAAGAAATGACGCAATTTACGCAAGATTCAGAACTGGGCAGCACTCAGGGGAAAGTCACCTCCGGGAGATCGCATCTTGCCATTGCCATGACCGAGCTTCGTCGCGTATTGGTGATGGTCTTTTTGACGTTACTGGTCCTCTTGGCTGTGACTTTCTTTCTCGGCAGGGTCATGCCTACCGACCCGGTTTTGGCGGTGATCGGCGAACAGGCTGATGAATCCACCTACCAGACGGTTTACAAGGAGCTCGGCCTCGACAAACCCCTGATCGTGCAATTCGGTATCTACATTAAAGATATTGCTACCGGCAATTTTGGCATCGCACGGACTACCGGCAACCCCGTGATCGACGACATACGGCGGGTCCTGCCCGCCACGTTCGAGCTAGCAACGCTCTCTCTGATACTGGGTGTGATCGCCGGCGTGCCCCTCGGCATTTTTGCGGCGGTAAGGCGCAACTCCGCCTGGGATCACGGCGTGCGCTTCTTCTCGCTCCTCGGCCACTCGATACCAAACTTCTGGCTGGGCATGATGGCGTTGGTGGTCTTCTACGCATATTTCGGTTGGATTGGCGGCTCAGGGAGGGTGTCTATTTTCTTTATAGACACGGTGGATCCGGTGACGGGCTCAATTCTGATCGACTCAATCATCGCACAGGATTGGGATGTTCTGGGCAATGCCTTGCGACACGTGATAATGCCTGCGCTCATCCTCGCCTCCGGGTCGATGGCATTTATCAGCCGCATGACCCGCAGCTTTATGCTCGAGCAACTCAGTCAGGAATATGTCTTAACCGCAAGGGTGAAAGGGCTCTCCAGAGTGCAGGTGGTGCATCACGCCTTTCGCAACATAAAAGTACAACTGGTAACGATAATCATCCTTTCCTACGGGGGGCTGCTCGATGGCGCGGTGCTGATAGAGACTGTCTTTGCTTGGCCCGGCTTCGGCCAGTACCTGACTAACGGGTTGATGAACAGTGACATGAACGCCGTGATGGCCTGTGTACTGTTGGTGGGCGTCATCTTCGTCTCCCTGAATCTTTTCGCCGACGCGCTCTACCGAGTGCTCGACCCGAGGACGCGCTGATGGAAGACCCCAAAAAGAAAATGGACCTCGGGGTCTGGCTGACCACACATTCTGTCAACTCACCGATCCAGGCTTGGTCGCAGAAGGTCTACTTCGGATGGAAGGAGTTCGCCAGGCAACCGCTGGCGATGATCGGCTTTATCGTAATCGCACTCTTGCTTGCGGTCGCTTTGGCCGCCCCGCTTTTGGCACCCTACGACCCGCTCCAGCAGGACCTCGCCAAACGGCTGCTTCCTCCCGGCAGCGACCACCTTTTAGGCACCGACGAGCTAGGCCGTGATTTGCTTTCCCGGCTAATCTACGGCTCCCGCGTCTCGCTCTACATCATCATGCTGGTAACCGCCATTTTAGCCCCCGTCGGGTTGACGATCGGAGTTGTTGCGGGCTATTTCGGCGGCAAGATCGACACCCTCCTGATGCGGATAACAGATGTCTTCCTGGCCTTCCCCGGACTGGTTCTCGCACTGGCTTTTGTAGCGACCATGGGGGCCAGCCTGGATAATGCGATCATTGCAATCGCGCTTACCGGATGGCCGGGGCTTGCGCGGTTGGCTCGAGCCGAAACGATGGTTTTTCGTTCGCATGATTTCATCTCGGTGGTGCGTTTGCAGGGGGGATCACATGCGCGTGTGATCTTTCTCAACCTGATGCCGCTCTGTCTGCCTTCTGTGATCGTGAGGATAACGCTCAGCATGTCGTCGGTATTGCTGACCGCTGCGGGGCTTGGCTTCCTCGGCCTGGGGGCTCAACCGCCAACACCGGAGTGGGGTGCGATGCTCTCTACGGGAAGGCGCTTTATGCTTGACCATTGGTGGTTGGCGACAATGCCGGGTTGCACGATCCTGATCGTGAGCCTCGCTTTCAACCTTTTAGGTGATGGCCTGCGAGACATCCTGGACCCGAGGAGCGAAGAGAAATGAGCACGACCTCCCCTGTAAACACGACGAATAAAGAGATCCTCGACGTGCGCAACCTGAATGTAAATTACCATTCACAGCGTGGTCGAATCCATGCGATACGCAACGTTTCCTTCAAGCTGGGCTGTGAGAAGTTGGGTATCGTTGGCGAGTCAGGATCCGGTAAATCCACTTTGGGGCGTACGATAATGAGAGTCTTGCCAGAATCGGCCCATACCGAGGGGCAGATACTGTTTAACGATGAGAATCTGCTCACCCTGCCGGAACGCAAGATGAGAGATATACGTGGAGGAGGGATCTCAATGATCCTTCAAGATCCTAAGTTTTCACTCAACCCGGTCATGCGCGTGGGCGATCAGATTACCGAAGCATTTCTGGCACACTCGCGTAGTGACAAGACTTTTGCCAAAAAGCAATCTTTGGAGTTGATGGAGTCTGTAAAGATAAGAAACCCGGAGAGAGTTTACAAGCTCTACCCCCACGAGATCTCCGGTGGCATGGGGCAGCGCATCATGATTGCGATGATGCTTGTGGCCGGGCCCAAACTGGTCATCGCTGACGAGCCCACCTCGGCGCTGGATGTTACGGTGAGGATGGAGGTCCTATCGGTCCTCGAGGAGATGGTGTCCAACCGCCACGTAGGACTTCTCTTCATAAGCCACGACCTGAACCTGGTGGCCAAATTCTGTGACCGTGTGCTCATTATGTATGCTGGCCGCATAGTGGACACCTGCCGAACCTGTGAGTTGCCAGACTCTCAACACCCCTACACGCGAGGGCTGTTTAATTCATTGCCCAAACTGGATGAACCTCAAAAGAGGCTTGCCGTCCTCCAGCGTTGCGAGACCTGGCTGGGACATGAGGAGTCTGCATAGTGTCGGCAATCGAGGTCAACAACCTGCGGATGGTTTTTCACGACAACAGTGGTGACCATGTTGCCGTCGATAACGTCTCTTTTACGATTGAGAAGGGGGGCGTCTTCGGATTGATGGGCGAATCTGGCTGCGGCAAAACCACAATTCTACGCTGCATCTGCGGGTTGCTCGACAATTGGACGGGCGATATCAAGCTCGAAGGATCTTCTGTAAAAAACCAACGTTCAAAAGATCAGCGCCGCAGGGTTCAGGTTGTCTTCCAGGACCCGTTTGGCTCGCTCCATCCCAGACGCACCATTTATAACACCCTGCGGGATCCGTTGAGAATTCACAAGATTGGAGATGAGCGAAACCGTATAGAGATGGCGATTGCTGACGTGGGTCTCGAAAAGACTCTTCTTTATCGTTACCCACATCAGCTCTCCGGAGGTCAACGCCAGCGAGTTTCCATCGCCCGTGCGCTACTGCTCGAGCCAGAGATTCTTTTGCTCGATGAGCCGACCTCGGCGCTTGACGTTTCCGTCCAGGCCGAGATACTGAACCTGCTTTGCGATATTCGTGAAAAACGGAACTTGAGTTATTTGCTGGTGAGCCACGATCTTGCGGTGATCGCGCACATGTGCAACCGGATTGGAGTTATGTGCGAGGGCAAGCTACTGGAGGACCTTACAGTTGACGATCTCAGACATCACCGGTGTACTCACCCCTACAGTGAGCAACTGCTGAAGGCTAGCATGGTTGAGCCGATCGCCCCCTGTCCTGTGATTTCAGACCAAGAAGGAAAAAGCACTCCTTTAGATGACGGTTTAAAGTAGAACCCGGAGACCTTTTTCGATGAAAGACCTGTTGTTTCGTTGGCTGAAAATCTATGAAGAGGAAGCGCGCCTGTTCATCTGGTCAGCTTTCCTGCTGTTTTTCATAAACGTCTCCCAGAGCTTGCTGAACAACTACGCCGAGACCGCCTTTCTGAAGCGTTTCGGGGTCGAATATCTACCGATCATGACTGCGATTAACGCCATCGTCACCTTTATTCTTCTCGGTGTCTTCGGTGGAAAACTTACTCGATTCCGCAGCGACAAGGTGGTGACCGGCTCGCTGGTTGTGAGCGCCGGGCTCATCGGGGTGATGCGGTTTATCGTTCCGTTTGAAATCAGCCTGATCTACCCGATCCTTTATCTCCTCAAGACCCAGTTTGTGGTTCTGATGGCTTTCGTTTTCTGGAATCTCGCCAACGACCTGTTCAGCACCCGCCAATCAAAACGGCTTTTTCCGCTGATTACGACCGGCGGCATCCTGGGTGCCATTTTAGGCAGCTTTGCCACCCCGCTTCTGATCAGCTTCACCCAGGCAGACAACCTGCTGCTCATTGTCCCTTCTCTTATCATCCTCGGAGCTTTTTGCTCATTAAAACTGGCCAAGGCTTTTCCCGGAACCCTGCTGCGAGAAGAGCCAACAACGGCTGAGAAGAAGTCGACCATGCTGGATGAACTGCGCAAGGTTGGCCCGATGATCAAAACTTCGACCCTTGCCCAGGTGCTCTTGGTTCTGACCCTGGTTCCGAATATCGTTATTCCGATCATAAACTACCAGTTTAACTTCGTTGTCGACCAAACATTCGCTACCGAGAAAGGGATGATCAGTTTCTTCAGTTACTTTCGTGGTGCACAGAATACTATCTCTCTGATCCTCAGCCTTTTTGTTGGTCGCATCTACGGACGGTTCGGTCTGCCGGTGGCTTTGATGTTCCATCCAGCTAATTACCTGATTGCTTTTGCCGCTTATCTGTTCCAATTCAACATCTTTTCCGCTGTTTATGCCGACACCTCGGTGAATGTGCTCCGTAAGACGATTAACGCTCCTGCGACCTCCGCCCTTTACGGGTTGCTGTTGCCGAAAGACCGGGCAATTTTACGCTCCTTCCTGCGTGGCACAGTGGTGCGGGTCGGAATCCTGTTCGGGTCCGGCCTGCTTTTGGTCGCCAACGAATTCATTCAGCCACGTTATCTATCTCTTTTCGCTATCGCTTTCTGTACGGTTTGGCTTGGCAGCACCCTTATTCTGAAGCGGGAATATTCCGCAATCCTCATCTCTCTGGTGCAGAAATCGCTGCCCGAATTTTACAAGATGGGCCAGGAGTTCAAGGTAATTTTTAAAAAAGCAAACCTGGGACAGCCACTGCTGGACCGTTTTCAAAAAGCTGTCGGTGAGGAGGCACAATACTGTGCCGAGATGCTGCAAAATACCGAGGAGCCTGAATTTTTAGACAAAGTTATTCTGGACAAGTTACATACTGCAGATGACAAGACCCGCTTACTGCTTTTGCCCTATCTTTCCGACCAGGCAGGCAGCAAAGCCCTGGATGTCTTTCTGACCCTGAGGGATCCGGGCAAACCGGAATTGATGGTCGCTCTGTCAAAAACTGCCAGGAAAATCTTTGCCGACATGCCGGCCGAGCGGGAAAAGGAAATTTTCGAACTGGCCGAGATTCCCGAAGTCAAAGCTTTCTTCCTGAACTGGATGAGCCAGCAAAACCCGGAACAGTTTGACCGTCAGGTAAAAACCTGGCTCGCCTCAACTGAGATTGGTGATCGACGGGCCGGGATCCTGGCCATAGGCGAAGTTGGTGCGGCACGACATATCACGGACCTGAGTCAGGCTCTCTCGACCGAAACCGAGCCCAGCATTCTGGCCCTGACGTTGCATGGTCTGCGACGCTTCCAGGCAGACAGCAGGGTTGGCTCTCTTGTCAAACCCTTCCTGCGGCACGCCGACGAAACGGTTCAAATCGCTGCTATAGAAGCCCTGCCATTGACAGAAGATGACCATATCAATGCCTTGATCAAGTCGATTGGCGACCCGTCGGAAACAATTCGCAGCCGTGCCATTGAACGGTTGGAAAAGTTGCCAGCCGAAAAACAGCATCTGCTGGTTGCCCAGATGGGAACTCATAGCCGCTGGGTTCGTGACGGTCTCTTTGAAATTGCCGCCAGACTCGACCTGAAAGATGTGGACATATTCAACTTCTGCCGCAACCAGCTTCAGGTTGCCTACGAAGCTGTTGAACGCAGCCACTACCTGAATGAGAAACCGGAGAATGTAGCAACCCGGATGATGCAAGAGCACCTGGAAGAGGTCCGCCAGCATCGGGTCAACAACGCCATCATGGGGGTCGCTGCCAAGGATTCGGAAGGGCGCATCAAGATTGCACTGCGAGGATTAAATTCAGGCAAAGAACGAGAGCGTTCTGACAGCATTGAGGCACTGGAAGCCCTGCTGGACAGACCGCTGGCCAATCTGCTACTGCCGATGCTCGACAACCGACCAGATTACGAACGTCTGGCTGTAGGTCGCAAACATTACGGTCTGGCTAAACTTACCGAGCAAGAGTTTATCGAAGGGTGCTTGAAAGATGCCAGTTGGGTCACCGTCATCATGGTCTTGGAATGCCTGGCGATCTGGGGCAATCTGGATCCTTATCGCAGCGCCATCGAAAAAATCGCAACTGAGGATTATGGCGGCCTTGCCCACACCGCCAACCACGCCCTGAAGTCCTCTACTGGCGGCCACGAAGAACCCCTCAGCTGTTTGATTGAGAGAATCAACAATATCCGCAAGGTCGATCTTTTTCATGACCTGACCATAGGCCAGCTGGCCGCCGTGGCTTGGGAGTCCGAAGTTATAACCTTTGGCCCGGACAAGGTCATTGCCAATGCCCACCTGCCACTTCAAGGACTACAGATTATTGTTTCTGGGGAAATTAATTTCTGCAAGATCATGGCTGACGAGACCGTTAGTGGCCCGGAACTTCATCGTATCGGAGCGGGTGACTGGTTTGGGGCGGCCTTCATGTTCGGTATGAAGCCTCCTGCATCATTGATCATAAAAACAGTCGGTGACGTTCTTCTGATTCGCGTTAATCGTCAAACTTTCCAGGATTTGACTCATCAGTACCCTGCATTTGGGCTACAGGTCTGCAAAGGGCTTACCAAATCCCTAGGGGATGTCATGCAGGACCTGAAACATAAGCCCTACTCGGTCGAACGCGACATTGCCGATGATGAACGTGCCTTGAACGGTTCTTACTGCACAACGAAAGAAGAATGCAGCCTGGTAGACCGGATCTTCTTCCTCAACCATATCGATCTTTTCAGAGAGCTTGAGACAAAGACCCTCACCGCCATAGCAATGCTCGGCGAAGAAGTTGTGGTTGCAAAAGGGGGACAATTTAAAGGGAGTGACATCGGTCCTCAAGGCCTCTTCCTTGTCTTGGAAGGGGATGTCAAATTATATCGCGGTAAGGATCTTTTCGATCATAAGGGGCCTGGCAGCTACTTCGGCCTGCCCACACTGTTCGGCATGGAAGCCGATCAATTCACGGGCGAGGCCCAGGAAAAAACTACTTTTATGCGCATTCCGCCGGACGAATTCCGCGCCTGCGTTATGGAACATCCGATCATCGCTATCAGGGCTTGCGAAAAGCTGAGCCATATTCAGGGGAGCCTGCTTGACAACATCCTCAAAGACTCAGATGACAACTCGCCCTCTGACAATCCTCTATGACAAGAAGCGGGCTGATTAGCTTCTGGTATTTACTATTTTGGGCCGACTTTGGATATCTTTGCATATTTTTTTATGGACACTTGCTCCTCAATGAAGTCTATCACCGGAATTTCTAACTGAAGGCCATTCAACTTGTTGATTCGGGGCAAACCTCCAGGGCTGACGCAATTAATTTCGACCAATTTGCCCCCGATGATATCAATGCCGACAAAGTACAAACCATCCTGGACAAGCCGATCATGGATTAAAGAACAAATATTCTCTTCCATTGGGCTCATCTGGTGTGCCATGGCAGAACCACCGGCACTGATGTTCGCACGAAAATCGGTACCATGCGGCATGCGGCGCAAAGACCCAAGATACTTACCATTGAGCATTATGATGCGTACATCACCTTCGGTCCTGACCGCTTCAAGATACTCCTGAACCATAATCGGTTCACGACGAGGATAAGGTTCGTCGCTACGGAGGTAGAAGTCGATCAATGAGTTGAGGTTCTCCGGGTCCTTTGAGCTCACCTTGATGACCCCCCGCCCACCATAACTTCGCAAAGGTTTCATCACCATGGTCCCGCCAAAATCATCAATAACTTTACGTAAGCGGAGCGGGTCTCGAGAAACGTGGCTTCTAGGGGTAACGTCGGGAAAATTGAGAGTGTAGAGCTTGCTGTTGCCGAGGAGTTGGCCGCGCAGGCTATTGACTATAAACACCTGTTCTTCCACGGAAGAGAGTAGTTGCATGACCTCATAGTGTAAAGGTGGGGGTGTTCTTAAAAACAAGACATCGAGCTCACTGACATCCTCGAATACCAGCTGATCGTTTTCAATACAATCGATTGAGCTCTGCCAGAATTCGAGAAGATCCAGGCCAGAGACTGAGATGATTTCATGCATACGACCCATGACCCTGCTATCTCGGATATAGAGATCGTGGAATTCGAGAAAGAACACCTGATGCCCCCTTCGGTAGCACTCGTACATCAGAAGCAGGGTGGTTTCAGTGTTCGGATCGATGTCTTTCATTGGGTCTCTTAAAAAAGCAATTTTCATGACATTTCACCTTTTGCAGTAATTTTGTTGAAAATCACTTGAGCCTGTTCTTCTCGACTCGCCAGGAGCTCCGGAAACACCTGTCCTTCAACTGCTATGTGACGCTCGCCTCGATGCATGGCCGGCAGCAGGCAGCCGGCCAGAAATAAACCCGGGTTCGAAGAGAAATCGATGCCGTAGGGACTCATGGATCTCAGGAAGACCTCTCGGATCAGCAAGTAAAGCCCAGACCCTTCCCCTGGAGGTAAGAAACTAGGGCAAGCGCCCCTCCTGGGAAATAACCACAGCTGAATGAATGGCTTTATTTAACTCTTGGGTCAAACGTCTGAACTGGAGCGGATAGATTCTGCCAGTTACTTCGTCACAATAGATTTTTTTGATGTCGAGGGGAATTGTCAGGCAGGTTTCTGGGAATTCTCGCTGCACCCACTGCAAAAGATAACCCTGTCCCTTAAACACATCATTTTCAGCCACCGTTAGCTTTACTCCGGGAAAATTGATGTCTGCCAGGACCTGCCTCCAGTGGCGGACAAGCAAATGTTCATCTTCCCTTTTGAACTTATCAGTTCCTAGATTGAACAATGGTGTTTCACGATCGATTCTTGAATAGTTGTAGGAGTGAATATCCATTATCAAGCAATATCCGAACATCTCGACAAGTTTGTCAAGCAGCACTTTAAACAGCTCATAAAATTTCTCGTGTCTTAGTTTCGCAAGCGATGAGAAAGGGTGAACGTCCTTTCTCCAGACTCGGCGACCAAAAACAACGGCTTGGTCACAATGCTCGGGAGCTCTATTAAGATCGTAAAAATAGCGGGAATCCATCCCCGAAAGCACTATAGGCTGAGGAACAACCAGCTTGGCAGTATGAGGATCTTCCTCAAAAATGCGGTTTTCGGAATCTAAAAGACAATGTTGCTCCAGTTCAAACGGGAAACCAGAACCGTCATGCAAAGCCACGCAGACCAGGGGGACATACTCCTTGATGCTGACCTTCCAGATGCCATCAGAATCAATCGCGTCAAAGCATTGCTGATTTCTGATCTTTGCAAGGGCTTTTGCTTGGCATACTTTTGTATCGATTACATTTTCCGAGGAGACAACCGGAGGTCCTATTGTATTTGTGTAATGACTCAAATTTTTGAAATAATTTAAAGTTGTCATTGCTTTTTCATCTAAGGTTCAAAGTGTCATAACAAAATGTGACAACTTTTTTGGCAAAACCGGTGCTTTCCCCACTCATGTCCATAAAAGAACCTTTAGTGATAACATTTGCGACTGACCTATAACCTTCAAACTTCGTATTTCTATGTGGGACTCCTTGAGAAACTAAAAACTCGTCTTTAGTTTTTAAATCCAGCAAAGAATATGAAAACCGGGAAAACTGAACTTCTCCAGCTTTTCCGACACGATAAATACCTGCTTCTAATTCTCCCTGATTACAAACCGTTTTACTGCTGGGAGAATATATCTGAAGATAAGATCCTTTCATATTGCCTTTCATCTCTCTGTTCAGCGATTCGACATCTAGAACATAATCATCCCTGTCTAAATACTGCAATATTTGTATCGCTTGAATTAACGGCTGCTTATGGACTTCTTGAAGCATTGAAAAAACTGGGAAAGAGCCAATCAATCTAATGTTCACTTCAATTGGGTATAGGGTTTTTGTCTCATCATCCAAAACAAAGTCTAAACCAAAATACCCTTTATAGCCTTCTTCGTTTTGTAAATAAGCCCCAATCTTCTCTGCCGCGCTATATGCTTGCCTCTTGATATTTTCAGAAAACTTTACACTGGTCCATTCGTTGCCACAATATACTCCTGTTCCTTTCTCTTTTTTAACGACTTCCGGAGCATCAATAATTTGGTTATATAAATCGGTATAAACGATTCCTTCCTTTGTACAGCAAACCCCCATTACAGGAGACAACTTTCTGTTTACATACTTACTTATCCTGATTCTCCCCAGTGTGTTTTTCTTTTTCTGTTTATTAAATCTTTCAGAAGAGATGGTCGTATAAAAATCTTCTTTTGACCTTATAATAAAAGTGCCAGACCCACTAAAGGAGGTGGGAAATTGAATGACTATCTTCTCTCCGAGTGACTTTACAACCTCTTTGTAGTCAATATCTTCCTGAGACAAAATCAAGTAAGGCGGGGCAGGGAGTTCTATTTCTTCCAGCATTTTATTGAAGTCAATTTTATTGTCGTATTTCTCTCTTACATTGTAATCGCTGCCAACGACTGTCCAGTTGTGATCTTCAAAAATTTTCACCAACCCTTTGCTCATCCTGTAAACCAATAAAACTGGATTTTCTTCAAACCCTTGCAAATGTTTGACAATCTTATCATCTTTCAATGTTGCAATTGTTTTACTATTCTCATCCCTTCCTGTTTGATTGTATATCGACGTCATGTCAATAAAATCTTCCCCTTTTATTTCACCTCTGATCTTGCCTCCCATAAAAAATAATATTTTGCGTTTTTCTGCAATAGCTTCCGCCTCTTTTGAATTCAAAAAAGCAAGGACTTCAAAGTTCTTCAACAAATTTTCTATGCCAATTAACGCACTATATGGATATTTGTTTACAGCAAAAAAAGGATTTTCTATTGTTTTGAAGTAATTTTTTAAAGAATAAAAATCTTTTAAAATATGCTTTTTCATCTTTTCTTATTAATTACCCCTGTGTGATACGAATAAGGTTGTACTGCGGTCAACGTAAGAGCTTTCTCTGTTTTGCGGTTAATATCTCTGCGAAGCCTGCAGAAATTGCTGAGATTAGTGATGGGGCGACCATCAATATCAGAGTGGAAAACTTTATCATAATTAACCCTGAATTGTTTGGAGAGGGCCATTTTTTGCTTAGTGATTTTCGTCTTAGAGGTCGTGATTTTAAAGGTACCTAGTTACGGCAAATTCGACAGGAAAGTGTTATCTACAATTACTTCTTTTATTGAATCCCATTCATTATTATTATTCACCATATAACCTCCAAAATAATCGTTTTTATCTTCTCTGACATATGAGAAAGGCTGAACTCAACTGTTCGAGTCCAGATCGCCCTCCGCGTTACAGACTCTTACATTTCAGACAAAACAGAATCTTATTTGTCTCTTATTGATTTTAAATATTCAATTTGGTCTCAATTGATTTACTAATCATACAGCATTGAGTTGCTGTCTGAAGCAGGCCGAAATTCAGACCCCGCCCCCCTGAAAAATCAACGTGTCGACAGTTCGTTTCTGTCTCAGGGCAGCACAAGATATAAGGCCTCGCATCTTACCGACTACGAGGCCTTTTTATCCTTCCGTTGAAATCAATTATTGAGGCCTATACCTGCCATCACGGCTCGCGCATAGTATGCAACACAGTCAGCCAGAGGCTGATTCTCAGAACAACCTTTATTTGGCAATCTCTATTTTACGTTTCGCTGTGTAGAGCATCCGGATCATGTCGTACTCAAAGGGCGAACCAGTCCTGTAGTAACGGAAATCCTGCCGATGACGTGTATCAACTGCAGCCACACCGTTAAAGACCAGGGTCGTGGTATCGTCGTCCACCCAGGCCGGCGGGCCGGCCAAACTGAAAGCGACTGAATCCGTCACCAGACCGGTGGTGTCACGCAGGTTAGAAGGTCCGAATATCGGCAGGACCAGGTACGGACCGTTACCAACGCCGTAATGGCCTAACGTCTGGCCAAAGTCTTCACTCTGACGCGGCATCGACCAATGGGTCGCCGGATCCCAAAGGCCGGCAACACCAACAGTGGTATTCACCACAAATCGCGCAAGCGTAATGCCCGTCTGCTTAAACTTCAACTGTAGCAGGTTGTTCGTGAAGTTGTTGAATTCGAAGACATTGTCGACAAAGCTCGACACCCGATCCTCGACATAATCAGGGGTAATGAATTCGTAAGTTTTGACGATCGGCAAGAAGAGGAATTTGTCGAAATAATAATTAAAGGTATAGGCACGACGATTGAACCCTTCCAAGGGATCGTACACATCGACCTCGTACTTAACAGTCTCCTTTAGAGTGTCCTCCAATTTATGCCTGGGTGCTTCATAAGCAATGTTCGGATCGGGCTTCGGGGTCACGCTGCAACCGCAAGAAAACAGGAGGGCGAGACCGGCCAGGGCCATGATCACAGCACGCAATTTATAGTTGGTCATGTTAAACATCTAAAAGTCCCTCCCTCAATTCTTTGCATTCGTGAAAAAGCCAACCATTGCAGCAATATTGTCGGGATAACCCATGTTCCCGCAATGACCGCCATGCGGAAATATCTGGGCACGACTCCCGAACACGTCACGCAGGTAGTCTACTTCACCAGGGAGCATGATGATGTCGTCTTCGTTATGAATCAGACCGAACTTGGATGAGTTGCGCAGGTAATCTTCGATCTGGCGCAAACTCGTCCGCTTGATCATATCCACTTCTGTAAGACCAGGATCCTTCGCTTGAAAATGAGGCATAAAAAGGCCGCGGAAGTAATCAAGGAAGCTCAGTCTAGTGAGTACTTTTGAGTAATCCGTGACCCGGTCGTGGCGTTTAAGTACCAGGTTCTTCGGCACGACATAGCCGGCCTTGGTCAGAACGTCGCTGGTAAAGACCATGTTCGCCGAAGAAATGCGGAAATCGAGGCCGATCAAGGCTTCCAAGGGATCATCAGACGTCGGCTTTCTATGTTCATAGGTTTTATAGAGGAACTGGTCGTTGAACTGTACGTCCTGACCATGGGCATAGGCGTCGGAGAAAGCGGCAATGAGACGGTTATAGAATGCCGAGAAGTTGTCGGCACCGCCGGGGATATTATGTTCCAGCATCTCGTCGAGAATCAGTACCGAGTTATAGAGACTGACTGGAGGGTTAATCAACAGCACCTTGCGGAAGTTGAAGGCTTTTTCCTGCTCATCGATTTTGGCGATGAAGGCCGACTGGGCGGCACCCAGGCTGTAGCCGGTCAGGTAAAAGTCGGTGACTTCAATTTTTTTCTCCAGCGTCTGCCAGATTGTCTGCATGACCCGGTAGAGATCGGCCGAGTCTTCTTCCAGGTAACCTGGCACTCCCGACGTCGAAGCGGCAACGATGAAGTTCGGATGGGTCGGGGACGTGATGGAGACCACGTGATATCCAGCCCGGTAAAAAGCCTTCTGCATGATCTGCATCTTCGCGCTGTTAAAGCTCGCGCCGGTACCGGCGATCAGGAAGATAAGCGGGGCGGGGCCATCCTGCTTGATATAGGAGTAGCGCATCTCTTCAAGATTCCAGAGGATTCCTGGGACCTTGCGCTCAGGGAACATGTTAATTGTTTCGATTTTGACCGGAACCTCTGACGGAAGAACCTCGGCGTATTCTGCCGGGGTGGAGAGGACCGTCGCTACGTACCGGTCGTCAAAGGGGTAGTTGTAGGCACCGGCGCTGCTCACGGAAAAGAGAAGCAGGCAGATTAAAGCCCACAAGACTGGTAACCGTTGTTTTGACATGTATCCTCTCCTTATATTTTTCCTGTGTTAGAAGATGTCCGTCACATATCGAATTGACCACCATCCAGAAATTGATGAAACCGATTGCAGAAGAAAATCATCGTGCATCGAAACATATAATAATCACAGAAAACAAACGTCCCCCATAAGAGGGGGGAAATGGGGGGACTACTCAGTAAAGGTCTCTTTTGCCCAGGGATTAGATTCCCTTGGTGACTAAAATCGACCACCCAATCCGACCAGGTGAAGATTCAACCCTTTATTTTGCTCATAAATACTCGCATTCGACGTATGCTGAATTCGATAGCTAAGGCTTATTTCTTGCCAACGTAAAGTCAGGCCTGCATGGGATGTGAACTGAAGGTTGCCACCAAAATCATCCTCTCCGATTTTATAATCATGCAAAAAGGCCGGTCGTAATCCGACCTCAAACTCCAGACGATCATCCAGCATGGGTACAAACAGATCGCCACCGATAGCCAGCATGACACTATGTTCGCCAGCGGCTTCAAGAACAGTGACGCCAGTATCGAGTCGGGTTCGCAGGGTGGCAGACTGTGTCAGAGGCATCTGCCAGGGTAAATCTCTCAGGAGGTAGATCTCCCCGGCCGTATAATCTTCATAATTACGGTTATCATTGACGCCACCACGGGCACCCAGCTCGAAGACAGTTTTGTCACCTGAATAGACTGCCGTTGAACTCAACAAGAAGGCAAAGAAAAGAAAAATACGTACGAAATGAACCACGACAAGCCCCCGAAAGGATATCAAACTTTACAAAAGAGACAAGGCAGCCCACAAGTTCTGGGTTGCTAAAGAAAGCATATTATAAAGAACAGTTAATCAGCCGTACATAAAAAACTCGACCAGCCCTGGCTTCAGTAGCTATTGTCAGGACTAATAATTCTCGTTACCACCCGTTCGTTGCTCTCACTTGAGCGAAGTGGATAACCAGAAAAGAGATATACAAAAGCGGGCTCGTCTTACATAGACAGAGCCCGCTTTTAGTTTCAGGGAAGAGCAAAAACTTTCAGGTGTGATTAAACTCAACCTTAACATCCTGGCGGTGTTCGGGGTCGATTTGCCACAAGGTACGCTTGGCAAAGTTAAAGAGGCTGGCAATGATGACATCGGGGAACTGCTCGATGCGGATATTGTAGATATTGACCGACTCGTTGAGGAATTCGCGACGATCGGCAATCTGGTCTTCAAGTTCGGTGATCCGGTAGCCCAGCTGTTGGAAAGACTTGTCTGCCTTCAATTCAGGATAACGCTCGACCACCATAAAGAGAGACTTCAAGGTATCGGTCAGCATGTTCTGCGCCTGCATTTTCTGCTCATCGGTCCGCGCCTGCCCCGCCATGGAGCGCGCCTTGATGACCGCCTCCAGGGTTTTCTGTTCGTGCTGCATGTAGCCTTCACAGACCTTGATCAGTTTGGGAAGTTCATCATAACGCTGCTTGAGGAGCACATCGATGTTGCTCCAGTTGCGCTCAATGTTGTTCTTCAGGGCAACAAAACCGTTGTAGATGGTGATGACATACAACACCAGGCCAACCAGGATAAAAACCAGAACACCGAAGACAATCCAGCCCGTCATAATGAAACCTCCTGAAAGAGAACTACACGTTTATAAATTTGAGTAATTGATACAGAGCGAAACCTGCCAGGATCAGCCCTGCAGCCATAAGTGGGAGGCTGAACAAGCCATAGTTACGAACCAGGTGAGCTTCCGAAACCGCTTCAGCGATCACAAAAGGCATAGTGCGCTGAGGGGGGTGCGTGATCACAACATGCTCCTCCTGGCGTTTGCGCTGCGTCCCTTCAGCCAGGTGCTCCTTGAGCGCTGTCTGCTCTGCGTCACTTCGCGCCTGCTGCCATTCGTCCTCGCTGATCTGGCCGTCGCCATCTGCATCGTAACGATGCAGAGCCTTGCGGTCAAGTTTGAGTTCACGCAGTTTCTCAACCGTACGTTCACGCAAGCTCCGCCGCTCCGCCCTCAGCGGTTGGGCAAAGCCAAGGATATAGAGGGTCGTTCCTTCGTAGATAATATCTTCAACCCACTTTTCATTTTCATCCGTGTTGTTGACCGCAGTGAACGTCAAGGGTGACTGCCCAGGGGTGCCACTCTGACGAGTCTTTGCCTTCACCGAGGCGCCTTGTGGCGCGACAACCACAGACCCTGTCCCGTCGTCGACGTGAAAAGACACGTGACTGCTGTCGACATCTTTCACCAGCTTCCACTTGTTATTCTTGTCGCGTCGGTATTTACGCAAACGATAATAGACACAAGCGGCCTGGGTCATCGGGGCAACCAGCGCGTACTGTCGCCTGGCCCGCCCATGCACTTCCACCATCCCCATCGCCAGTGAACGAACCTTGCTTGTCGGGGTGTTCTCTATTTTGCGTTTCAGTCGGATATAATGAAGGCCCGACCAGAACAGAAAGGAAGCGACCAAGCCTGCTAAAATGCCTGTCCCGACTCCGTACTGAACAATGGAGCCCAGCAGGGAGTTGTTCCCCTTAAGCGCCAGAAAAAAAATCCCGAAACCGAGAAAGGTTCCAACGGTTGCCAGCATTCGGCCCAGAGACATTCTGTTTTCTGGCCGTTCCGGTGGTGGAGGGAGATCTTTCTTTACAGGCTTGTCCACAGCCCTTTCGGCAGGACCTCCTGCTCCCTCTTCAGCAACAAAAGCGTCCTCTATCTCCCGGGCAACTTCTTTCAACCCCGGGATAGACCCGGCAACACCATCGGCCCCCATAACCGCGCCAAGCGCCGGTTGGCCAACAAGAGCTGCAGCTGCGACTCCAGCGACCAGGGATGCCTCATCGACACCTGACAAAGAGGCCTCTTGCGAGTGGCCGTTTCCCTGCAACCGGGCAAGCAACCAGCCATAATGAGTCAGACTCTTGAGATTATCCTCGATCGCCGAGGGCGAGTCTTCGAGACGCTGCACCTGGCATTTAGGCAACTGGCTCAAACCAAAGTCACAATGCAATCGAAAACCCTGTGCATATTCCTCAACAAGACCCAGCATCGCTTCCAGGTTGCCCCTCGCGCTAAGGGAGCTTCTCTCTCCCAGGCCCGCATGATTAAACCGGCCGGGCAACACCCTGACCGCCTGCTGAGGCTGCCCCAGGTTGTCGAGCAGATAAAAATCAAAAACGGCTAGGCCCTGAAAGATGGCAGTAAGGAGTTCTTCATGAGAGAGCGGTTCAAGAGCATCACGCCCCCGGTAGGTATTCTGGCCTAACAGGCGCTTGACGTGCTTGTCGATCAGCGCCCCTGAGATGTCTGCAAAAACCCCAACCGTCGGAGTGCCCCGCTCCAAACGCACCGTTTCACCCTGACACTCGAAGAGGACGTAGTCGTTATGAATTTCCAGACTATGCAGACGGGACGGTTTAAATTTGGGAGGCTCGGACAATGTCTGCCAACAGGCAAAACCATAGCGGTGCAGAAGGGTTGCAATCTGGCCGGTTTTTTCAAGACTCCCCTTGCCAAACAGCACCAGGCCCGGGCCGATCAATCGTTGCCTGGCAGTGTAGGCATCAAGGCCAAATTGATGCTGAAGTTCCTTCAGCAGGGACTCCAGTTCAGAGACGGCAACAGGGATCTGGCGAACGATCAGCTGGTAGATTTTGGTTTCTTCTGACATAGAAAATTAAGGTAGTGCGTAAGTAAGTAGCGAGAAGGAAGCCCCCTCCAGGCTAAGGGTATTTTGATTTTTCAGAACCATCCTGCTGCCAGCCAGCTATTTGCCATAGACTTTTTTGTGGGCGCCGTGCAGCGGCAACCTTTTCAATGTGTCTTCACTGTACCAAGCATATTCACCCGCCTCAGCAACGGTCGTTTTCTTCTCAATCTCAACGCTGAAGACTGTCAGTTCCAGTTTAAAGTGGCTGTAGGCATGGCGGACGGCATCGGCTTCACAGACTTCACCGATCAAGCCCAGGTCGGCGAGCAAAAACTCGGCAGACTGGCGATGGTTCTGCTCAGGGCTCACTTCAACCACGGGAAACTCCCAGAGCCCTCCAAGAAACCCCTCGGTCGGTCGCTGCCTGAGCAAGTAATCACCTGAGCTTTTCACCAATAGAGCAACCTGCTGCCGAACGGGGAGCTTTACCTGCTTGCGCGCGACAGGCAACAGCGTTGCACAGCCTTGCTTAAAAGACTGACAAAGCTCTCGCAAAGGGCAGCTTTCACAAAGCGGCGTTTGCGGCACACAGACAGTGGCGCCAAGGTCCATAATCGCCTGAGCATAATCGTGCGGGTGTTTATCCGGCGTCAAAGCTTCAGCCCATTGCCATAGTTGCTTTTCGGCGCGACTGCTGCGAGGATCTTCTTGCCAGGCAAAGAGGCGCACAAGGACACGGCGCACGTTGCCATCAAGAATTGGCGCAGGCGTGTCAAACGCAATGGAGAGGATAGCACCGGCCGTTGATCGCCCAACGCCGGGCAACGCCAGTAGGCCTTCGAGAGTGTCGGGAAAAGAAGCGTGTTCCGAAACAATCTGCCGGGCAGCACGATGAAGATTACGGGCCCGGGAATAATAGCCAAGCCCGGCCCACAAACTGATGACATCATCAAGCGAAGCGGCAGCAAGGCTTTCGATTGTCGGGAAGCTCTGCAGAAAGCGTTGGTAGTAGGGAATGACCGCAGTGACCGTGGTCTGCTGCAACATGATTTCGGAGAGCCAGATCCGATAAGGGTCGCGGTTTTCACGCCAGGGCAGAGTGCGACCTTCCTTGCCGTACCAGGAGAGCAGACGCTTCGAAACTTCAGCAGGGCTGAAAGGAAGGTTCATAACAACCCCTCCAGAACACGCAACGAAGGACTAGAACCTGACCCAAGGCCTGTTTGCCTCGAACCACACGCCCCACGCCACGCGCACCCTTTTTTCACCCTATCTCTCTCAATGCTTGGAGAGTTGTTTCCATTTCCTCACGGGTACCGATGGAAATACGCAGGCCATGAGAGAGGACCGGATCGCTGAAATAGCGCACCAGGATTTTACGCTCGAAGAGCGCCTCATAAACACGCTTGCCGTAGCGATCAGGAGGAGTGACAAAAAGGTAGTTGGCGCTCGAAGGGATCACCTGATAGCCCAACTGATTGATTCCGGAGCGAAACCATTCCCGGGTCGCGCAGATGCGCTGGACACAATCCTTGAAATAGCCCTGGTCGATCAGAGCCGCCGCAACTGCAGTCTGGGCGAGACGATCAAGGTTGTAGTGGTCGCGGATCTTATCCAGAGCTACGATGATTTCGGGCCTTGCAATCGCCAGACCGAGGCGCATTCCAGCCAGAGAGTAACTCTTGGACAAGGTTCGGGTGACCACCACGTTCGGCTTCTGCCTGACCAGCTCCAGGCAATTGCCTTCAGCAAAATCGGCATAAGCTTCATCAACAACCAGTAACCCTTGGCAACGGTCAGCCAGGGCAGCGACCTCTTCGATACCCCAGCGTATGCCAAGAGGTGCGTTGGGGTTGGTCAGGAAGAACAGCTTTCCTGTGTAGCGTTCAGGGAAATCTTTTATCTCGCCATTCTCCAGCAAGGCAAAAGTCTTGACCCTGGCACCCTGAATCGCTGCAAGAGTTGCATAGTATGAATAGGAAGGATGCAGATAGGCGACTTCTTCACCCTCACCGACACAGGCTCGTATCAGGTTATTGAGCAGTTCATCAGAGCCATTGGCCATGATTACCCAATCGATCGGATAGTCGTAGACGGCTGCTGCCGCCTCGCGACCGGCGCGACTTGGAGCATCTGGGTATTTACGTAAATCATCACCAGTTGCCGCCCGTATCGCCTGAATCACCTGCGGTGACGGCGGATAAGGGTTCTCGTTGGTATTCAGCTTAATCCACTGGTTCTCGTCGGGCGGCTGAAAACCGGGCACGTATCCGGCCATATCGGAAATATTATCACGCAGGTAGCTCATACCGTCTCCCAGAGCAAAGGGTTCTTATTATCTTCTCAAAAACCGAGCGGAGAATGACGTTCCCGGTTGAGAAATTCGTTAATCACCCTCTGTTCCTCTTTGGACAAGTAGGGCGGCTTCATTTGCAGGATATCCTCAAGCTCGGGCACAACCACCAGCCGGAATTCGCGTTTCCAGTCGCTGGCTTTCGGCAGGGGCTTCAAGGTCAGGGTCAGCCTCGGCAGGTTTTTTTCAAGTCCGAAGCTGTCAAACTCCCGGGGCGGTAATTCTTTCCATGAAACCTTACGGGTCAACAGCAGATAACCGGGAACTATGACGCGGACTTCAGCACCGTCACTTTTTACCTCCACCTGATACTCAGCCAGGCCGGCAGCGCTTCCTGTGATAACGTCGTAAAAGTGAACAGGTTCGACGCTGCCCTCAAAATGTTTTGCTTGTTTAATAATGACAATCGGCTGTGAAAGTGCTGCGCCACTGTCGGCATCGACAATTTTAAAGGCAACAGATCTCTCCCAGCTGGTCGTTATGTTGGCGGCGGAAAGATCAGACCTCCATGAGACCAGCAAAAAGCTCACCATGGCCAAAAGCAAGGCGCCTCGCAAAGCGTTCATAACCTGACTCCGATCAATACTCCTCAAGCACTTGGTAGCCTGTGGTCCGTCGACACGGCGTGAACCCTGCCGCTCTGACCAGGTCAACGATCTCCTCCTGGCTCAAGCGAAAATCAACGCCTGCCGCGGCAACAACATTTTCTTCGAGCATGGTTCCGCCCAGGTCATTGGCACCAAAGTAGAGAGCGATCTGCGCCATGCGCGCGCCCTGGGTCACCCAACTGGCCTGAAGGTTCTGGATATTATCAAGAACAAGCCGCGCTAAAGCCAGCACTTTCAGATACTCGACTCCGCTCGCCTGTTCTCCACCGAGTTCGGTATTGCCGGGCTGATAACTCCAGGGGATGAATGCCGTAAAGCCCCCCTGTTCTGCCTGCAGCTCACGGATACGGAACAGATGCTCGACAATATCCTCGGCCTTTTCACGCACACCGAACATCATAGTTGCCGTTGTCGCCATCCCCAGGCTATGGGCCTCGCGCATCACGCCTGCCCAGTCCCGCCAACCAATCTTGCTCGGTGAAATCTCCTGACGGATTTCATCAACCAGGATTTCGGCACCACCACCAGGCAAGGATTGCAGTCCGGCAGCGTGCAATCGAGCAAGACAATCGGCCATCGACAATCCGGACAGCTTGGCGATATGCACAATCTCGGCAGGAGAGAGTGAATGTATCTGTACGGATGGGAAGCGATGCCGTAACTGGCGGAAAAGATCTTCGAACCAGCCGATCTTCAAATCAGGATGCAACCCGCCCTGCATGAGGAGCTGCGTACCGCCGTGATCGACCAGCTCCTGCACCTTACCGAAGATTTGCGCATAGCTGAGCACGTAGGCATCAGGATGCATCTCATCACGGTAGAAGGCACAGAACTTACACTTGGTGGTACAAATGTTGGTGTAGTTGACGTTGCGGTCAACCACAAACGAGACGCAACCTTGCGGATGCATGCGACGGCGAACAGCATCAGCCAACTTACCCAAAGTAAGCAAATCAGCATCGGCCAACAGGAAGAGTGCCTCTTCTCGGTCCAGAGGCTGACCAGCATCGATCTTTTTTTCAATTGCAGTCATCATTATCAACCATGAAGAACAGGAACTCGTATATAGAGAGAACCATTCCCAACAAGCCCATCGAGAGGTTAAACATCAATAGGTTTTGATCTCATTATAGAGCGTATCGCGCTCCACTGGCTGCTTCCCCGCCTTATGAATCAGACCAACGAGTTGCTCCTTGCTCAATTGCTGGGGTGAATCGGCGCCAGCGTCGTGACCGATCTGCTCTTCGACCACCGTGCCGTCAATATCGTTAACGCCAAAGGCCAGCGCAACCTGCGAGACCTTCATTCCAAGCATCACCCAGTACGCCTTGATGTGCTTGAAGTTATCGAGGTAGAGCCGGCTAATAGCCAGTGTCTTGAGGGCATCAACGCCCCCGACTCCCTTGGCCCCCGGCACCCGGGTATTGTCAGGCTGAAAAGCCAGGGGGATAAAGGCCTGGAACCCGCCGGTACGATCCTGTAGCTGGCGCAACCTTGAGAGGTGGTCAACACGGTCGGCATAGCTTTCGACATGACCGAAAAGCATGGTGGCATTCGTCTTCAGCCCCGCCCGGTGAACCTGCTCGGTGACCTCAAGCCAGCGCTCACCAGAAATCTTTTCGGGACAAATTTTCTGGCGTACTTCAGGAGCAAAAATTTCGGCACCACCGCCCGGCATCGAATCGAGCCCGGCAGCTTTCAGCTCTTCAATCACTTGCTGCGGAGACTGTTCTGTGAGGGTGGCGAAATAATCGATTTCAACCGCGGTAAAAGCTTTGATGTGCAGTCCAGGACTGTCGGCCTTGATGGCAGCCATAATCTCCAGGTAAAAATCGAATGGCAAATCAGGGTGCAGGCCACCCACCATATGGATCTCTGTAGCTCCCGCATCCTGTGCTTCAGCTGCACGTTCGAGGATCTCGTTTAAAGCCAGGGTATAGCCACCCTCATCCTCTTCATTCTCGCGGCTGAAGGCACAAAAAGTACAACGGTTGACACAGATGTTGGTGTAATTGATATGACGGTTAACATTGAAGTAGACCTTGTCACCATTGAGCTGACGATTTGCCAGAGCTGCCAGCTCGCCAACGGCAAGCAGATCATCACAAGCAAACAGTGCCAGAGCCTCGTCATCCGAGATCCTGGCCCCGGTTTCAATTTTTGCACCTATGTTTTGTATCAGATTAATCATAGTCAGTTATCGATCGCGAAGGACACAAGGTGAAAGAAAGGATCAAAGCCTTGAGGGGAAACTTCCGTTAGTCACAATCCTCGCCCCAGCGGGTGAAAAGTGAGTGCTGGACATCGAGTTGGTCGAGGATTTTACCAACGACGAAATCAATAAGATCCTCAATCGTTTCCGGGCCATGATAAAACCCCGGCATGGCCGGAAGGATAATAGCCCCTGATTGAGAGAGCCGTAGCAGGTTCTCCAGATGAATATTGTTGAAAGGTGTTTCCCGGGGCACCAGGAGCAGGCGTCTTCGTTCCTTGAGCATGACATCAGCAGCCCGCTCCAGGAGGTTGCCGCTCAAACCGGCGGCTATTCTGCCAAGGGTTCCCATGGAGCAAGGCGCAATGATCATGGCGTCCGCTGCGGCCGAACCGCTGGCGGCGCCGGCCCAAAAATCATCTATCGCCAGGCAATCAACGGCGATACTGGCAAAATATTCCTGAACCTGTTGGCGCTGCACCTTAATCTCTGCAGACCACTCGAGCCCCGTCTCATGATTCATGACCTGGCGTCCAGCAGAGGTCAAAATCAGACTGACCCTCTCCCCGGAGCGCAGGAGTTCACTGATCAGCCTCAAGCCATAAACAGAGCCTGAGGCGCCGGTTATGGCGACAACGAAATGTCTTATCTGAGGGTTGTCTGCAGTCATAGTTTAATTACACCAGCGCATCGACAAGGGTGAACAGGAAAATCGTCACACTGATGTAGCCATTCATATTAAAGAAGGCCGCATCCAGTCGCGACAGGTCGCTGGGCTTGACCAGCATATGCTCATAAACCAGTAACCCGGCGACCACCAGGACACCGACCAGGTAAATCATCCCTAGCCCCTGGCTGAAAGTCAACAGAAGCAAAAGCAGAATCATGACGATGTGAAAGACACGGGTGATCTGAAAAGAACGCTCGACGCCAAACCGTGACGGGATGGAAAAAAGCCCCTTCTCACGGTCAAACTCATAATCCTGCAGGGCATAGAAAATATCAAACCCGGCGACCCAGAAGAGGACCGCGAGCCCAAGCACCATAACCGGCCAACCGATATCTCCGCGCAGGGCAATCCAGGCACCAACAGGCGCGGCGGCAAGACAGACTCCCAGAACGATATGGGCCATCGAGGTAAAGCGTTTGCAGTAACTGTACAGCACCAGAAAAAAGATGGCTACGGGAGAGAGCTTAAGGCAGAGGGGGTTAAGCATCCAGGCGGCCAGCAGGAGAAGGACAAAAGCGCCCACCACCATCATCCAGGCGTCACGGGACGAAACCCTGCCAGAGGGCAGATGTCTTGCAGCTGTACGCGGATTTTCAGCGTCGATACGGGCATCGATAATTCGGTTCAGCCCCATGGCCACGGTACGTGCACCAACCATAGCGATGCAGACCCAGAAGATCTGTGCGAAGGTAGGAGCGGTTCCGTTTGCCAACGACGCCAGAACCACACCCATCAGGGCGAAAGGGAAGGCGAACACGGTGTGAGAGAATTTGATCATCTCCAGCAGCGTCGTTAACTTGCCCCATGCTGTATTCGTTAAAGAAGTATCCATATCTTCGTCAGTCTACAACGCCCTGTCAACAGGTTCAAGCATAGCCGGCCATCCGGCATCATGGCAGGCGATTTTTAAGGGAAAACATCAGAATCAGTCGAGATCAAACTCGGCCCAGATCGGCGCGTGATCCGAAGGTTTTTCCATGGCCCGGATATCGTAATCGATACCGGCACCGACACAAGCGGCCGAAAGAGGAGCGCTGGCCAAAATCAGGTCAATCCGTAAGCCTCGTTGCGGGCTGGCTTCAAATCCCCGGCTACGATAATCGAACCAGCTGAATTGATCATCTGTCTCCGGGTGACATTGACGGAAGGTATCGACCAGTCCCCAGTCAATCAATCGTCTCAACCAGTCCCGTTCCTCGGGTAGGAAGCTACATTTACCTGTTCGGAGCCAGCGTTTGGCGTTGTCAGCACCGATGCCTATGTCGAGGTCCTCGTTGGCAACATTAACATCACCGACCACCAGCAACAGCTCTTCAGGATTTTCGTGATCAGACAGCTGTGCGAACAAATCTTCGTAGAATCTCGACTTGGCAGGGAACTTTGTCGGATGATCGCGGCTTTCGCCTTGTGGGAAATAACCGTTAATGACGCGAACTTTTTGCCCTGATTCGAGGGTGTAGCCTGCAGCAACAAACCTCTTCTGAGCCTCATCAGTATCCGATAAAAATCCATATTGAACATTGTCTGGCTGACGTTTACTCAGGATCGCCACACCATAATGCGTCTTCTGCCCGAACCAGACAGCATGGTAGCCAAGCTTTTTAATATCGGCCTCTGGAAAATCCACATCCTGCACCTTAGTTTCCTGCAGGGCAATGATCTCAGGTTGATGCTTATCAATAACCGCAGCCAGTTGGTGTAATCGAGTCCGGATGCTATTGACATTAAAGGAAATAATTTTCATCTATCATGAAGACCTTTTGAGAATAGTCATATTAAATCGGTTCGGTTTAAATCATACAAATTCAAGAGATTGAATCATAACTGCTCAGCCGTTATTTGGCTATGAGTAAGGCACGAATAACCTGTTTAAGCGGTTAGAATATGATCGGATTTCTTTTTCTTGATTTTCTGGCGTCAATCATCCGCCCTTCAAATAACTCACTTCTCTCCCAACAGTCGGCATTTATGACTTGCCAGTACACCTGCCTGATATCATGTAAATCACAATCTTTATCCAACAGGATGATCATGCGTGCATTTTTCAGTAACTTTGATTGCCGAAGTGACTGATTAATTTTTGAAGCGGTCTCGCCATAGTCATCGATAGAGACAAGCGCAGCGCGGTGGAAGATGCCCTCCAGCGGCAGATGAACGTCGACAACCCAAGGCAAATCGTGCTGTAACAGGGCAAGCAATATTCGTTCATTGGCTAGCGCCAGATAAACGTTTTCCATGGGAGGGGGGCCAACCACCGTACAGGGATAGACTGCGCTCTCTTTTCTATAGACGCTTTGTATCTTCACGACAGGAGCTGGCGATACCTCTGAATAATATCCGGTGTGATTGCCGAAGGGACCCTCATCACTGGTGTCATCAGGAGAAACCAGTCCCTCTATAACAATCTCAGCGTTTGCAGGAACGAGAAGGTCCGAGTGTCTGCACCTTACCAGGTCGATGGAATGTCCGGTCAAGTAACTTGTAAAAGCAGTTTCAGTTACACCGGTGGGCAATGACAGCCCTGCGCACCAGGTGAGCGCTGGCGGACCACCCAAAGCAATCGCTATTGGCATAGCCCTTCCGTAGGCGTGCCAGGCCTGCATATGGTCACCACCCCCGGATCCTGGATGGAACCTGATCAGTGCGGTCTCCTCATCTACGACCTGAAGCCGATACATCCCACAATTTTGTTTTTTGCTGTCCGGGTCTTGGGTGAAGGTCTGCCCCATGGTGATGTATCGCCCACCATCTTCCGGCCATGAATGTAAAACAGGAAGATCGTGTAAACCTTTTCCACAAGTAACGCAGGACGGCAGAGAACGATCGTCGAGATGTTGTCCCTTGCCCGCAGCCTGGGTCAAGCCAAGGAGTGCTTGCCCTGAGTCTTTCTCTGGGCTTCCTTCGAGATCAATTTTCAATTTATTAGCAAGGGTCTCGACACGATCAACACCAAGAGCAGTTGCTGTTCTATGCATCGATCCAAAACTATTAACAACCAGAGGAATACTTGAGCCCTTTACCTTCTCAAAGAGCAGAGCACAGTTATCAACTGAATCCTTGCAGGCTCTGTTCACGATTCCAGCGACTTCCAGGTAAGGATCAACTTGATCTTTAACCCGCTTCAATTCGCCTGTTGTTTGGAGATGATTGATAAAATTTTGCAGGTCAGAGAAATACATAAACACCCATAGGAAGATTTGTTGAGACTTTACTCTGTCAATAATACTTTCCGTAAAGAAGAACGCCAATGACTTTCAAGAAAGAAACCCAAATCAAATAAAAAAGGCTCCGATCAAATGATCGGAGCCTTGATATTGAATCTAAGATATTTCTAGAAGATGGCCATCTTGGCCAACTCCATAACGTCACCAGGAATGATCCCGAGGTAGAAAACACCTATCAAGGCGATCACGATGGAAATCACTGCTGCTGCAGGGAGGGAAACCCATGCGTAATCTTCCTCGGCATCACGGAAGTACATGTAGACCATGATACGAAGGTAGTAGTAAAGCGATACGGCTGAGTTCAGGACACCGATAACGGCCAACCAGATGTAACCAGCCTTAACAGCACCCGCAAAGATGTAGAACTTGCCAGCGAAACCGGCTGTTGGGGGCAGACCCATCAGAGAGAAGAGGAAGACGGTCATGGCGACGCCCAGGAAAGGCCGTTTAAGACCGAACCCTGAGAAACCATCCAACGTCAAATTCTCTTCGCCTTTCTTGCCGGCCAGAACCAGCACAGCAAAGGCACCGATGTTCATGAAAGTGTAAGCGAGCATGTAAAAGAGGATACCTGAGTAACCAATTTCATTCGCTGCAACCAAACCGACCAGAGCATAACCAGCGTGGGCGATCGAAGAATATGCGAGCATACGCTTGAGGTTGGTCTGCTGAATGGCAATCACGTTACCGATGACCATGGTCAGAACAGCGAGGACCCAGAGCATTGCTGTCCACTCAGGCTTGAGGCTGAAGAAGCAGTATTCCATGATGCGCAGGAAAGCAGCAAAGGCAGCAGCCTTGGGGCCAGCGCTCATGAATGCAGTAATAGGAGTCGGAGCACCTTCGTAAACGTCAGGAGTCCACATATGAAACGGTGCTGCTGCGATCTTGAAAAGGAAGCCGGTGGAGAGCAGGACAAGTCCCGCCAGAGTCATCGGATTTTCCAATAAAGAACCATGAGCGTTCAGGTAAATGCCAATCTCTGTCAGCTTGGTAGAGCCCGTTACACCATAAATAAGAGCGATACCATAAAGCAGGAATCCTGTGGAAAAAGCGCCTAACAGGAAGTACTTAAGGCCTGCTTCGTTAGAGCGCAACTGACCACGAAAGAAACCCGCCAGGACATAAAGGGCAATGGACATAACTTCCAGACCGAGGAAGATCGTCAACATGTCGGTGCCTGAAGCCATCCACATGGCTCCCGCTGTGGCAAAGAGTATCAGCGGATAATACTCGCTGACAGGATACCCTTCGCGCGTCAGGTAATCATCAGACACGAGAATCGTCAGACCTGCAGCAAACAGGAAGATCATACTGAAAAAGGCAGCATAATTATCATTTGCAACAGCATCGTTAAAACCATATTGAGGATTTCCCCAACCGGTATAGACGAAGAATCCCGTTACCACGAGGCCGACAACACTGATCCAGACAGCATGCCGCGTGGTACCACGAGGCAGGAATACATTTATCAGCAGTAGTCCCATGCCGAAGCAGGTCAGTACCAGTGACGGTAAAATGGCCGCCATATTGACGTTCTGCAAGGCGATTTCCACCAGGTTTTCCATTGAATGGCTCCTCAGACGCTATAGATAATTATTTAATCGTTGACCGTAATTTGCGTGACGGCTTGGTCCATATCTTCGACCACCATGGCAATCTGCTGCTTGCCCTTGACTTCTTTGATCATGTTTTCAAGAGCGGGGTTCATCTTGTCCAAGAAGGTGTTTGGATAGATGCCGATCCAGAAGATGAAGATCAACAAAGGCATCATGATGGTAACTTCACGGGCTGACAAATCTTTGAGGTTTTCGTTCTTCGGATTCGTCAACTTGCCCATCATGACCCGCTGGAACATCCACAGCATGTAAACAGCTGCGAGGATGACGCCAGTTGTGGCAAACACTGTGAGGACCCGCAGCTCGCTCTCAAAAGCTCCAACCAGGATCAGGAATTCACCAACAAAACCATTGGTTCCCGGCAGGCCGATTGACGAAAAGGTCACAATCAGGAAGATCGTAGCGAAAACCGGCATGACCTTGCTTAAACCTCCGAAATCTACTATCAGGCGCGTATGACGACGCTCATAGAGGAAGCCGACGATGAGGAAGAGTGCTCCGGTTGAAATACCGTGGCTGATCATCTGCAGCAAACCACCAGAGAGACCTTGCAGATTCATAGCAAAGACACCCAGCATAACAAAACCGAGATGAGACACTGAAGAGTAAGCAACAAGCTTCTTAACATCATCCTGCATCATGGCAACGAGGGCACCGTAGATAATACCGATAACGGCCAGCAGTGCCAGGAACGGAGTGAACTGCATCGTCGCTACCGGGAAGAGCGGGAGAGCGAAACGGACGTAACCATAAGTACCCATCTTCAACAGAATAGCGGCCAAGATAACGGAGCCCGCTGTCGGTGCCTCGGTATGTGCATCAGGCAGCCAGGTATGAACCGGGAACATTGGTACCTTGATGGCAAAGCTGAAAGCAAAGGCAGCAAAGAGCCATGTCTGCAGATGTGCAGGGATATCCAATTGAGCAAAATGAGCGATACTGAAGCCATTTTCAAAAGGGACACCCGCCTGAACCGAGTAATAGTAAACATAGATGATGGCAACCAGCATCAGGAGAGAACCGACTGCGGTAAAGATAAAGAATTTAACCGCTGCATAGATGCGGTTCTTACCACCCCAGATACCGATCATGAAGTACATCGGCACCAGCATCAACTCCCAGAAAACATAGAAGAGGAAGAGGTCAAGAGAGATGAATGCGCCGAGCATGCCGGTTTCGAGAAGAAGGGCCAGAGCCATAAAGCCCTTGGTGTTCTTATCGACCGCGTGCCAGGTCGAAAGAATGGCGATCGGCATAATGAAGGTTGTCAGCATTACCAACCAGAGACTGATGCCGTCAATACCGACATTGTAGTTCATCTGGAAGTAATCGCCGACACTGATCCAGTTAGCGAATTCTGTATAGTGCATCGCCGACGAGCTTACAAAAACATCGTCGAACGCCAACGGCAGACTGATGAAGAAAACGATGATCGTTACGACCAATGTAACCGTCTTGATCAGTCGGTCGGCTTCCCGAGGCAGGAAGAGGATAATCAACATCCCCACCAACGGGAAAAATGTCATCAGGCTAAGAAGATGGTCATTCATGGGTCACTGCTCCTTATATCAACGCTTGAACGTTATACCCTTATTTGAGAATAAAAATGGCCAACATGACCACTGTGCCTAGAACCATAGTCAGGGCATAGTTCTGGAACAATCCGGACTGCGTATAACGCAACACTGATGACAGAGCACCGACCAGCTTGGCAACACCATTAACAATGCCATCGACCACCTTGACGTCAAAGCCCCTCCAGCAGAAGATGCCGAGCTTCTTGGTGGTGTTCACGAAAAGCGCGTCGTAGATCTCATCGACATACCATTTGTTAAAGACTGCACGATGCAGTGTAGAAAATTTAGCAGTGAACTTACCTGGCAGCGAAGGATCCTTCATGTACATGACTGTAGCGAGGCCGATACCAGCCAAAGCAACAGCAACCGAGAAGACCATCAGGATGATCTCAGTACTGGCAGAACCATGCGCTTCTATCTTGTAGAGTTCCTGACTGTGATGGAAGACCGGCGCCAGGAATGCGTTCAACTTATTGCCGACATGGGCAATATCAATTGCATGCGGGATACCGATCAGGCCACCGACTGTCGCCAGACCTGCGAGAACGACCAGGGGTAGAGTGATGACCCATGGTGACTCATGGACATGATCCTTCGCTTTAGGATTGGTCTTCTGCTCTCCGTAGAAAGTCATGTAGAGACAGCGGAACATGTAGAATGCGGTCATAAAGGCGGCGACCACCACGATCACCCAGATCACCTTGTTGCCACGGGTCGAGGCGAAAGTCCACCAGAGGATCTCGTCCTTGGAGAAGAATCCGGAGAAGAAAGGCAGACCTGAAATAGCCAGACATGAGATGCCGAAGGTTGCCCAGGTAACAGGCATCTTCTTACGCAGTCCACCCATGTTGCGCATGTCCTGCGCGTCATCATCAAGATGCGCGTGGTGCAGAGCGTGATGCATGGCGTGAATAACAGAACCTGAACCAAGGAAGAGACAAGCCTTAAAGAAAGCATGAGTCATCAGATGGAAGATACCCGCGGTAAATGCGCCGACACCCATTGCAACGAACATGAAACCAAGCTGGGAAACTGTCGAGTATGCGAGAACTCGTTTAATGTCGTTCTGAGCAAAACCGATGGTCGCGGCGAAGATCGCCGTTAAGGCACCAACCAGAGCAACAACGAACATGGTGGTCGGACTCATTGCAAACAGGAGGTTCATACGGCCGATCATGTAAACACCGGCCGTAACCATGGTTGCCGCGTGGATCAGAGCAGAAACAGGGGTCGGGCCTTCCATTGCGTCAGGTAGCCAAGTGAAGAGCGGCAGCTGAGCCGACTTACCGGTTGCACCGAGGAAGAAGCAGAGGGTTGCCACGGTGGTCACGCTGGCACCAAGGACCATGTCTCCGGAGAGCAGGTGAGCATTCTCTGTGATTTCGACAAAATTAATTGTCCAGACACCATGGCTCCCCAGCGCCCAGAAGATGGTAAAGAGACCGAGCAGGAAACCGAAGTCACCAACACGGTTCATAACAAACGCTTTCTTCGCGGCATCACCGGCACTCTTCTTTTCGAAGTAGTAGCCGATCAGCAGGTAGGAGCAGAGACCGACACCTTCCCAACCGACAAACATGACCAGTGCGTTGTTACCGAGCACCAGCATGAGCATGGAGAAAACGAAGAGGTTCAGGTAACTGAAGTAACGGTAGAAACCTTCTTCACCATGCATGTAACCGATGGAGTAGAGATGAATCAGGGTACCCACACCAGTGACAACCATGATCATCAGGGCAGAGAGTGGATCGAGCAAGAAGCCCCAGTCCACCTGCAGGTTGCCAACCGACATCCAGGATGCAATAACATTCTGGTGAGACTTGACGGAATCGCCAAGCAGCTGGATAAAGTACTTGCAGGAGACCAGGAACGAAAGGAACAACATACCAGTACCAATCGCACCGATCAGCTTTTCGTTCTTGATGAACCGCTTGCCAAGCAACCCGTTAATAATTGAGCCGAGTAACGGGAAGAATGGTATAAGCCACAGTTTATCGTACATCTATCTCTCCTCCGAACGAAGTAATCTTCTTAGGGGAAGTGAACGGTTCACACCGCTCACAATTTCATCAGGTTAATATTATCGACGTCGATTGAATCACGGTTCCTGTAGAACGCGATCATCAATGCTAGGCCAACTCCCGCTTCAGCTGCCGCAACGGCCATGACAAACAAGACAAAGACCTGTCCATCCATGTTTTGCAAATGACTGGATAATGAGATGAAGGTCAGGTTGACCGAATTAAGCATCAGTTCGATACACATGAAGATGACAATCGCATTCCGCCGGGTCAGAACACCGTAGGTGCCCATGGCAAAGAGGATCGCGGCAACAGTCATGTAGTGGTAAACAGTTATCATTGGTATGTCTCCCGTAGTCCGCTACGCTTTAAACTTCTTTTTTGGCGAGAACTACCGCACCGACTATCGCCACCAGTAACAGGATGGAGGCAATTTCAAAGGGCAGCAGGAACTCGGTGAACAACGCCTTACCGATCAACTCAACATGACCGAAGCTTTCAACCATGTAAGGTGTGACGTCTCCTTCAGCGCCGGTCACGCGACCGCGCTTTATGAAGTACATCACGTTGAACAGTACCAACAGGCTGGCAATTGCTGACCAGACAATCCCGTGGGTATAACGCTTACGCGCTTCCGTACCCAGGTTGAGCAGCATAATGACAAACAGGATCAAAACCATGATCGCCCCTGCATAAACCATGATCTGGATCGCCGCCATAAAGGGGGCATGCAGCATGACATAAAAAATGGCCAGGCAGAAAAAGGTATTGACCAGACCGAGGGCGCTATTGACTGGGCTTTGACAGCGGATTACCAGGAATCCGGAGCCAATGGCAACCAACGCAATCAGATAGAAAAAAATGAGTTCCATGAAATTTATGCTCCCCTTGGCTTACTTCAGCAGCCGCTCTTTGGTGAACTGAAAGTCTTCACGCTTATAATTGGCCAGTTCGTAAGCACCCGTCATTTCGATCGCCTCTACCGGGCAGGCTTCTACGCAGTAACCGCAGAAGATGCAACGCAGCATGTCAATCGTATAAACTTTCGGATACTTCTCGCCCTTCTCGTTTTCCGCCGATTCAACCGTGATGCATTTGGCAGGACATACCGTCGGACAAAGGTAACAGGCGACGCACTTTTCGCGGTCCTGAGAAGGAACCAGGCGGTGCAGGCCACGGAACCGATCGGACGGCTTGAGTTTAACTGTCGGGTACTGCACGGTCGTTGAGTGACCCGGCAGCAGGTGCTTGAAGGTGATGCTCAGACCTTTGGCAAATTCTTTGAACATGATCAGACCTCTTAAAGACTCAAAGGTAACGGTTATTAGAAAATCACGACCACGAGGCCGGTAATCACAACATTAGCCAGGGCCAGCGGCAACAATACTTTCCAGCCCATGCGCATCAGTTGGTCATAACGGACACGAGGGAAGGTGGCGCGCAGCCACATGAAGAAGAACATCATCGAGAAGATCTTCAGCAGCAACCAGACAAAACCGGGGATCATGGTAAAGATACCGATATTGAGAGGAGCGCTCCAGCCACCAAGGAAGAGTGTAGAAGCAATCGCAGCAATGACGATCATGTTAGCGTATTCAGCCATGAAAAAGAGTGCGTACTTCATGGACGAGTACTCTGTACAGAAACCGGAGACCAGCTCGCTCTCAGCCTCAGGCATATCAAATGGAGTTCGGTTGATTTCAGCCAGGCCGGTAATCATAAAAAGGCCGAAGGCCAGTGGCTGGCTAAAGATGTACCAGTTCGGCACGAAGGAACAGACACCCCAGAGATCCTGCTGCTGCAATGCAACAATTTCACGCAGGCTGAGTGTTTCCGAGAGCATGAAGACTGCAATGATCGACACGCCAGCCGCCAGTTCGTATGAGATCATCTGGGCTGAGGCACGTACGCCGCCGAGCAGAGAGTACTTACTGTTCGATGCCCAGCCGGCAAGAACAATGCCGTAGATCCCCAAACCCGCGAAAGCAAGGATGTACAAGATACCGATGTTCAGATCGGTAATCTGCTGGGGAATCAGGAAACCACCCACGCTCAGATCCGGTCCGAAGGGGATTACGGCAACCGTAATCAGAGCCGGAACCAGAATCATCATTGGGGCCAATAAAAACGGCACCTTAGTTGACTCAGACGGGATGATGTCCTCCTTGAAGAACAGCTTGATACCGTCGGCTATCGGCTGTAGTAATCCGTGCCAACCGGTACGCATTGGCCCAAGGCGGGTCTGCATATGACCGATGACTTTTCGCTCACACCAGGTTGCGTAAGCAACGATGAGCATAGTCACGCCAAAGACAACTACAAGTTTCACCAGCATTATCCCGACAAACAAACCAGGACTGTTAGAGAGGCTCAGCATTTCAGGCGTCATGATCTTCCTCTTCCTCGTATCAGATTGATCTTAGTGTTGCGATTCTATTCACACCGTAGTGCGCTCAAGTACGCAAAAACGGAGCATATCCATAAATTCTATTTGCTGACGGTAACGACGATTACCGGCTCACCTTTATAGAGACGATTCACATTGGCCTCGGCAAAGTGATAAGGAGCGAAAACAACCCCTTTTGGTAGTCGATTGCCAACTTTTACTTTCAGTTGCAGTTCAGTCCCGTTGCCAGCCACCTTGACAAGGTCACCGTCAACAACGCTCAACGTTTTGGCATCTTCACGGCTGACTTCGAGATAAGGCTCAGGAAGAACGGCCATTGGACCTTTAGCCTTCGTGGAAACCGTCCCGCTGTGGTAGAGGGCACTGCCGGTTACCAACTGGAAATCACCTTTGACAGAACTGCATCCGGTAACAGCAATGACTTTTTTGCAAACAGGCTGCAATATCTCGCCACCCCAGACAACGCCTTGCGGCCCAATCTCATTGAAGTTGAACTCAGCGTAAGCTGTTGCGATCTTACCAATCTCGGCGAAGATGGCTTCAGGGCCAGTGAAAGTAACTCTACAACCGAGCTTGGCGGCCAAAGCGGAGAAGATGTCGCCGTCGGTTCGTGCTTCACCAGGGCTCGGAATGCCAGGACGCACCCTTTGAATGCGGCGCTCGGCGTTGGTAAAAGTTCCATCCTTCTCGGCAAAGGAAGCTGCGGGCAGAACCACGTCAGCCTGCTCGGCGGTGGGCGAGAGGAACAGATCCTGAACCACCAGGAAAGGAACTTTATCAAAAGCTTTAGCGATCTTGTCTCGATCGGGGTAACTGCTCAGTGGATCTTCAGCGACAACGTAGAGACCGTCCAACTTACCCTCAGCGGCTGCGTCGAGCATCTGCTGAGCACCTTTACCACCGTTTTGCGGCAGGATGCCGAGGTCAATCGCCCCCTGGCTGTTTGACTTCTCACCGCAGAGATACAAGCCACTGCCTTCGCGACCAGGGATACCGACAAGCAGAGCCAGGTTGGCTGCAGCTATTGCCAGTTCTTTATTAAGACCTTGATACGGCATGCCGTAGGCCATCAAGATTGCACTGTTTTCAGCGCCCGCCAGTTGTCTTGCTGTCGCCTGCAAAGTTTCGAGGTCAACACCAGTACGCTCTGCAACCTGAGCCGGCTCAAAGTCAGCCAGGGCAGCTTTGAGCTCTTCAAGACCTTCAATGCCTTCAGTCTGAGCCAGGCCTTCATCGAGAAGAAGCCTTGCCATAGCATTGAGAACATCAAGCTCAAGACCGGGGCGACTCAGAAGTGTTTTGGCGCCAGGAAGTTTATCAAGCTTGCCTTTTTTGTCAGCGACAATAGCGAGCTTCGCTCCATTGCGACGAATGGCCTGATTGACCACCATGCCGACAACAGGATGGGTTTCGTAAAAGTCTGAACGAATGGCCAGAATGATGTTTGCTTTTTCAATTTGCGGGAAGGCTGCGGTTGAGGCGGCAACACCGATAGTCTCTACCAGGCCTTCGGTGACACCTTTGTAACACTCGCCGCCGGAGTGATCGAGGTTCTCTGTGCCAACCTCTTTCGCGACCTGTTTGAGAAGATAAAGCTCCTCATTGGTCAGGCGTGCTCCCGACAAAATGCCGGCACCTTGTCCCTGCTGCGCTTTGGAAAGGCCATCGGCCACCACCTGCAGCGCCTCATCCCAATCAGTTTCAACCAGCTCTCCGTTCTTACGAACCAGCGGCTTGGTCAGGCGGTCTTCATGGTTGACATAGGAGTAACCAAAACGACCACGCACACAGAGATTGCCGTCGTTGACGCCAATTTTGTCATTGAAACGGATCGTCTCAACCTTATTGTCCTTAACACCCAGGGTAACGGTACAACCATTACCGCAGTAACCGCAGACCGAATCAACTTCCTTGAGTTGCCAGGGGCGGGCCTTAAACTTGAAGGGCCGTGGCAAGAGAGCACCAACCGGGCACATGGAGAGACATTGACCGCAGAATTCACAGTCCAGGCCACGATCATACGCTGTGGCAATTTTGGTCTCAAAGCCACGATTGATAAATGAGTAGGAACCGTAACCAACGATTTCGTCACAGACGCGGACGCATTTGCCGCAGAGTACGCAACGGTTCATGTTGCGTTCGATCAGTGGATTGACTTCATCTGTTGGCAGATCGAATTTCTCACCTTCGAAGCGGTTGGAGATCGATTCGAATTCATACGCCAGATCCTGCAGATCACATTCACCGCCCTTGTCACAAACAGGGCAATCAAGAACGTGGTTAACCAGCAGGAACTCCATCACCGTCTTACGGACCTTCTTGATCTCATCCGAAGTAGTGATCACGACCATACCTTCACTAACCGGTGTCGTGCAGGAAGGAATCAAACGCCCCTTCATCTGCTCAACCTCCACCAGGCAGACCCGGCAGGCGCCATAAGGCAGCAACTTCTTGGCATAGCAGAGAACCGGAATATGGATTCCAGCCTCTTTGGCAGCTTCGTAAATCGTCGCTGTCTTGCTGACCGTGACCTGTTTACCGTCGATTGTCAGGTTAACCATCGTGTCCTCTTATCGTCAGTGATAGACTTAAAATAGTGACTATTCAATCGCCATGAAGCGGCAGGCGTCGTAGCAGGATGTACACTCAGTGCATGCCTCACGGTCAATCACTGCAACCTGGCCCTTTTCCCACTGGATACAGTCAACCGGGCAGACCCGCGGGCAGATACCGCACTTTTTACATTTCTCTTCAATAACTTTGAAATGCAGCAGCGGCTTGCATGCATGAGACGGGCACTCTTTCTCTTTGATATGAGCCTCGTACTCGTGACGGAAATATCGAAGGGTGGAAAGTACCGGGTTTGGTGCTGTTTGACCGAGGCCGCAAAGCGAGCTTTTCTTGATGTCGTAAGCCATGCTTTCCAGCAACTCCAGATCGCCTTCACGACCCTCGCCCTGAGTGATCCGCTCGAGAATTTCAAGCATAATCTTCAGACCGATACGGCAAGGGATACATTTGCCGCAGGACTCTACACGGGTAAAATTGAGGAAGAAGCGGGCAATGTCGACCATGCAGGTGGTCTCATCCATAACAACCAGACCACCGGAACCCATCATCGCACCAGCTTTGATCAGCGAGTCGTAATCGACTTCGGCGTCAAGGGCTTCAGCGGGAAGGCAACCACCCGAGGGGCCGCCGGCCTGAACGGCTTTGAACTTACGGTTATTGAGAATGCCGCCACAAACATCGTAGATGACTTCCTTCATCGTGGTTCCGGCAGGAACCTCGACCAGACCCGTATGCTTGACCTTACCGGTCAGGGCAAAGATTTTGGTGCCCTTGGTGCCTTCGGTACCGATTGAGGAATACCAATCGGCGCCGTTGTAGAGGATATATGCAACGTTGGCGAACGTCTCAACGTTATTGATATTGGTCGGCTTGCCCCAGAGACCTTTGACTGCAGGAAACGGAGGGCGAGGACGTGACATGCCGCGCTCACCTTCGATTGAAGCCATCAGAGCTGTTTCTTCACCGCAGACAAAAGCACCGGCACCAGCCTTGATCCGCATCTCGAATTCAAAGCCAAGACCCATACAGTCCTTACCGAGGAAACCCTTCTCGGTGCAGACGTCAATCGCTTTTTGCAAACGCTTGATCGCCAATGGATATTCAGCTCGGCAGTAAACATAGCCAAACTTACAACCGATAGCATAAGCGGCGATCATCATGCCTTCAATCAAGCCGTAGGGGTCGCCTTCGAGAACCGAGCGGTCCATAAACGCGCCCGGATCACCTTCGTCAGCGTTGCAGATCAGGTACTTGTTCTCACCTGGAGTGGCCTTACAGAAAGACCACTTGACGCCGGTGGGGAAACCACCGCCACCACGGCCGCGCAAACCGGACTTCTTGACTTCCTCAATAACTTCATCGGGAGTCATGGTCACAGCTTTTTTGATGCCGGTAAAACCTTTATTGGCGAGGAAATCATCAAGACTCTCGGCGTCAATCGTACCGCAACGGGAGAAGATGATCCGCTGTTGCTTCTCAAGGAACTTGTTATAGTATTTTCCCGCTATCTTCTTTTCAACGGCCTCGTTCTTGAGCATGTGCTCTTCAACGATCTGCGGCACCAGCTCAGCAGTCACAAAGTCGTAGGTCACAGCTTCCTGGCCAGGCAAGATGACATCAACCAGAACGTCGTTGGCGCACAGGCCGCGGCAACCGGTCTTCTTGATGTCGCAACGCTTGCCAATCTTGGCTTCTACGCCCTGCTTCTCAAACTCTGCTTCAAAAGCGTCTATGACACTCTGGGCGCCAGAGGCGTAGCCACCGGTTCCGGTGCAGATAAGTACTTGGATATTTTCAGCTGTTTCGGCCATAAAATCCTCGGTGAGTTATCAATCCAGCTCTTGGTATTTTTTGATGACTTCGTCCGTCTTCTGGACCGTCAAAGAACCGTAGGTTCCATCATTGACCATAATGACCGGCGCCATACCGCAGGCACCAATACAGGCCACATATTCAGCGGTAAACTTAAGGTCTTCTGTGGTTTCGGCATGACCGACACCCAGGCGCTCCTTGATGATGTCTGCAATCCGACCTGCGCCCTTAACGTGACAAGCCGTCCCCATACAGACACGAATAATGTATTTTCCACGAGGTTCCAGATGAAACTGAGCGTAGAACGTCAGCACCCCGTAAATCTGACTGGTATAGACGTTCAAACGTTCGGCGGTGAGATGTACCGTTGGCTCGGGGATATAACCGTAGAACTCCTGGATTTCCTGAAGTGCCGGCATCAGAGCACCTGGAAAATCAACATACTTGTCGAGAATCTGGTTCGCTCCGGTCAGGTCTGTATCCTGCTCTGCAACAGTTGCTTCGACTGCTTCACTCATGGCTGATTCCTTATCCTCGCAGCAGGTTAGCGGTCGATCTCACCCAGAACGATGTCTAGAGTTCCGATAACCGCAACAACGTCTGCAATCATCGAACCTTCGCACATCTTGGGCAAGGCCTGGAGGTTAATGAAAGAAGCCGGGCGAATCTTCATACGATGCGGCCGGGGCGAACCGTCAGAAACCAGGTAAAAGCCGACTTCACCTTTGGGGTTTTCCACACCGACATACACTTCACCGGCGTCCGGCTTAAAGCCTTCGCTGATAATCTTAAAATGATGAATCAAACCTTCGATTGTATTCACAGTGTCTTGCTTGGACGGAAGAACAATTTTAGGCGCATCAGCCAGCACTGGGCCGGGCTTCAATTTGTCGAGAGCCTGGTGGATGATTTTGCAGGACTCACGCATCTCCCTGAGACGAGCGACATAACGAGCCCATGTGTCGCAGCCCTCTTCGACAACAACCTCAAAATCGTAATTTTCGTAGCCGGAGTAAGGCTGATCACGACGCAAGTCCCAATCAACACCGGAACCGCGCAAGGAAGGACCGGTGACACCGAGATCAATCGCGTCCTCAGCACTGATGACACCGACATTCTGAATACGCTTTTGCCAGATCTTGTTGCCGGTCAACAGACCCTCATAAGTATCCAGATGACCAGGCATCGTGTCGATGAAGTCACGAATCTCTTTATCAAGCCCCTCGGGCAAATCAGCAGAGAGACCACCAACGCGGAAGTAGTTCGAGGTCATCCGAGCGCCCGAAACCTTCTCGTAGATATTCATGATGTGCTCACGCTCGCGGAAGGCATAGATGAAAACGGTCATGGCGCCGATATCGAGAGCATGGCATGCCAACCAGACCAGGTGACTCTTGAGACGGGTCAATTCGGCGAGCAGAACCCGGACAACCTGCGCACGCTCTGGAATCTCATCCGTTATACCAAGCAACTTTTCCACGGCCAGTACGTAGCCGAGATTGTTATGCATGGGAGCCAGGTAGTCGAGTCGATCGGTCAGGGGCAACACCTGGTGATAAGTACGGTGTTCCGCCAACTTCTCTACACCGCGGTGCAAAAAGCCAATATGCGGTGTCGCTTTGCGGACAATTTCGCCATCCAACTCGAGGACCAACTGCAACACCCCGTGAGTTGAGGGATGCTGTGGACCCATATTGATGGTCATGGTTTCATGATTCGCCATATTTCTGCCTCGTCTATATTCAGATACGTGCTTGAGTTTACGCGAAAAGTCTCTTACTGCAGACGACCCTGGTAAGGCTCGCGATCCGGGCCCTGAACCGGGTAGTCCTTGCGTAGCGGATGGCCTTCCCAATCAGCCGGCAAAAGAATGCGTCGTGGATCCGGATGGTTATTGAACGTAATCCCCATCAGGTCCCAGCATTCGCGCTCCAACCAATTGGCCGTTGCCCAGACACCGCTTACGGTATCGATCGTTGTATCAGACTCTTCAACCGGTGCCTTTACGCGAAGACGCGTGTGGGTCCCGATATTGTAGAGCTGGTAGACCACCATAAAGCGGGGGGCCTGACCCATGTAATCAACACCACAGAGATCGGTCAGAAAGTTAAAGCCGACGTCTTCCTTGAGGAAGGTGCAAACAGCTACAATTTCCTCTTTCTTGACAACAACAGTAGTCTCACCGCGAAACTCGATGACCTCGAGCACTGTCTCGCCAAACTTGGCTTTCAGCTTATCAACAGTAGCCTGTACACTCATAACGGTTGTATCCTGTCTATCTGGGTTAAAGTTGCCAGTCAGTCGAAGCGTTTCAGCCAGCGATCCGCTCGCCTACGCCGATAGAAGCACCAAAGCTATTGCGCTCTTTCATGATCTGCTCCTGAAGCTTCATAATGCCGTAGAGCAGACCTTCCGGACGAGGGGGGCAACCAGGCACATAAACATCAACCGGCAAGATCTCATCAACGCCCTGCACCGTGCTGTAGGTATCAAAGACACCACCCGAACAAGCACATGCGCCCATTGCAATAACGTAACGCGGCTCCGGCATTTGCTCATAAACAGTCTGGATAACCGGCACCATTTTCTTGGTCACAGTTCCCGCAATAATAATGACATCGGCCTGACGCGGTGAGGCGCGGAAGAGCACACCAAAGCGGTCGAGGTCGAACCGAGCAGCACCCGTAGCCATCATCTCGATAGCGCAGCAGGCAAGTCCAAAGGTCAGCGGCCAGAGAGATCTGGCACGGGACCAGTTGACGATCGTGTCCAGCGACGTGGTAATAACGTTATTACCTAGAGTTTCCTCTACTCCCATTCCAGAGCTCCTTTTTTCCAAACGTATGCGTAGCCAACGAGAAGAATCAGAATAAACACGCCCATCTCCACGAAACCAAACAGACCGAGACGTTTAAACATAACCGCCCAGGGGTACATGAAGACCACTTCGATATCGAAGACGATAAAGAGCATGGCGATAATGTAGAACTTGATCGAGAACTGCTCATGGGCGGAGCCAACGGGAGGCATCCCGCACTCGTAAGGCGCCAGCTTGACCGCCGAGGGCTTATTCTCTCCGACCAGACGTGAAAGGACGATCACCGCGACAGAAAAACCGAGCGCGATGATGATCAGGGTGAGAATTGGTAGATAACTGTCCAGCATTGATATAATCCTCCTGCCAGGTGAGATTACAAAATCCAATAGTCGCAGGTATAGCTTTTTGGCTTTTTAGCCGACAGCAAGTTAGGACAATTCCACCTCTTTGTCAAGGGAAAAATACAGTATACTGTATGCAATCCAATCGGCCATAAACGCCCGATTTCTGTGGCTTTATGAGTATTTTAGTCAGGAACTTGAAAAGATAAGAAAGCCGTGATAATTGGCTGTCTTAGAGACGATTAATGCACACAAAGGCAGTGTATTAAATGGGCGCAAAGAGGGGGAATTGTTTACTGCTTACGTGCGTCAAACAGGTTCATTCCAGCCAACAAAAGACCCATTGCGATGAATGCCCCCGGGGGGAGGATCATCAAGAGCAACGGCTGATAGGCTTCCCCGAAGACGCTGTAGCCGAGGAGGGTGCCGGAACCAAAGAGTTCACGGACCGCACCGAGGACAAAAAGCGCCAGTGTGAAACCGAGCCCCATGCCAACACCATCAACGACTGCGGGGACAAGGCGGTTCTTTGAAGCAAAGGCTTCCGCACGCCCTAGGATGAGGCAGTTAACAACAATCAGGGGAATAAAAATCCCCAGGGCCTTGTAGAGATCGTAGAAATAAGCTTCCATACAGAGCTGAACGACAGTCACAAAGGACGCGATGACAACGATAAAGGAAGGGATCCGAACCTTCGGCGGGATGACTTTCCGTAATAACGAAACGACGATGTTGGAGCAGACCAGAACAAAGGTCGTAGCCAACCCCATGCCCAGGCCATTCTCAGCGCTGGTCGTAACCGCCAGGGCCGGGCACAAACCCAACAGCAGCCTGAATACAGCATTCTCGCGCCAAAGGCCTTTACGGAATTCACGGCTTAACGTCATTGGCCGCCCCCTTGAGCATCGGCAAGGATCTCGTCACGGTGCTCGTGGTAAAACTCCAAACCTCTCCGCACAGCACCAACAACGGCCCGGGGAGAAATCGTCGCACCAGTGATCTGGTCGAACTCACCACCATCCTTCTTCACCCGCCAGTCAGCATTCTGCAGATTTTTCCCGGTGAAGATATCCTTGAAGCCCGGCAAAGTGATCTTGTCTCCCAAACCGGGTGTTTCGCTATGGTTCAGGATTTCTATGCCGTCGACCGTACCTTCCGGGTCCACACCGACCATCACTGCAATATTGCCACTATAACCGTCCGGGGCAACAACCTGAAAGGCAACCCCGCTCAGCTCAGCCGCTTGTCTACCTCGGTAGAAAGTCCGCAGGACATCCCGACCACGCCTGTCCTGCCCCGTCAGCAACTGAACAGTGTCCTGGTCCGGAGAGTTGTCGCCCGGCGGCAAGACGGCCCGCAAAGCACGCAGGGTTGCCAGGCGACGCTGCTCAGCTATCGGCTCACGTGTCACAGCTTCCACCATAGACAGGATCAAACCGGCGCCAGCAGTAATCAGAGTCAGCACCAGGGCGAGACGCAACATACTGTTCATGACCTCACCCCCTGCCGTGAAGTGCCAAAAGTCTTGGGACGGCTATAGCGATCGATCAACGGAGTCGCGGCGTTCATGAGCAGAATAGCGAAAGAGACTCCTTCCGGATAACCACCAAAGAGACGGATCAGAACAGTCAACACACCGCAACCCACTCCAAAAAACAGCATGCCTTTGGTTGAAACCGGCGTGGTTACCATGTCTGTTGCCATATAAAAGGCCCCCAGAACCAGGCCGCCGGTCAATAGGTGAAAAAGCGGGTTGGGGTACTTGTCCGGGTTGACCAGCCAGAACACACTCGAAAAGAGAACCACCGTACCGACAAAAGTAGCAGGAATATGCCAGGTCAGAATTCGTTTGTAAAAGAGATAGCCCGCTCCTAGCAGCAACGCCAGAGCAGAGACCTCACCTATACAACCGGCCATATTACCAAGGAAATAATCCGCCATCCCAGACTGCAGTTCAGGCGGCATCTGTCCGGTGAGCATGACGGCATTCTTCCACTCCCCCAGAGGGGTTGCGGTGGTAACAAGGTCAAGCCCAGAGCCGAAAGGTGTCGGTGATGACCAGGTTGTCATCTGCACAGGGAAAGAGATGAGGAGCACAACCCTGGCCACAAGGGCCGGATTAAAGGGGTTTGAGCCGAGGCCGCCATAGACCTGCTTGCCGATCGCAATGGCAATCACCGCACCGAGCAAGGTCAACCACCAGGGGCTTGAAGGCGGCAGGTTGAGAGCGAGCAGAACGCCGGTAATGGCTGCACTGCCATCAGCAATAGTCACCGGCTGCCCCATCAAACGCTGACAGACAACCTCCGTGGCAAGACACCCCAAGGTTGCAATCAACAGGACTGTCAAGGCTGCCGGCCCGAAAAAATAGACCGCCACGGCGCAAGCGGGCAGCAGGCTGTAAAGCACAGCACGCATGACCTTGGACGTGGAATCGCCGGAATGTATATGCGGCGAAGAAGACAGGTAGAGTTGCTTGCTCACGGGTTTTATGAGCTCCTCTTTTTGGCAAGGATGGCGGCCTTACCGTAGCGGATCGCCTGCACCAATGGAATCGTCGCAGGACAAACGTAGCTGCAACAACCGCATTCAATACAATCCATAGCGCAATACTCGGAAGCTTCTGCCAGAAGGTCCCGACGCGAGTATGCGGCAATCGTCGTCGGCAGAAGGTGCATCGGGCACGCTTGCACGCAGCGAGAGCAACGAATACAGGGGCCCTCTTCCTGGCGATCAACATCCTCATCACGCAACAACAGCAGACCAGAGGTTCCCCGGGTTGCAGGGACATCAAAATCGAGCTGGGTAAAGCCCATCATTGGCCCGCCAAGCACGATCTTGCCCGGATCTTCAGTCAAGCCACCACAGACTTCAACCAGGTGAGACAGCGGGGTACCAATGCGTATCCGCAGGTTCTTGGGCTCGCGGATAGCAGGCCCTGTCACCGTACAGACTCTTTCGATCAGAGGCCGCCCAAAAAGGACCGCATCCGCAACAGCTGCCGCGGTCGAGATATTATGTACGGCAACACCTATATCCATAGGCAATCCGCCCGAAGGGACCTCGCGTCCAGTCACCGCAGCGATCAGTTGTTTCTCAGCCCCCTGCGGGTACTTGACCTGAAGAGACAGTATCTCGACTGGCGCACCAGCACACTCTTTCTCAAGCAAGGCAATCGCATCGGGCTTATTCGCCTCGATACCGATCACCACCCGCTCGGCACCAAAAACATACTGTAGCAAGGCAACGCCCTGCAGAATGCGCTCGGGCTCTTCAAGCATCATGCGGTGATCAGCCGTCAGGTAGGGCTCACACTCGACGCCATTGAAGATCAGGGTGCTGATTTTTTTCTCCGGTGGAGGCGACATTTTGACATGCGCGGGAAAAGCGGCGCCACCCATGCCAACGACGCCTGCCAAGCGTACTTTTTCAACGATTTCATCTACAGTCAGGCTGCCCGGGTCTCCGGGCTGCAAATCCGTCGACCAACAATCTTCACCATCCGGCTTGATCACAACCGCCGGCAATGAAGTTCCCCAGGGGTGTGGACGGCTTTCGACGGCAACGACCTCTCCGGAGGTTGGCGCATGCACCGGCACTGAGACAAAACCCTTTGCAGAGCCTATCTCCTGGCCTTTGGACACCGATTGACCGACCTCTACAGAAGCAACGGCAGGAGCACCTATATGCTGCGCCATAGGCACGACAAACTCTGCGGGCAAGGGGCAGTCTTCTATCGCCTTGTGCGATGACCACTGCTTGTTGTCCGGAGGATGTATGCCCCCTGTAAAGGTTTTTAATTTCACCAGTCTCTACCTTAAATCAGGCCGCGTGTGGTTTGTCTACAGCGACAGTCAAAAGTTTGCTGCCTTCAGGATAGCCATCGCTGAAGTCCCGAATGCACTTGGTCGGACATTTGCCAATCGCCTCAATCGCTTCTTCATCCTGCCCATAAATAACGGTAGCGAGAAAGTCTTCGACCTTATATGCCTCGGGGATGGTTTTCTTACAGATATGGCAACCAATACAACCAATCTGGCAGTACTTGCGCACTATGGCGCCCTTATCGTGACTGTTGCAAAGCACGTGAATTTCTGACTCATAGGGCGTCATGCGGATCACATTCCTGGGGCAGACAGCCACGCACTTTCGGCATCCGGTACATTTTTCACGGCTGATCACCGCCAGACCGTCATCTGTCATTTCGATTGCGTCAAAGGGGCAGGCACGCTGGCAGGAAGCAAGGCCCAGGCAGCCACCGGGACAAGCCTTTGGCCCGCCTGCGATCTTTTGTGCCGCCGTACAATCGGCCAAGCCCAGGTACTGGTATTTGACCTGCGCCCTGCGATTATCGCCCTGGCACAAGACAACGGCAAGCTGTCTTTCTGAAGCCGAAGCCTCGACACCAAGAATCCGCGCCAACTTTGCCACCACATCGGCGCCGCCGGGAGGACACTGGTTCAAATCGATAGTGCCTGCAACCAGGGCCTTGGCATAGCCGGCGCAACCGGGAAAGCCACAGGCTCCGCAATTGGCTCCGGGCAGAACCTCCATTGCAGCAAGTTCACGTGGGTCAACCTCCACGGCAAACTTCTTGGCGGCAAAGCCAAGCGCAATCGCGGCAACCAGACCGATGCATCCGAGACTTAATATAGCTGCAAGCATAAAACTACCTTGGACGTCATATTATAAGGCCTACCCTTTGACCAGACCGGCAAAGCCCATAAAGGCCAGGGACAGAAGGCCAGCCGTCACCAGGGCAATGGCGGTGCCGCGAAAACTCTGCGGCACGGCACAGAGTTCAAGCCGCTCACGCAAACCGGCAAAAAGGACCAGGGCAAGGGTAAAACCGAGAGCGGCGCCGATAGCAAAGACGATACCTTCCAAAAACGTGTAATCTTTTTGAATACTGAGAACAGCCAGGCCAAGAACTGCGCAGTTAGTGGTAATCAGCGGCAGGAAGATCCCCAGAGACTGGTAGAGTACCGGGCTGACCTTCTGGATAACCATCTCCACCAACTGAACCAGGGAAGCAATCACCAGGATGAAAGCAATCGTCTGCAGGTATTCGATACCGAAAGGAATCAGGACAAAGTACTGGACAAACCAGGTCACCACCGTAGCTACAGTCATGACAAAGGTAACCGCCATCCCCATCCCCAGAGCTGTTTCCACCTTCTTGGAAACGCCGAGAAATGGACAGATGCCGAGGAAGCGCGCCAACACGAAGTTGTTGACAAAGATTGCGCTTACCAAAATGACGAGAAGATCAGCCATACACCTTAAATACCCTACCCTGTAAATTGGTCAGACCAGCGTTTATAAAGCAGTTAACCAGCAAAGTCAAACAGTATACAATAAGAATCTTTTAGTTTTACTTCAAAAGAGAAGAGAAGGCAACCGGCACGAGAATGGGCAAGATTAAAATAAATAAAGGCTTATTTTTACAGATGGCTACAAACCTCACGGAAATATTTTAGTTTGACTAAAACATTAAGAGCTAAGCCAGACCAACCGTTGACCCTATGCGAAAAAGGGCGTTTTCTTGACAGGCTCTGGTTGCTATGTTAACAGGTGTCACCTTGATATAGAGGAGCAACCAGGCCATACGTTCAGACACGTCGAAACGGCAGCTAGGGAACGACCCTAAGGAACCCGCAGCCACCGAACAAAGACCTGTCGAAGCTGTCAACCTTCCCAACGCAAGCAAGTTCTTTAAGGAGCCGCTATGAACCACCAGAAATCTTCCAACCTTTTTGCCAAGGCAAAACAAGTGATCCCGGGTGGTGTTAACAGCCCGGTTCGGGCATTCAAGTCTGTTGGCTGTGAGCCAATCTTCATCTCCCGGGCCGCTGGTTCGAAAATTTTCGACGCCGACGATAACGCCTATATAGACTATGTCGGCTCCTGGGGCCCAATGATTCTAGGCCATTGCCACCCCAAGGTTGTTGAAGCCATTCAGAAAACAGCAGCAACGGGCGCTTCTTTCGGGGCACCTACGGCCCGCGAGACACAGCTTGCTGAGATGGTCTGCGACGCCTATCCGAATATTGAAATGGTGCGCATGGTCTCCTCCGGTACCGAAGCCACCATGAGTGCCATCCGCCTGGCTCGTGGCTACACCGGTCGTGACAAGATTCTCAAGTTCGACGGCTGTTATCACGGTCACGCCGACTCACTGCTGGTAAAAGCCGGCAGCGGACTGGCCACCTTCGGAGTACCGACTTCCCCCGGCGTTCCCGCGGATTTCGCCAAACACACCCTGACAGCCACCTACAACGACCTTGAAGAGACGAAAGCGATGGTGGCCGCCAACAAGGGCGAAATCGCCTGTATCATCCTCGAACCAATTGCCGGCAACATGGGCTGCGTAGCACCAAGAGCAGGCTTTCTCGAGGGGTTGCGTCAGCTTTGCGATGATCAGGGCATTATCTTAATTATCGACGAAGTCATGACCGGCTTCCGGGTTGCCTACGGTGGTGCCCAGGAGCGATTCAAGGTGCGCGGCGACCTGGTCTGCCTCGGCAAGATCATCGGCGGCGGCTTACCTGTTGGCGCCTTCGGTGGCAAGCGAGAGATCATGGAATCGCTCTCTCCTGGTGGTGGCGTTTATCAAGCAGGAACCCTGTCCGGCAATCCGCTGGCCATGAGCGCGGGCATCGCCACCCTGGAGCTACTTAAACAAGACGGCTTCTACGAAACACTCGAAGAAAAAAGCGCCTACCTCTGTAAAGGTCTGCAAGAAGCAGCCGCTGAAGCCAATGTGCCGACGTCACTGCAACGCGTTGGTGCCATGTTCTGCACTTACTTCCAGGCGGAAGAGGTGTTTAACTTCAGCGACGTCAAACCGGAAACGCCTGAGATCTTCTCCAACTTCTTCCGCAGCATGCTCGACCAGGGCATCAACATTGCACCCTCGCAATACGAATCCGGCTTTATGAGTATCGCTCACTCACAGGAAGATCTCGACAAGACGATCGAAGCGGCAAGCAAGGCTTTCAGAGCACTTTAAAAGACATTTATAAGCAATAACGAAGAGAGCCCGACTTCATTTATGAGGTCGGGCTCTCTTCGTTTGCAACAGGGCTACAGAGTTATCCGCTGGCAGAACAACCGCTTTAATAAATCCATCCTTAAAAAGGACGCTGGCTTTTGCCGGGCTGATAAGTTCCTTGAAAGGGAGTCATTTTGATGTGAATCTCTTCGACAAAACTGTCTGTAACTACCTCAATCGGCTCAGGAACCTCTCCACCGTAGATACCGTACGGCTCACCATTAGTCGGCATGTCCCAGGCCTGAATACGGGCCCCCAAGTAATAGGTCCCTCCTTCAGGAAGGTAGAGCGTGAACTGGCCCTGCTCGTCGGAGAGGGTGGAGATAAAATCGGGGAGCCGCTTCATCTCCTGGTTCACATATGCCATGGCAAAGCCTCCACGTACCGGTTGCCCCGCCTGATTCACCAAGACACCTTTGACCCCGGTTTTCGTCTGCTGATCCGTCTGTCGGCTATTAAAGAACATCGGCGCCTTCATCATAGCCACCGGCAGCTTAACCACCACAATTTTACCTTCCTCAACCTTGGTCACCAACCGCTGATGCTCAGAATAATAATCCCCTGGAGACAATGGTCCAGTGGGTTGGCCACTCAGCCGTTTACGAGCGACGACATAATAGACCCCCGGCGACACATCCATTTGGAAATTACCAGCATTATCGGTTGGGATTGACATGAACTTGGAAGGACCAAGCAAATTAGTGACTGCATCAGGATAGATGTTGACATATGCTCCGGGGAGGGGATTACCACTGGCTTCGACATAGACATGGCCACGAATACCTGTTCCTCCCTGACCGTCAACGTACTCTCCGACCCATTCTGCTCCGGGGGCACTCGCCACTACCGGCGGACTCGAAGGCGACATGCCCGACTGGCATGCCAGCAGAGAAACGGACAAGCAAAAAATTAAAGCAACCCGCAAACAAAATTTAAAGCTAAACCTCAACATCGAAACCTCCTGAAGCCATAAGACATGGAAAACCCGAATAATAGTTTAGCTTCCTGAGAGAGAATGTCAAAATCTGAGAGGAAAAAGCAGACACGCCGCGACAATGCATTGAAGGTCCAAAGAGTCGCCAATCAGTTCGCTTTGTTCGGGGCCAATTTTTCGAGATTTTCAATTTGTTGCTTCGCTGTCTTAATTGCAACGTTAGAAGGGGAGTAATCCGGGTAAAACGGGGAAATTTTTTCCCAAACAGCCACAGCTTCAGCCAAGTCGCCTTCACGATAAGCAACCAAACCGCTTTTCATCAGTTCATCCGCGCACTCATCAATCTTCAGCTTGATCGCTTCTTCAGTCATAACTAAAGCTGTTCGAAGTTGTGAACTCTGCGGATAGAGGCCTAAAGTCATGCGGTAGAATCTGCCCGCCGTATCAAAGTGACCTTCCCCCTCAGCTCGGGCAGCCTCACCCAAAAGACGATTCGCCACTTGCGTGTAAAGATCCACCAAAGAGGCTTCCGTGGCGCCACGACCTAAAGCATCACGAAGAGCATCGTGGGCTTTCACCGGGGAGCCTTCGGCCAATAGCCGTTCGATGGTCTTACGGGCCTCCGGGATTAGTTTGTCGGCCTTACGGCCATCCTGGCTTGAGTTGTCCTTCTCAACCACCACAGGGTCAGAGACATTGGTCACGGCAGAACAACCGGAGAACAGCAGAGTGAGGGTCAGGCAACAAACACCTGTAAAAGTTACGATGCGCATAGCGACTCCAGTGGCAACCGATCGTCCACTAACCTGGCGGAAACAACAGGGACGATATCGATAAAGATTTCAGCAAGCTTGGGGTTAAACTGGCTACCGCTACAGCGCCTGATTTCTGCAATCGCCTTTTCCTGGCTGAGACCCTTTCGGTATGGCCTCGAACTTGTCATGGCGTCATAAGTATCTGCCAGAGCAAGGATCTGGGCGTGCAATGGGATCTCGTCGCCACTAAGCCGGTCAGGGTAGCCTGTTCCGTCAAAACGCTCGTGGTGGTGCTTTACACCAGGAATATATTTATGCAACGAAGGTGCAAGTTCAAGGATCTGTGAGCCCAGCAATGGGTGTTGAGCGATCTCCAGAGACTCTTCCTGATCAAGGTTACACTGCTTATTGAGTACAGCGTCTCTGACATGGATCTTGCCTATGTCATGAAGCAAACACCCCATCTCCAGTTCCTTTAATTCCTCGCGGGTAAACTCAAGTCTCTCGGCGACAGCGATAGCAAAACGCGCAACACGGGCCGAATGACCATAGGTGTAATTATCCCGGGCATCGAGAGCCGCGGCCAGAATTCTTACGATATCATTATATGACGATTCCAGATCCTCTGCATAGCCCTGTAAGCTTGCTTTCTGTTGCTGGATCGTCCTTGCCATCTTGTTGAAGTTGCGAATCAACATTCCCAGTTCATTACGTGAACGAACCGGAACATCGCCAACATACTCATCTTTCTGCAGCCTTGAAACGCCGTCGGCCAAACGCTCGATGGGGCGAGTGAAAACCATTGAAATCAGAATCGCGCCGAGCAAGGCCAGGATAGTTACAAATGTGGCGACCGTAAAAATTTGTCGGTGCGCCAAAGCCTTCGAGGCCATTAACTTACTGGCGCTGACAGCAACAACGACACTCCCCACATGCTGGTCTGCAAAATAAATCGGGCGCCTGAATTCAAAGCTATCAACCCCTTCATATTGCCCCCTAACAATGGCAACATCATGAGCCTGTGCTATCGGCTTTCCTGTCAAAGAAGGGAGTTGTTCGCCAACCCGGTCCAGTCGATCATGTGCAAGGATATTTTTTTCAAGATCCAGAATGGCGACATACACCAGCTCTTCCTGGGAGGCTTTTATCTGGGCAACGAGATTATCCATTGCCAGACGATCATTCTCCAACAGGCTGAATCCGGCGGGGACGGCAGCGGCCTGTGTGATAGCACTTCCCCGCTTGACGAGAGAATCCAGCAGGGCGGAATCCAGGATTTGCATAACAATAAACGAGACGCTGAAAGTCGTAACTACAAGCAACGACAGAACGAACGAAACGAGACGGAAACGAATACCCCTGAAAAAATCAGCAGAGGAGCTTTCACTTTGCAACGCGCCGGAGCGCCTGGAGAATAAGGATTGAACGGCTTTAACTAATTGACGCATGACAGTTCAGGGCTTCCAGATACGGAGATATCCTGGGAACAACCATTCAGACCGGGAAGATAGTTTGAAGAGACAGTCTAGAAGAGAACATATCCCAGAAACCGAGACAAGCGCAACCGGGAAGTGCTCATCCCCCATTGAATTAGTAGCTCAGGGAGCACTCGGCAAGAGACTGCACAGATAACGAGTTTTCACAAGAGACGGACCAGAGGAAAGAGAGGAAGGGCGCTTAAGTTAAAAACCATATATACAACTAGCCAAAAGCTAAAAACCCGCCTATCATTATCATCAACGAGAAAAGTCTGAATTCATTAGCAAGGAGAGTTATTAGATGGACATAAAAATTCGTAAATCGTCTCCGCTACAAATAAAAACTTCATGCTTGGTCATCGGTCTCTGCGAGAAGGACTTTGCCTCACCGCTCATGAAAGAGCTTGACCAAAAACTCGGTGGACTGCTCCTCAAGGCAAAACGCAATGGCGAATTCTCTGCCAAAGAGGATGAACAGATCCTCTTTCAACCCGCAGGACATCTGCCGGCAGAGCGGGTTCTCCTCATCGGTCTTGGCCAAGCAGAAAAGATCTCCGACGAAAAGGTTCGTCGGGCAGCTGGACAGGCCGTGAATAGGGTCACAGAGAAAAAGTTCGGGCAGATGGCCTTCGCTTTACCTTTTCAGCGCGAAGAGCGCGAACAGTCCGCTCCGTTCCAGGCTTTGGCAGAAGGGCTTCTCTTAGCCAGCTACCGCTACGACTTGTTCCTCGGAGAAGAAACGAAAAAGGCTCGCAAATTGCCAAAGACCGTCACTCTGGTAATCACAGCGGAACAAGATAAAAAAAGCTGCGAGGTTGCCGTTGAAAAGGCGCGTAAAATCAGCCAGGCGGTCATACTGACGCGAGATCTCGTCAACGCTCCCGGCAACATCAAATCGCCTGAGCACCTCGCCGAACAGGCGCAGTTTGCAGCGCAGCAGAGCACACTGAGTTGCAAAGTCCTCGGCCAGAAAGAGTTAACCGAAGAAGGTTGCGGTGCTCTTCTCGGCGTGGCCCAGGGTAGCGCACGCGAGCCGCGCCTTATTATTCTCGAGCATAAGGGCGGCCACAAAGACGAAGCACCAGTGGCCCTGGTGGGCAAGGGCGTCACCTTTGACTCAGGCGGGATCTCGTTGAAGCCGGGCGAAAAAATGGATGAGATGAAGATGGATATGGCCGGTGGGGCGGCCGTCATCGGCACCATGTTGGCCGCCTCCCTTCTGGAACTGCCGGTCAACCTGGTGGGCATCGTTCCCGCAGTTGAAAATATGCCCTCGGCAACCGCCTACAGGCCAGGAGACATCCTCACCAGCCTCTCCGGCCAGACAATTGAAGTCCTTAACACTGACGCCGAAGGCCGCCTGATCCTCGCCGACGCCCTGACTTACGCAAAACGCTACGAGCCGAGGCTGGTCGTTGACCTGGCGACCCTGACCGGCGCCTGTATCATTGCTTTGGGCCATCAGGCGACAGCGGTTCTCGGCAACGACCAGGAACTCGTGGACGCATTACTGGAAGCCGGCGATGATAGCGGCGAGCGACTTTGGCAGCTGCCGCTCTGGGAGGACTATGACCAGCAGATCAAGAGCGACGTGGCCGATGTAAAAAACACGGGAGGTCGTCCGGCTGGAACCATTACGGCTGCGGCCTTTCTGAAGAAGTTTGCCAAGGACTTCAACTGGGCTCACCTCGACATCGCCGGCACGGCCTGGCGCGACCAGGCAACCCCTTACACACCCAAGGGTGGCACAGGTGTCGGCGTGCGTTTACTGATCGCATTTCTAGAGAATTTGTCGAATACAAACTGACGTCGATTCAGTCATTTACCGCTCCAGCCTTTCACCTTGACAGAGGAGGGGTCGATTGCTAGGTTACTATGTTGTCTTACACTTAAGTATCCACCTCTTCCAAACAGCTATGGGTCTGCGCCATGAGAGTACTCGTTTCTGACAAATTTCCCAGTGAAGGGCTACAGGTTCTCGAACAAGCCGAGGGGATAGAACTTGACTACCAGCCAGGCCTGACGACAGAACAACTTCTGGGAGCCATTGCCGAAGTTGATGCACTGATCGTACGCAGCGGAACGGCTATCACCGAAGAGATCTTTCATGCGGCCAACAGACTGCAGGTTATTGGCCGCGCCGGTGTAGGCACCAGAAACCTCGATCTGGAAGCGGCCAACCGCAAGGGGGTCGTGGTCATGCACACCCCGTTCGGCAGCACCACCACCACTGCCGAGCATACGATCGCCATGATCTTTGCCCTGGCCAGACAGATCCCGGCGGCCAGCCATTCAACCAAGAAGGGCGAATGGGAATCTGATCGTTTTCTCGGCATCGAGGTCGCAGGAAAAACACTCGGCGTTCTGGGCGCAGGAAAAATTGGCCGAATGGTTATTGAGCGAGCCCTTTCCCTGAAGATGAAGCCAATTGTTTACGATCCATATCTGACGGAAGGCACGGTCCGCACACTTGGTGCAGAGCAGGTCGATTTTGAAGGCTTGCTAAGCCGCTCCGACTTTTTAACCCTGCACACTCCGTACAATGCGGAAACCGCCAATATCCTCAACAATGAAACACTGGCACGCATCAAACCCGGTTGTCATGTCATCAATTGTGCAACCGGAGGCCTGATCGACGAAGCCGCCCTGGCCGAGTCAATCAAGGCAGGACGCGTCGCCGGAGCTGCGATCGACGTTTTCAGCAAAGAGCCACCGGGAGCTGACAACCCCTTACTGCAGCTTGAGCAGGTCATCTGTACGCCGCATCTACGCACCGCGACCCGCGACGCACAGGTAAATGTCACCGTACAGGTCGCCAATCAGGTGGTTGACATGCTGACCAAAGGCATCATCATCAACGCGGTTAACGTCCCCTCGATCAGCGCCGATCTGCTGGCAACATTACGTCCCCACCTGGATCTGGCCGAGCGTCTTGGCTCGTTCCTGGCACAACTCTACGGCAAGGGTCTTACAGAAGTTCGCATTGAATATGCAGGGACTGTGACCGACAACCCGACCGAGCCTTTGACCATGGCCGCCCTGAAAGGCATCCTCACGCCGATGGTCGGCTCCGAAGTTAACTACATCAACGCTCCGTTTCTGGCCAAAGAACGCTGCATTCGCGTCACCGAGACCCGCAGCCAATCGACCCGCGGCTTTTCCAGTTTGATCCGCCTCGAAGTGGTCGGCGCTGACGGCGAGAATTCTGTTTGTGGCGCCCTTTTCGGAGAAAACGACTACCGGATCGTGCGTGTTAACGGCTGTAACGTCGAGGCGCTGCCCAACGGCCACCTCCTGGTCCTTTTCAACGAGGATCATCCCGGCATCATCGGCTTTATCGGCCAACTGCTCGGTGAAGCTAAAATTAACATCGCAGGCATGAACCTGACCCGTCATTCGATCGACGGTCAGGCTGTCTCTTTGATTAATGTTGACAGTTGCATTCCAGATGAAACTCTGGAAAAATTGCGCGCCCACGAGCATATCGTCGCCGCACACCAGATTGTTTTATAAATTTCTAGAAGGACGTGAAAGTGCCTAACATCATAGAGACACGACTGCCAACCGGCGTGAAAGACTTCCTGCCGGTTAAAGCGGCCAAACTGGACTACCTGCAAAACACTTTGCGTAGCATTTACAAGGCTTGGGGCTTCCGCCCCGTAGCTCCGGCAATCCTTGAGGACCTGGCCGTTCTTGAGCTCGGGCTGGGAAGTGATCTGCGCGCCAACACCTTTCGCTTTGATGACCGACAGACCGGCCGCCTGGTCGCCTTTCCACCAGACATCACGCCCCAGGTTGCAAGAATTGCGGCGACCCGCATGCGTGAGATGCCCTTGCCATTTCGTCTCTGCTACAACGGCCGCGTTCTAAGGCATACCGAGCAACGCCTCGGTAAGGACCGCGAAATTTTCCAGTCCGGAGTCGAGTTGATCGGGCTCAGCGGTCCGGAAGCCGATGCGGAAATGATTGCCATGGCTGTGAAGTGCCTGCAGTCTGTCGGCGCTACCGAGTTCACTATCGATATCGGCCAGGTCGAATTCCTGCGTGGCGTTCTGAACGACCTGCCCCTGGATGCGAGCCAGGCCCTGGCTCTGCGCACCGCGATCACGGCAAAAGATCTTTCCGGCCTGCAGCAACTGCTCAAGACTCTGCCTCTAAACGATCAGCAACGCACTGAGCTTCTCGCTTTGCCCAGGCTTTACGGTGGCCGCGAGACTCTTGATCAGGCACGCAAGGCGATCTCCAACCCCGCTTCACAGAAGGCTCTGGATGAGCTGGAAAAAGTTCTGGAAGTCCTCACCGTGTACGGTGTTGAAGAACATATCACTTTAGACCTTGGTGAAATGCGCGGTTTCGATTACCATAGTGGGCTGGTATTTCAGGGTTTCCTGTCTGGCTTTGGCAGAGCGGTCTGCTCCGGCGGCCGTTATGATGGCCTGACGGAACGCTACGGCTTCTCATCGCCGGCCACAGGGTTTGCTTTCAACCTGTACAACCTGCTCTTTGCTCTCGACAGGGAGCTTGACGAACGGGCAGAAGAAGGCACGGACTTCCTGCTCTTCTCCTCGGAGCAGGACAAGGCGCCGGCGCAAAGGCTCGCTGCGACCTTGCGCGACCAGGGCTTTTCAGTCGCCCGTGACATAATCGAGCGCGGCCAGGCGGCCAGTCTCGACTATGCCAAACGCATGCATTACCGTTACCTGCTGGTGCTCGAAGCATCACAGGAAGAGCTGACCCTGATCCGAACAGCAGATGGTGAGTCGAGCAGCGTGACTCAAAACGCGATCGAATCGGGACAATTTACAATTTAAAACAACTCGGAGAACAACATGGCAAACGTCGTCATTGTCGGCGCCCAGTGGGGCGATGAAGGTAAAGGTAAAGTTGTTGACATCTACACCGAACATGCTCAGCAGGTTGTTCGCTATCAGGGTGGCAACAATGCAGGCCACACTCTCGTAGTCGGTGATGAAACCATCGTTCTGCACCTGATCCCTTCAGGCATTCTGCACCCTGGCAAACGTTGCATCATTGGCAACGGTGTCGTCCTCGACCCAAAGATTTTCCTAGGGGAGATTGAAGGGTTAAAGAAAAGGGGCTACATGCAGGACGACTCGCAACTGGTCGTTGACAGTAACCTGCATGTCATCATGCCCTGGCACAAGGCGATTGATCTGGCCCGTGAGAAGCACGCTGACCGCAAAATCGGCACCACAGGTCGCGGCATCGGCCCTACCTATGAAGACAAGGTCGGTCGTCGCGGCATCCGCATGAGTGATCTGGTCAAACCCCAGGTTTTCCGTCGCAAGCTCAAAGAGATTCTGCCGGAGAAAAATTTTCTGCTGGAGAACTTTTTTGGTGAGGCTCCTCTCGACGAAGAACAGATCTTTGCCGAGTACTCCGGTTACGCTCAGCAGATCGAAAAATACATCGGCTGCTGCTCGCGCTCACTGAACAAGGCCATCGAAGAAGGAGCGAACCTGCTCTTCGAAGGTGCTCAAGGCACCCTGCTCGATATCGACCACGGCACATACCCCTACGTCACTTCATCATCGACTTGTATCGGTGGCGTCTGCACCGGTTCCGGCGTCGCCGCACGTCACATCAACGGCGTTATCGGCATCACCAAGGCCTACTGCACCAGAGTCGGAGAAGGCCCTTTCCCCTCGGAGCTGCACGATGAGATGGGTGAGAATTTGCGCAAAGCCGGCAGTGAGTTCGGAGCCACGACCGGACGCCCGCGTCGCTGCGGCTGGTTTGACGCCGTCGCCCTGCGAGAGGCCGTCCGCCTAAATGGCATGACCGGTCTGGCGATCACCAAGCTTGACGTGCTGAGCGAGCTGGACAGTATCAAGATCTGCACGGCATACTCCTACAAAGGCGAACTGATCGAGGATTTCCCCCGTGATGCCGACATCCTGCAGGAGTGCACCCCGGTTTATGAAGAGTTCCCGGGATGGGGCAGCGACATCTGTGAGGCCAAGTCAATGGCCGACTTGCCTGATGCTGCCAAAGCCTACCTGGCCAAGCTCGAAGAGCTGGTCAACTGCCCGGCGGTTCTGATTTCTGTCGGTCCTCGCCGAGACCAGACGATTCAGGTCAGCAACCCCTTTGCCTGAGCAAAGAGCGTCTACATAAAGGCACAAAAAACCGGACCGCATTTGAAATTCGGGGCGGCTTGACAGTATGAAAACTTTCTTTTAGCTAACTCGCCTTATCTCACGATTGCAATTTGCATATGAAGCGTCCAACAAAGAAACCCCGCATTTATGAATGCGGGGTTTCTTTGTAGCTTGTGCACAACAACGAGCTGGGCTCATTTGTTAAGGAGAAGAGCTCTTAGAGGACCTTCTTCAACAAATCTTCCAACTGATTCTTTGGTACCGCACCAACAACCTGATCAAAAACCTCACCGTCTTTGAAGAGGATCATCGTCGGGATACCACGAACACCGAATTGCCCCGGGGTCGCAGGGTTCTCATCAACATTCAGTTTGCAGATCTTGACCTTGCCATCATAGTCTTCGGCGACCTGGTCGACAAGCGGGCTGATCGCCTTACATGGCGCACACCAGGAGGCCCAAAAATCAACGAGGACGGGAACCGAGGATTGCTTGACTTCACTCTCAAAAGAATCATCCGTTACATGGACGACTTTATCACTGGACATAAGATTTTCTCCTTTTGAATTGGATCTTTAAAACATTCAGGTTTCATAATAATCCTCCTGCTCAAAAAATCAAGGGCTTATCCTCACTCTTGCCTTGAAAGTTACAACTCTTGACACTTCACACCCCTCCCCCTAAGATGACCGCAAATCTCCAGACGAGGGCGCTATGACTCAGGACAAAATAAGTGCAGCAGTTGAGCAGCAGATTAGCGTGCTCGACCCTTTCCTGCTCACCCAGAAACCTCTTTTAAACAGCCTGGCCGAACACCTGGTGGCAACCTTTCACCAGGGCGGACGGCTCTTTCTTGTCGGCAGTGGGCCCTTCGGTGCTATTGCCGGGATTATCGGTCAGTCCTTTCTGCACAGACAAACCCTCGAGCGACCGGCCCTGCCAGCAATCTCCTTGAGCAACGATGCCGGACTGGCAACATTTCTGGCCAGCGATGAACAGGGCAGCCAGCTCTTCAGCCGCCAACTACGCGCCCTTGCCACGAATCAGGATACGATTCTGGTGCTCGCCGGGACCAACCTGAGCCAGGCAGACCGTGAAGCTTTAAACACCGCAAAGCAGTTAGGTTGTCGCACCATATTGATTTCCAGCGAACAGGCCGAGATCGCCGGGTCTCTGCCGAACACAAGCCTTGCACTGCCCAGCGATTCATTACCAAGGCTGCTGGAAAGCACCCTCTTTATCGGCAACCTGCTCTGCACTCTCGTAGAGGGCGAGCTTTTCGGCACCTGACCCTCGCAAACACAGACCAGTTCGCCCGGGACTGCTTGCCGAGACGATATCAGCATCTCTTGCAAGGAGCAGCCCCTCGTGTTTCCGCGGGATTGACAACTTTTTCTGCGCAGAGCCAAATGTCCTTAACAACCTCGGGCTTTTATCAACAAGAAATTTGACAGACAAGTGTGAAAAATCGTATCCTCACAGGGTTTGATAAGTTTTATAAAATGGCGCTGGCAGAGACGATTGCCGGTGGTCGATTAACAGATTAACAACTTGCTGCTCCGGGTTTCTGGCAAACAGCTTATTGCCCGAAAATTCAGGACTGGTCCTCGAGACGTTTCATCATGACTGCGAATCTGCTGCTATTCAAAATCACCCTGCTGGTCTACTTTGTTGCCACCATCTGCTACCTGATCGGCGTGATCTCGCGCAAGGAGGGGTTCCGGCAGTCAGCCGTCTGGATACTGATCAGTGGTTTCGGTGTGCATTGCGTCACCATCGTTGTCCGTTGGTGTTCAACCGGAGCAGTTCCGGTGGCCAGCATGCATGAGTCGTTGTCCTTTTTCGCCTGGGCGCTGGTCGGCACTTACTTGCTTTTTTATTGGCGCTATCGCACTGTGATGCTTGGAGCTTTTATTACCCCCCTGGCTCTGAGCCTGATGATCATCGGCACCAATCAGTCCGCACAAGCACCAGCGCTCAATCCGATGCTCGATAGCTGGTGGTTTCCGGTACACGTCACTCTGGCTTTTCTCGGCCACGCGGTCTTTGCGATTGCAGCTGCCGCTGGAATCATGTATCTGCTCCAGGAGCGCATGCTGAAAAGCAAGAAATTCTCCGGTCTCTTTTACCGGCTTCCCTCCCTCGACACCCTCGATAGCATGAACTACAAATGCCTGACCTTCGGGTTCCCTCTCATGACGATGGGAATTATTTCCGGAGCCATCTGGGCCAACTCCGCCTGGGGCGGCTACTGGCGCTGGGACCCTAAAGAGACCTGGGCACTGATCACCTGGTTCATTTACGCCGCCCTCCTGCATGGCCGGCTTACCATCGGATGGCGAGGCCGTCGGGCGGCCATCGTCGCCATCATTGGCTTCTGCTTGCTGCTCTTCACCTTCTTTGGCGTCAACATGTTCCTCTCCGGGGAACACAGCTTCCGTAACTTTACGGGGCAATAGCGAAAGACGGAGAGGATAACGCCATGCATATCGTCATAATCGGCCTGAGCCATAAAACAGCGCCGGTAGAAATTCGAGAGAAACTCGCCTTTGCGCCGACAGCCATGGAACGGCCGTTGCGACAGATGCTCGAGCTGTCCACCATCACCGAAGGGCTGATCATCTCGACCTGCAACCGGGTTGAACTCTGTGCCGTCACCAAGGAACCGGATGCTGCGATCGCCGAGTTACGTCGTTTCCTGGCGGAATACCACGAAGTCTCCCCGGAAGAGATCAACGAGAACCTTTTCGACTACCAGGGAGAGGAAGCGATCCGCCACCTCTTCCGCGTCTCCTCCAGCCTCGACTCGATGGTTCTGGGTGAGCCGCAGATTCTTGGTCAGATCAAGACCGCCTACGGCTATGCCGCCGAGTTCAAAACCGCCGGGCTCATCCTCAACCGTTTCCTGCACAAAGCCTTCTCTGTCGCCAAGCGGGTTCGCACCGAAACCGCGATCGCCAGCAACGCTGTCTCAGTCTCTTTTGCGGCCGTAGAACTGGCGCGCAAAATCTTTGATCGCCTCGACAACAAGGGCGTCATGATCATCGGCGCCGGAGAAATGTGTGAACTTGCGGCCCGCCATTTTGTCGCCAACGGCATCTCAAAAGTTCTGGTCACCAACCGGACCTTTGAAAGAGCGGAAAAGATGGCGGCCGAGTTTGACGGCAAGGCCGTCCCGTTTGACAGCTTTGTCGATCATCTTGCCGAAGTCGACATCATCATGACTTCGACCGGCGCGCCGAACTTCATCCTCGGCAAGCGCCAGATGGAAGAAGTCCTTAAGCGTCGCAAGAACCGCCCGATGTTTCTGATCGACATCGCCGTACCGCGCGATATCGATCCTAAGGTCAACGACATAAGCAACACCTATCTTTACGATGTCGACGACCTCCAGGGAGTCGTTCAGGCCAACCTCAAGGAGCGCCAGAAAGAAGCCGGCAAGGCTGAAGCGATCGTTGAGCAGGAGATTGGCCAGTTCCACCTATGGCTGGGCAACCTCGAAGTCAAACCCACAGTCATTGCTCTGCGTCGCAAGCTTGACGAGATTCGCCAGCAGGAGCTGGAAAAAACTTTCGGCAATCTCAAGGATCTCACAGGCAAGCAGCGCAAGAGCATCGAAGCGATGGCCGGAGCAATCATCAACAAGATCCTGCACAAACCGACAGCGATCCTGAAGAATTCGCAGAATGATATGAGCGGTGAAGACTATGTCGACGCCATACGCACGCTTTTCGATCTCCCCGCACCCTCAGACGATGATCAAGAAATCAAACCCCTGGACGATCCTGACCAGGCATAAAGGAGTTAGATAGATGGCTAAACAGCAAATGCGCATTGGCACTCGCGCCAGCGCCCTGGCACTCTGGCAGGCAGAGTGGGTAAAATCCGAGTTGGAAAAACGTTACCCCGAGATGGAAGTCTCCCTGACCAAGATTAAAACCCAGGGCGACAAGATCCTCGATGTTCCCCTGGCCATGGTCGGCGGCAAAGGCCTCTTCGTCAAGGAGATTGAAGAAGCGATGCTGCGTGGCGAGATCGACATCGCCGTGCATTCAATGAAAGACGTACCGACCATCTTTCCTGAAGGACTGGCCCTGCGCTGCATCACCGAGCGTGAAGACTGTCGCGACATCGTCATTCTGCGCCCCGGCGTAAAAACCTGGAGAGACCTTCCTCAGGGTGCCCGTATCGGCACCAGCGCCCTGCGCCGCAAGGCGCAACTGCTGCACATTCGCCCCGACCTGCAGATGGTCGATATCCGCGGCAATGTTCAGACCCGCATCAAAAAGCTGACCGATGAGAACCTCGACGCCATCATTCTGGCTGCAGCAGGCATGCACCGTCTCGGCTATACCAAGCAAATCGGTGAGTACCTCTCGGTCGATGTTTCGATCCCTGCCATCGGCCAGGGAGCCCTCGGCATTGAGAGCCGGATTGACGATGACAAGACCAACGCGCTGATCGATTTCTTCAATCACGCCGAAACCGACTGGGCTGTCCGCGCCGAACGTTCGTTCCTCAAAACACTTGAAGGTGGTTGCCAGGTACCGATCGCCTGTCACGGCACAGTAGAAGGTGAAGCCCTCACCCTGACCGGTTTCGTTGCCGATTGTGAAGGTGTGCAATGCCTGAAGAAAACCATCTCCGGCTCCGTCAACGATGCTGAGAAAATGGGCGTCTCACTCGGCGAAGACCTGCTCATCCAGGGTGCCGGCAAGATTCTCAACGAGGTCTACCAGCACGAGACTTTCAATGTTGACAAAGAGGACGTCTGAAAAGACCTCCCCATCAGGGAAAAAAGTTCTGGTCACCCGCGCGGGTGACCAGGCGACAGCCCTGACGGCGGCGCTGGCTGAGATCGGTGTCAATCCCGTTGTGGTCCCGACCATAGAGATCATTCCGCCCGCCTCGTTTGTTGAGCTCGACCAGGCCATCGCTGATCTCGATCAGGTTGACTACCTGATCCTGACCTCGGTCAACGCAGTCAACGCGTTCTTTGACCGTCTTGTCGCGCAAGGTCGCAACCCTCAAACCTTGTCTGCCATACAGACGGTGGCCGTCGGACCCAAGAGCGCTGAAGCCCTTGTCGAGCACGGCGTCACCGCAGACCTGATTCCACAGGATTACCGTGCAGAAGGGGTGGTCGCGCTCCTCAAGGATCGTGTTTCAGGAAAAAGACTGCTCTATCCGAAGGCCGCTCTTGCCCGAGATCTGATTCCGACCGAACTGACCGCGGCCGGCGCCAAGGTCATCGCACCTGTAGCCTATGCCAGCGCGCCACCGGTCGATGCCACCCAAAAGCTGCAGCAAGCACTCGCCGAGGGTCTGGACCTGCTAACATTTACCGCTTCTTCAACGGTGCAGAACTTTGTTGACCTGCTTGATGATCAAGACCTGGTTCTCGCAAAAAGGATCCCGGTCGCATCAATCGGACCCTTGACCAGCGCAACAGCCAGAGAGCTGGGTTTTAATGTTATTATTGAACCTGACAACTCGACGTTAGAAACGTTGGTCACTGCAATCAGAACATACTTTTCCGGAACGTGATAAAGTTCCTGAAGCTTTTCCCGTACCACGTTCCTCGTACCAAGCTTTTAGGAGATTTTTATGTTTTTCCCCGAATTTCGTGCCCGTCGACTACGCCGCAACGACGCCATGCGCCGCATGGTCCGTGAGACATTTCTGCGCCCCGAAGACATGATTTACCCGATGTTCTCAGCGTTTGGCAAAGATATCAAAAAAGAGATCGTCTCGATGCCCGGCATCTACCAGCAGTCGATCGAGCATATCGTAACCGAGGCCAAAGAGGTCTATGAGCTCGGCATCCCGGCGGTTATCCTTTTCGGTATCCCTGAGACGAAAGACGCCCTCGGCCAGGACGCCTATTCCGACACCGGGATTATCCAGGAGACCATCAAAGCGATCAAGGCGGCAGTGCCCAAATTGCTGGTGATTACCGATGTCTGCATGTGCGAGTACACCGACCACGGCCACTGTGGCGTGATCAGGGATGGCGATGTCGACAACGACGAGACTCTCAAGCTGCTCGCTGCAGAAGCGCTCTCCCATGCCCGCGCTGGAGCCGATATCGTTGCACCATCCGACATGATGGACGGCCGCGTTGCCGCAATTCGCGAGGTTCTCGACGCCAACGGCTTCACAGATATCCCGATCATGAGCTACGCCGTCAAGTACGCCAGCGCCTACTACGGGCCTTTCCGCGATGCAGCGGAATCGACACCGCAGTTCGGCGACCGCCGCAGCTACCAGATGGATCCGGCCAACCGCATCGAGGCTTTCCGCGAAGCAGAACTCGATATCCAGGAATGCGCCGATTTTCTCATGGTCAAGCCGGCACTCGCCTATCTCGACATTCTGCGCGACCTTAAAGAACGCTACAACCTGCCTCTGGTCGCCTACAATGTTTCCGGGGAATACTCGATGATCAAGGCCGCCGCTGCAAAAGACTGGATCGACGGCGATCGCGTGATGATGGAAACCCTGGTCGGCATGAAACGCGCCGGTGCCGATCTGATCATCACCTATCACGCCAAGGAGGCCGCCAGCCTTTTGAAGGGCTGAAAGCCAACGGGTTCAACAAAGTTTAATAGCCGGGGACAGGCATCTGCGGAGCCTGTCCCTTAATTATTTGAATGTCTTTTATCAGTGAAGAGCCCCCATCAACCAGAAACGGACCCAATGACTGAGTACTCATGCGACACTCTCGATAACGGCCTGCGCGTCATCAGCGTACCTATGCCACATCACCACAGCACCGAGGTGATGATCTACATCGGCGTCGGCAGCCGTCACGAATCGACCAGAACTGCTGGAGCGTCGCATTTCCTCGAGCACATGCTTTTTAAAGGCACTGAGGAATTTCCCACCGGGCTGGCACTGGAACGTGCCTTCGAAGCCGTCGGCGGCTCGGCCAACGCCGCCACTGATTGTGAAACAACCTGCTTCCATTCCCGCGTCCACCCCGACCACTTTCCCGAAGGGATCGCCCTTTTTGCATCAATGATGCAGCGCCCTCTCTTCAACGACATCGAAATGGAACGCCGGGTTATCCTCGAGGAGGCCATGGGTGACCTCAATGAAACCGGGCGCCAGATCAACTCGGACAACATCGTCGCAAGCCTGCTCTTCCCGAAACACCCTCTGGGCATGCCGCCGGTCGGTAACCGACCGGCGATCGAGCGCCTCTCCCTGCGACAGCTGAAACAGCACCACGCCACCTACTACACGCCGCAGAACGCTGTCCTGGCGATTGCCGGGCCGGTCGAACACGCCAAAGTTGTTTCAGCTGCCAAAGAACATTTTGGCCAGTGGCAGGGCGCTGCAGCTCCTTCGCCAAAGGCATGGACCGATTTCTCAGGGAAAGATAAAACCCTGCGCTGGGTTCGTGACGCCGGCTCCCAGGTCAATCTGCAATTAGCCTTTTTGCTGCCGGGGCGCGACAGTGAACATGCAGTAAACTTGCGCGTACTGCGACGCCTACTCGGCTGGGGAGGAATGAGCCGTCTGATGCTCCGCCTGCGCGAAGAACTGGGCCTAACCTACGCTGTTGACGCCGCACTCGCCCTCTACGCTGACGCCGGAACCCTGTCGATTGACCTGGCCGTCTCGGCTGACAACCTTGGCAAAGCGACCACCGCAATTCTGGAGATCGTTACCGAACTGTACAACAGTGAAGTGGGCGACGACGAACTCGAGCATATCCTCAACTGCTATCGCTGTGACCTTGATTATTCCCGCGACCAGGTCGACGAAATGGCTCTACGCTACTCTTGGGGAGAACTCACAGGCAGTCACCGCACCATCGCCAACGATCTCGCCGGGATCGAAACAGTTACAGCGACAGGGTTGCGGCAGACAGCAAAAGAGCTTCTTAGCCCACACAATCTACGTGGCGCCATTGTCGGGCCTTATCGCACCGGAGACCGTAAAGAAGTAGAACAAATTATTGCAAAATGGAAACTGACGGCTGTCGACTAGTCTATCTAAAAGAACCTCTTTGAGCCTTGACCCTGTTAGCCTTCTGTGTTGATCTTTGGTGTATCAAATATCCTCAGGGCTTCTGTGAACGACTTGCTTTAACAGCTATAAAAAAGCCCCAACCGGCGAAAGCAGGTTGGGGCTTTTTTGTCTTGAATATCGTGACTTATGAGAAATGCTGAGGTAACTGACTCGCGATTATTTAGAGACCAAATTACACACCATGCTTATTGTATAATTCTTTTCGTGTCGGACAATGGCACATGACGCCGTCACCGAAAGTGTCCTGGTAGGAGCAGGGCTCTTTATTTAGACACTTGATAAAATGGACCTTACCATTAATACAAGATTCGACGTGGCAAAGATCTTCGCGTTGCCCCGTAAGACACGAGAAACCCTTCTTGCATCTCTCGGTTTCTGCGATCGTTTCCTTAGAAACGGTATAACGAGACTTTTCATCCATCAAGTTGCCCCACGAGATACTCTTTGGCTGTTGGTATTTATAGCCGTTTAATATTATAGATTTGGCTCCAGCATTTAAGCCATCATCACAGCTTTATAGATTTCGCTGGCAATATAGCAGAGCCATCTCAAAATAAACTCACAGTGAAACTGTCAAGAAAAGGCCATCAAGGATCTAAGCCTGGTGGCTATGGTTTTATAGATTAATGTGCTGCCTAAATATTTCCTTCAAAAAGACACTTTTTTCTTCTCGAAAGGCGTAGTTTCTTGAGCTGTTTTGAGGGGGCAGAAAACCGTTCTTTTATTAACGTTTCTTGTTACACCCCTGAAAAAAATCTTGCAAAAGACGCTCCTCTTCGATGCAAAGGAATTCTATACCCATGCCTGCGGGGTGATCACCTCTGATTGGGGAGATCGAAGAGTTTACCCAAGCAACACAGCCCTCGCAATGGACAACACAGTTGTTCTCAGGGAGCTCTAACTTGAGCTTCAAGGCCTCACCTAGAGGCAAAGGGTTCTTAGTCTCCAGAAACAGTCCCCCTACACTCACATTAAAGGTAAAACTCACCTTATAATCAGAAAGAACTTTGTCCTGGCCGTAAGAAACTTCAAGCCTAAAAGGCATTCGAGGAGCTCTACGCTTATTGAGGGTAATTTGCAGTATTGTTTTGAGTTGTTTTTCGTTGAGAGGTTTGCTGAGAAACGTTGAAATACCGACTTTTCTGGCCTCTGAAATCTTATCCTCATCTTGCTCACTTGAAAGCATTACCACAGGAACAAATTTACAGCTTGGGTACTTTTTTATCTGCCTCGTAAATTCTATTCCATCCATGACGGGCATGTTCATGTCCGAAATAATCATGTCAAACCGTGTAGATTCGGCCTTTTGACAAGCTAACCGTCCACTCTCAACCGTGGTGACTTCATAACTGAGGTTCGTCAACATGTCTCCAATTACTTTCAGCATAAAAGGAGAATCATCTACAACAAGAATCTTTTTTTTCATAATTATTGCCAAACCGCTTTAATAGAACACATTCAATTCTGGGCACTATAGCAAACGCAACTCACAATATTCTCACAAAGCCCCCGCTACAATTTAACTTCGAGATTCCGCAGAGAGCGAATGATTCCTGATAGACCTGCAGCACAGGAAAAGCCTAAGGGCCAGGGCCTCTCTGAAGCGTGGCAATTGCCCGTCAGGAGCAAATCAGCGCAAAAATCTAACAGAGTTTAAGCGATTACCCCTCTCAATACCAGCCGTTTAACATCCTTCTGCTGACCTCTGTTCATTTTGCCCCAATCAGATGTTATAATGCTTGGTAGAGAAATAATTCCAGAGTCTTGCCCTTGTTCAAAGGGTATGACTTCAGTCGTTTTGGTTCAATTTCTTCATCGGACATTAAGTGCCCATGCAAACCATCGTAATCTGCGGTTTCAAACGGTCCTCACCGATGCGGGCAGTCATTGCCCACACCCTCTTCCTTGCCTTCTTTCTGATGTTCACGGTGTCGCCACTGCACGCCGGGGACCAGCAGCTCGACTCTACCCGTAAAAGCATCACCGCCCTCGATAGCGCCAGGCAGACGGCTCTAGAGGAGCTCGAAGAGGCGACGATGCCTGCCAGCGAAGTTTCCGATTACAAGGACTTTGTTGTCTACCTCAACACCCGGATCGTCAACTACTGCATGGATCTCGCAGAGAGGGGAGGCGCCACCGCTCTCGAAGGTCTGCCCTGCCCTGAAACGCCTGCAATGGGCGGTGCCAGCGAGACCTCCTCCTCTGATCAACGTATTTTTCATACGACCGGCTCGGACTTCGGGGAAGCCAAGAGCCAGGCTGAAGAAACTGCCGAACTGGAAGGGGCTTTTCTCTCCTCCCTGGGAGACTTCGACGATAGCTTGCTGAAAGAAGAAGAAAAAGTTGCGACCAGGGTTCCCAGCCAGAGAGAATCCGGCAGCTCCAGTGCTTCTGGGAGCAGCACCCGAACGAGCGCAACAGGCGATACCGGCTCCGGAGAGAGCGGCGCCAGCGAAGAGCTGGGCGAAGGGACAATGGAGGGCCAGGGGCGCGAAGGCCAAGCAGGGACAGCCCAAAGCTCAACGAGACGTTCAGGATCTCAGGGTAGCGGCGTGGAGCAATCCACATACGGCGCCCCCGGCGGTAACTTGCCACCTCCGGAGGATGACGATATCGTTGCCCGGCAGCTGCGCGAAGCCGCCGAAAAGGAGCCCGACCCGGAGTTGAAAAAGAAACTTTGGGAAGAGTACTGGAAGTACAAGGGCGTAAACAAAAAGAGGAGTGATAATTGATGAACAGGTTGTTCCTGCTGTTTTCCTCACTCCTCATCCTTTCCGGATGTGCCTCCCTCAGCAACAAGGTTGCGGACGGGGTACAACCGATCGTCGCGACCCACGAACTGGACAGCTCGGAACTGCTCGATGTGGCGATCGCTGTTTTTGATTCCGAGGAATTAACCGACAAGGAGATCCGCGAGCTCGGATTGTCCGAGGAGATTCGTCGCGCCGAAGAGCGCTTCATACCGATCCACCTCAAGTACACCATGCAACGGACCGGTCATTGGGGAGCCGTGCGGGTCGTTCCTGAAGAAAACGCCGCCCATGTCCAGGTCCGCGGAACCATCATCCATTCGGACGGTGAACAGCTGAGCCTCGACATCGAAGCCTATGATTCTCGCGGCGTTTCGTGGTTTGAAAATTCCTACAGCGAAGAGCTCAGCCTGGTTGATTTCTACGGCACCTCGCCCGGAGAAAAGGATCCGTTCCAAGATCTTTACAACACCATCGCCAACGACCTTGTCGAGCATCGAAGCCAGCTGCCGCCCACCGCGATTCGGGAAATTCAGCAGATTTCCGAACTCCGCACAGCCCAAGACATGGCCCGTGACGCTTTTGCCGGGCATCTCTCCCGCAATGAAGAAGGTCGTTATTCGCTGATCCGACTCCCTGTTGAAAGTGACCCCATGCTCAAGCGGGTGCGGGCCGTTCAGGTGCGCGATGATATGTTGCTCGACACCATCAACGGGTATTACGAAATCTACTACAATGATCTCTGGCAGCCCTACGGAGACTGGCGGAAGCTCTACAACGAAGAGCTCGCAGCGCTCAATGAAGTCAAGAAACAGGCTCTGACCCGACAACTGCTTGGCCTTGCCTCTATTATCGGTGGCGTCGCACTCAGTACCGGCAATAACAACCTCTCATCCTCCAACCTCCCCGGGGTCATGGTCATGGGTGGTGCCGCAGCGATTTACAGTGGTTTCCAGAAGCAGGAGGAGACCAAAATTCACAGGGATGTCATCGAAGAGCTGAGTATTTCCTTCTCCTCCGAAGCAGACCCCCTGGTCGTGGAGGTTGTCGGCGAAACGGTCCGGCTCACAGGGTCAGCCGAAGAGCAGTACCAGAAATGGCGCGATATGCTTCAACAGATCTACGCCGCGGAGACAGGCTTGCCACCCGAGCCCACTGGGGATGACCTCGGTCAATCGGGAGGCTCTGGCTCCGAGCCAGACGAGCTCGACCAATGACCGAAGACTCCACCCCCAAACAAGACAATGGCGAAACGCCAAGCAGGACTCCGAACCTGATTCCTCCTGATGCAACCGCAGGAGAGGAGCAGAGACCTTCCCGCACCCCGTTGCTGATAGTGGTTGGTGGCTTGTTGCTGGTGACCGCGGCCCTTCTGGTTGTTCTGCTTCCGCTTATGAGTGAGAACCGAACGGCACCGACAACCGCGCTTGAAACCGACACACTCAAGCCACAGGCTCCAATCCAAAAGCAGGCGGCCACAAGTCCGGAAGCGACGGATCAGGCGGCAACCGAGATCGAACAACTGATCGGAACCTGGTTGCGTAAGCAGGCTGAAGGCGAAGCTGAGAACGTCGCAGCATGGGGTGGTGAAAGCTATGTCGCGGCCACGACCCGGGGCAAAGAATGCAGCCAGTTGCTGCAAAAAAAACAGTACCTTCCGGCGAGAGAAGCTTGCAATCAAGCGATCGATAAACTGAGCGCTCTCATGGCGTCAAAAGAGGCGCTTCTCGAAGAGACCGTTGTTGCGGGACTGCTGGCTCTTGAGCAGGGCAACCCGGAGCTTGCAGTCGAATATTTCCAGCAAGCTCTCGCCATCGATGCCGATCAAGAAAAAGCCTCAGCGGGTCTGCGCAGAGCAAAGCAACTGCCCACGGTGCTGCGTTTCATGCAAGACGGCGAGACCATGGAAACCGCCGGTGATCCGGAAGGCGCGCTTCGGGCGTTTTCAGAGGCCGCAACTCTTGATCCCGACTATGCGTCGGCGCAGCAGGCTCTGGCCCGGGTCAAAGCAGCGATCGCCGAAAAAGAGTTTCAGCTGGCCATGAGCCGTGCCCTTCAGGCGATGGCCGAGGGCAAAAACCTGGCCGCCAGGACAGCTCTGCAAAAAGCCGAAACCATCAAGCCCGGAGATCGTGCTGTTCACGATCTCAAGCAACAGCTTTTGCTGAACCAGCGTGCCGCCAGACTGTCCACCCTGCGTCAGAACGCAGAGCGCATGGAGCGGGAAGAGCGTTGGCCGGAGGTCTTAAAAACCTGCACGGAGGCGCTCAGCCTGGATTCAAATGCGGCCTTCGCCTCCAGTTGCAAGGAACGGGCGAGGTTGCGGGTTGAGTTGGACAATCAGTTTGCAGCGATTTTCGCCAAGCCGGAACGTCTCTTCACCGAGGGACCCAGGAAAGAGGCCCGACAAACGTTACGCTATGCCTCGCAATTCTCTCCCCGCGGACCAATTCTCGCGTCACAGATGGACCGGCTTGACGTGTTGGTCACCGAGGCCGAGGCCGAGATTGAAGTCGTGATTATTTCGGACGGGCTGACGGATGTGGCGATCTATCATGTCGGCCGTCTGGGCCTTTTCCAGGAAAAACAACTTGTTCTGCGCACAGGCAATTATACCGCCACTGGCAGCCGTAACGGCTTCAGGGATGTGCGGCAGACACTCAAAGTTCGACCAGGCTCCGGCAAAATGGTCTTCACCCTGCGCTGCGAGGAACCGATTTGAACCGTCTGATCGAAATAATCGGCAGAGAAGAGACTCTCAAATTTGATGAGACCAGCCTGCCTCTGCTCATCGGTATGGACGCCACCGCCCATGTTCGTCTGGATGGCAACGGGGGCATCGTCGCTTATATTGCGGAGTCCCGTAACCATCTCTTTCTGCAGCCTGCGGACACCACCGCACCGAGTTCTTTTTTTCATAATGATGAACCGGTGACCGGTTCGGTCTGGCTGAAAGCTGGCGATACGACCCGCATCGGGGATACCCTCATCTCCTGGCATCTTTCAGGACAGCGTGTAGAGATCCATCTCTCCAAAACCTCGGCCCAGATGCTGCGCCCCCCTGTTGAGCCCCCGGAGGAAAGCGGCGTTGAAGAACTGATCCTGCCGGTTGTCGAGGCGCCAAAAACCAATGGACACAGGCTTCGGAACCTGGTCGTTATGCTCTTCCTGCTCCTTTTAACCGGAGCGGCCTTTGTGCTGCTGGCCAACCCCCTCTCTGTCATGGTCACACCCGTTCCGGACAACCTCTCGGTGTCCGGCTTTCCACCACCACTGAAATCCGGCGACAGCTACCTGGGGATTTCCGGTCGTTACACCCTCCATGCCGAGAAGAAGGGCTACCTCCCCTTAGAAGAGACCATTGAAATTACTGACCGCGGCAGTCACTACAGCTTCACCATGGAGAAGCTGCCGGGTCTGCTTGACCTGACCAGCAACCCCTCTGGAGCCACCGTACTGGTCGATGGCCTTGCGAGGGGAGAAACCCCTCTCCAGAGTGTGGAGATGCCTGCTGGTAGCCTTAGCATAGGCTTCGAGCATGAACGCTACCTGTCACACGAAGCAACGATCGAAATCGAAGGTTTTGGTGCGAAACAGGCACTGCACGTCGAACTCAAACCGGCCTGGGCCATGGTCACTCTTCGCACAGAACCGGAGGACGCAACCCTGTGTGTCGACGGCGAGGAGCTTGGCACAACGCCGCTGGAGTTGGAGTTGATCGCCGGCAGTCGCGAGCTGGTCTTCAGCAAGGAGAACTTCTCTCCTCTCGAAGTCGAGCTAGACGTTGTCGCGGGGGAGGACATGACGCCCGCTGTTTACCAGCTTGAACCGGCGCCGGCCAAGCTTGCCGTCGCGTCGGTTCCGACCGGGGCCACGGCCACTATCGACGGTGACTACAAAGGGCTGGCGCCTCTTTCCATTGAGCTATCGCCAGGAGACAAACACGTCCTCCGCCTGACCTTGCCCGGCTATCAGCCGGCAAACCGCAAGGTGCTATTGGAACCAGAAGAGGAGCGTGAGCTCAATATCAAGCTCGAGCCGGAGTACGGCACGATCTTCATCACCGGAGATCCGGCAGATGCCATCCTCTATATCGACGGCAAGAAGCAAACTTTGTCCAGCGGTCGCTTCCGACTGACCACCAAACCTCACACTGTCGAAATGAAGGCGAAAGGTTACAACAGCGCAAGCAAGACCGTGACGCCACAGGCCGCTTACAGTCAACGCATCGAGATAAAGCTGCAAAGCAAACAGGCAGCGATCACGCCTGGAAACGTGACCGCCCTCAAAACGGTCAAAACAACGGGCCTCGGCCAGAAGCTGATCCTCATCAAACCAAAGCCTTTCATCATGGGAGCCTCCAGGAAAGAAGCGGGGCGTCGTGCCAACGAAAGTGAGCATAAAGTCGCCATGCAGCGGCACTTCTATCTCTCGTCTCACGAGGTGACAAACGCCGAATACAAACTCTTCCGGGCGCAGCATTCTTCCGGCATGTCCGGTAACCGCTCTCTCGACATAGATTCACATCCTGTCGCAAACGTTGCCTGGGAGGACGCCGCAAGATTCATGAACTGGCTCAGCAAAAAAGACGGACTGCCAGCCTTCTACCGTGAAGAGAATGGCACCATGGTTGTCGTCGATCCGGCAGGCTTGGGCTACCGCCTGCCCAGTGAAGCAGAATGGGCCTTCGCTGCCAGGATAGCTGGCCAGAAAGAACGGGCGCGCTACCCCTGGGTCGGCAAATATCCGCCGAAGACCAAAGCAGGCAACTTTGCCGATGAATCAGCGCGCCACCTGCTGCCCATGGTCATCGAGGGCTATAACGATGGCTTCGCAGCGAGTGCGCCGACCGCGTCTTTCTCTGCAAACCCGGTAGGCATTCATGACCTCGGCGGCAATGTGGCGGAGTGGTGTCACGATTACTACTCCGTTTTCAATGGCAATGCGGAAAAGAACGCTGTCGATCCGATGGGCCCGACAAGCGGCGCACATCGCGTGGTCCGGGGTTCAAGTTGGCGTGACGCCAGCATCACCGAACTGCGCTTCAGTTATCGCCGCTACAGCAGGGAAGCCGCCAATGACATTGGTTTCCGGATAGCGAGGTATACAAAATGAGATTCTTGACCATCACGCTGGCCCTGTTCCTGATCACGGCCAGCGCGGTTGCTCTCGACAGGGACACCAGTCAACAGGCCCAGAAGAGTGTAGAGGCCGGTGAAGTGAAACAGGACGCAGAAAAGAAGGTCCCGAAGGAAAAGAAGTCGCCGGAATGGCCACGCCCCTATAAATCGACTGAAGAGATAAGTGTGGACAGCATCGTCCCTTTCCCGACTGATATCTGAATGAGGTGATACGTCTTATGCGCGGAAAAAATTTCCCAACCGAGATGATCTACCAGGTTTTTAGCCTGCTCTTGGTCTTTATCATCGTTCATGGAGCCTATGTCTCCCTGATCCGGCCCAAAGCAGAATCATTCCTGAGCATGCAACAGGCCCGAATGGTAGAACAGCCCGACGCCGTTCAGGAACAAAGCTTCTACGTGGTCATCCGTGACTTTGAGCAGGAAGCCTGCCTGGTCCTCTTCTTCTGGGCCATGGCAATCCTCATCTACAAGGGCGTCGCAATCTGGCGTCAGCAGGGCCAGCTGGATGAAGACCTGCTGCAACTGCCCGGCAACATGCCGATCGGCCCGGAAGATACACGGGAGTTGATGGGGCGATTACAGGAACTGCCGAGCACGAGCCGTGATTTATTGCTACCGACAGCTTTAATAAATTCGGTGCAGCGGTTCGCCGCAACCCGCAACATCCAGGATGCAGCCACCTCGGTCCGTGAAACCTGCGAGACCCACGGCGACCGTCTCGATTCCGAGCTCTCCACCATTCGCTATATCGCCTGGGCCATTCCCTCGGTGGGCTTTATCGGCACCGTGCGCGGTATCGGCGCAGCGCTCTCCCAGGCCCATCGTGCCGTCGAGGGAGATATCACCGGCGTCACCCAGAACCTCGGTGTCGCCTTCAACTCCACCTTTATCGCCCTGGTCTTGAGCATTGTGATGATGTTCTTTATTCATCAACTCCAGCACCGCCAGGAGCGCTTGATCCACGATGCCGGCGCCTACTGCCAGCGCAACCTGATCAACAAACTGCGGATCAAACCCGCACCCTGAAGCTAAGGTCTTTTCGTGCCCCCTCGTCGACGCAGCAGTTCACAATTCAACCTGGCATTCCTCGATGTCATGTGTTGTGGTTTTGGCGCAGTCGTGCTGTTGGTCATGCTGTTGAACGGTGACATGCTGGCCACCCGTAAGGAGATCGTCAGCGATCTGCGCAGCGAGGTCACGCGTATCGAACGTGAAGTCAAGGTTGGCAAAGAGCACCTGGTCAGCCTGCAAAACAGTATGGTCCAGACCGAAGAGGAAATCGTTCGGACAGAGGGTCTTTCCCGCCAGGTGATCAGCAATCTGGAACAGACCAAACTCGAACTGGCCACGATGAGCGGCAACAGCCAGGCGGCAAAAAAACATATCAACGCCCTGCAATCAGACCTCCTCAACCTGGACGCAGAGAGTCGACGAATCGGAGCGGAGCAACAAACAGAGCTTGCCCGTGGTGCCCAGGTTCGCGAGTTTATCGGCCAGGGAGACCGCCAGTATCTCACCGGTCTGCGGCTCGGCGGCAAAAGAGTTTTGCTGCTGGTTGACGCCTCGGCCAGCATGCTCGATGAAACCATCGTCAACATCATCGTCCGTCGCAACCTTGATGACCGCAGCAAGAAATCTGCGCCCAAATGGAAGCGCACCATCAGAACCGCCGAATGGTTGACCGCCAACCTCCCTGCAGACAGTTCGCTACAACTCTACACCTTCAACACCGAGTCCTCTCCCACCGTAGCTGATCTGAAGAACAAGTGGGTTAAGACCTCTGACAACAAGAATATCAAACGCATGCTGGCAGCGCTCAAACAGACCACTCCACAGGGGGGGACCAGCCTCTACAACGCCTTTGCTGCGGCCGCGCGCATGAAACCGCGTCCGGACAATATCCTCCTGCTCACCGACGGTCTCCCCACCCAGGGGGAGAAAAAGAGTTCGAAGAACACCATATCGGGCGATGAGCGCCTGAAGCTATTCCATCAGGCGACCGGAGTTCTTCCCAGAGCCGTGCCGATCAATACCATCCTCTTCCCGATGGAAGGCGACCCCATGGCAGCGGTCTCTTTCTGGAAACTCGCCATAGAGACAGGTGGATCTTTCCTCACCCCAACGAGGGATTGGCCATGAGAAGACGCCGCCGCCAGATTGAGGTTTTCAACCTCTCCTTCCTCGACGTGATCTCCTGCGGTTTCGGGGCCATCATCCTGCTGCTGGTCATCTCGAAGATCTCCGAGCCACGGGTGATTGAGCAGACCAATGTCGACCTCTCAGGCCTTGTGGTACAGTTGGAAGAAGAGCTTCACGACATCCGTGGGGAAACCCAGATTTTCAACCGGCAGCTGATCGCCAGGCAGGAGCAGCTCTCCGCAGACAAAGAAAAGCTGGCCCGTCTACAGGGAGCCCTGACCGACATTGAAGGACAATATCAGCTTGCCAGCACGGCGGCCGAAGCGCAAAGTCTGATTGCGGATGAGCTAAAGAGCGCCAAACAGGAACTGAGCGACGAGATGCGAAAGTTGCTCACAGACTACCAGCGACCCAAAGAAGATGCGGTCATCGGCGGCATACCGGTTGACAGCGAATATATCATCTTCGTTATCGACACTTCGGGCAGCATGCAGCGCTTCGCCTGGCCGCTGGTCCGTCAGAAGATGAAAGAAATCCTCGCCATCTATCCGCGTGTCAAGGGTGTTCAGGTGCTTAACGATATGGGAGACTACATGTTCTCCCAGTATGCCGGGCGCTGGATTCCGGATTCGAATGCCCGTCGCCGCGCGATCCTCGATCGGCTTTCCTCCTGGGCACCTTTTTCCAACTCCAGCCCGGTTGAAGGGGTCACTAAAGCAATCCAGCGTTTCTACGCTGCCGATAAACGCATCAGCCTCTACGTCTTCGGTGACGACTTTTCCGGTGGCCTGATGCAGAACGTAGTCAACACTGTCCGGCAGAAAAACGCCTCTGGCAGCAAGGGCAGCCGGGTGCGCATACACACCGTCGGCTTCCCCGTCCTTATGGCCCAACCGGGAGCAGGCCAGAACGCGGCACGTTTTGCCGCCCTGATGCGCAAATTGGCCGAAGATAACAACGGCAGCTTCGTCGGTTTAAACAGCTTGAGATAAGAAAGGATTACACAATGAAACATGTTGTCATTACAGGAGCCAATCGTGGCATCGGTCTCGAACTGGCACGTCACTATCAGTCTGAAGGTTGGCGGGTCACGGGGGTCTGTCGGGAATCCTCGAGCGAGCTGGAGGAAGTCGCAAAGCAAATCATTGAAGACATTGACGTCACCAGCAAGGAATTTGTTGATCTGCTGGTGGCCGCCCTGCAAGGGCAAACGATCGACCTGCTGATCAACAACGCTGGCGTCCTGCTCGATGAGACCCTCGGTGAACTTGATTTTGACTCTCTTCGCCTGCAAATGGAGATCAACGCCTTCGCGCCTTTAAAGATCAGCGAAGCCTTGCTACCCAACATGCCGGAGGGAAGCAAGATTGCCAATATCACCAGCCGCATGGGGTCGATTGCTGACAACTCCTCCGGTGGGCGTTATGGTTATCGTGCCTCCAAAGCGGCCTTCAACGCCCTTGGACGCAGCCTGGCGATTGACCTGAAAGGGCGTGGCATCGCCGTGGCACAATTGCACCCCGGTTTTGTAAAAACCCGCATGGTTGACTTTGGCGGTTTAATAACGCCAGAAGAATCTGCTGCCGGGCTCGCCGAAAGGATTGAGGCTCTCAATCTTGACAACTCAGGATCTTTCTGGCACTGCAATGGTGAGGAGCTCCCCTGGTAGAATGAAGGCCCGTTTGCCCTTTTTTAACATGCTCGCTACGACGATATCTCTGGCGCAAACGCTTGAAGAATGAGGCTTGCTTCCGCAATCATAAACGATCAGGAATTTGGCTTCTTAGGCTGCGCCATTTGTAGGAAGACCTGAGCAAGGTATACTTAGTCACCGGGTAAAGGTTGCTAGTGTCTTGAGCCTGGGTGCGCAGCCAGTCACTTTTGTCTTTTCGCAGGTTGTCTATGAGTCTCTTAGCCGACGGTACACAAGAGTTGCATTCGTACCTTTTTAAGGTGCGTGATTCGATCTCTGACAACACGACCAACCTTGATGCGATAAAAGCTGCTCTGGTTGAGTTGCTGGTCTACTTATGCTCACAAGAAGGCCGCACTGCCGATAACTGCACTACAGCAGATACCTTCTTCCGACTTCATGCTGATTATGGTTTTAATTGGATCCATCTGCCGGAAGAGCTTCAGTTGATTCTGGAAGATATTGGAGGGCAGTTACACGACACTTTGGAACATCCCGACACAGCAACGAACTTTCAAAGCACGCCAGAGCAGTTGCTCACAAGAATCCATTGTTTGAGCTTCTAAAGCCCCATTCACTTTCTTAAAAGTCACGAGTTCTGAGCCGAAAATTAGCTTCTTATTGATAGAGCCATTCAGGACGCTCTTTAATGCACAAAACTATGGCTGCCAGGGATCGAGCTCTGGCGGCCTTGTTTATTTCATTTTTCCTGTTGGCATATCCAACCAAAGAAGCAATCTATCAACCAGAACAGACTTCTTCATGCTCTACCTCCTAAAAAAACCTTTGAGGGCTCTGTCAGGGCAGGTTATGAGATCAAAGAGTGCTATTAAAATGCGCTTTGAGAACAATTTATCACCCTCGAAACTATCCAGGACGATAAATAAGCCACCCGATATTGAACAAAGCGCTCTTCTTGGTATAGTTCTCTTAGCATATATATAAGATTTTCTATTCCCACTGAACAAAAGGCTGAACGACTGTCTTCTGGTTTAGTCATTTCAAATGAAGTTTTGCTCCTTCAACGTTGGAATATTTAAGCTATTATGGAGTTCGAGAACGGCATCCTTCATATCAGTCCTTTCCTTTCTGTCACTTTGGGCATTGTCGTCCTGTTCGTCGGCAAACGTGTGAACAATATCGTACGGTTCCTCAAGGAGTTCAGTATTCCGGAGCCTGTAACCGGTGGACTGATCTGTTCCTTACTGATTGCATTGCTCTACCTAGTGACAGGCATCGAGATCGAATTCGAGCTCTCTGCACGTGACTTCCTGCTTGTCTATTTCTTCACCACTATCGGCATCAACGCTAGTCTTAAGGACCTGATAAAGGGCGGTAAACCACTTGTCATCTTGTTGGTCATCACAATCGCCTACATGATCGTTCAGAACCTGACGGGTATCTCGGTCGCAGCTGCCTTTGGGCTCGCAGCGCCGGTCGGCCTATTGGGTGGAAGCGTCTCCCTGATCGGTGGACACGGCACAGCTATCGCCTGGGCTCCGCGTATCGCCGCAGACTACGGCATAGGCAACGCCATGGAAGTCGGCATCGCTTGTGCCACCTTCGGCCTGATCCTCGCTAGCATAATGGGCGGCCCGATTGCCAAGCTACTCATCAATCGGTACAAGTTGCAGTCACCCGGCGAAGAGCCTCTGACGGTCGGGTTTTCAGATACAGAGCAAGGTGGCCGAATCAGCCACCTCGACTTTCTGGATGCAATCCTCGCCATACATGTCTGCGCCATCCTCGGTTTTGTACTCAACGAACAGTTGGAAAATTTGGGCCTGCAACTACCGCTATTTGTCACCTGTCTATTCGCCGGCATCCTGATAACCAACCTGATCCCGGAGAACTTTCCCCGTATCAGTGGCACCAAGTGGCCGAGTCGCATGCCCGCTATCTCTTTGCTCGCAGATATCTCATTGGGCACTTTCCTGGCGATGTCGTTGATGAGTATGCAACTCTGGACCTTGGTGGATCTAGCCGGGCCAATCTTCACAATTCTCGGTGCCCAATTTTTTGTTGCTCTGGCCACGATCCTGTTTGTCGTCTTTCCCGTTATGGGCAAGAACTATGATGCTGCTGTGGTCTGCGCTGGTTTCGGTGGAATCTCCCTCGGCTCCACACCAACCGCCATGGCTAACATGTCAGCCGTTTCACAGCGTTACGGTGCCTCACACATGGCATTCATTATCGTCCCGTTAGTGTGTGCTTTTTTCATAGACCTTGCCAATGCAATCCTCATCCCGTTTTTCCTGGCAAATTTCTGAGTTGAGTTCCCTCACTTAGTGGCGGAGGCCTTTACCCAAAAGGTCACCATTGACAGGACATTTTCTGGGGTGATTTGAGCGTCTGGTTTGATAGACCTTGAAACGTCGCCATGAAACGGTTATTGATAAACAGCCTGTATTTTACGACAGGCCCTGCTGATGCGGCCTCTGGGGATTGTCCTCAGGGGTCGTTTCTTATTTGTCACCAAATATGAAAGATTGGCTGAAGCGGAATGAAGCGTGTATTATAAGTCCTGTCATAATTGATTATCGGACGTTATCTTGATATCTGAGACACTCAACCACTCGCTTAAACGAGACTCAACCTTTCGAGGGGATTACAGAATGAAATCGACTTGCGCCTTTCTGATTCTCTTGGCAAGCCTGACCTTCACAGGATGTTCCAGCGCCAAGAAACCGGTTCTCTACCCCAACCAGCACCTAAGCATGGTCGGTCAACAGCAGGCGAACGCTGATATTGATGACTGCATGCGGGCCGCCGAAGCCAGCGGAGCCAACTCGGGGAAAAGTGAGGACCTCGCCCAGAGAACAGCCAAAGCCGGCGCGGTCGGCGGTGCCACCGGGGCTGTCGCAGGTGCAATTTCTTCGGGGACCAGCACAGGACGGGGAGCAGCGATTGGCGGCGCCGGGGCGGCCACGGCAGCCTTGGTCAGTGGCGCCTTCGACTCCTCGGAACCAACCCAGGTCTACATCCGCTTTGTTGAGATCTGCTTAAGAGAGAAAGGCTACCAGCCGATCGGCTGGCGGTAACAGCGGCACATCCTGCCGATGCTTTTCTCGAGCTCTTTCGGCTTCAGTAATCAATCCCCGGTTGAGGTTCGATATCCTTCTGATAGGCGTGTTTGACTTCGCAGACTTCGCTGACCGTATCCGCCAGATCGATGACTTCCGGATGGGCATTCCTTCCAGTTAACACCATGTGTACCATCGCCGGCTTCGCCTTGATCAAACCCAGCACCTGCTCCAGATCGACCAGTTTGAGTTTCAAGGCGTTATTGATCTCGTCCAGAATAATGATCTGATAATCGCCGCTGGTCAGCTTTGTCGTGGCCAGTTCAATGGCGGCCTGGGCGCTGGCACGATGTTCTGCGTGGGTGTAGGTGTTGCCTTGAATACCGCAAAAGCCCATACCTGTGGCATGCAGCTCTACGAGACCGTCGAGTCGCTTTACCCCATCCCACTCACCGGTGTAAAGATCACCCTTCATAAACTGAATGATGCAGCTTTTAAAGCCATGGCCGCTGGCGCGCAGCACCATCCCCATGGCGCTGGTTGTTTTACCTTTGCCATTTCCGGTGATCACCACGACCAGGCCCTGGGGTTTTTTCGGTTCGAGCTTGTCAATTTTGATTGGTTTCGGTTGTATCGGCATGAAATGTCCTCCTGTTGACCTAGTTTACCGTGTTCCTGACGAGAACAAAAGGGTCGATCGAAAAGAACCTGTCCAGCTTAATCTTTCGCGGCAAAAACATTTTAATTGGGTATAATGTCCCGAGTAGTTTGCTACCGTCACCCACACGATCCATATCATCAGGGAACAATAATGAGCGAATTCTTTCTACAATTCAATCCTGTCACACAAGCATTTATTGCGACTCTATTCACCTGGGGCGTCACCGCCGCAGGGGCCTCGCTGGTTTTTTTCACCAAAGATCTAAACCCTAAATTAATGGACTCTCTGCTCGGCTTTGCTGCTGGCGTGATGATCGCAGCCAGCTTCTGGTCTCTTCTCAACCCGGGGATAGAGATGGCGGAGCAGTTGGGACACACCCCCTGGCTGACTGCCGCAATCGGTTTTATGGGCGGCGGGATTTTCATGCGCCTGACCGATAAATTCCTGCCCCACCTGCACCCCGGGCTCAGTACGGACAAAAGCGAAGGGGTGAAAACCTCGTGGCAGAGAAGCACTCTGCTGGTGCTGGCAATTACCATGCACAACATTCCTGAAGGATTGGCCGTCGGAGTCGCCTTCGGTGCTGTTGCCGCCGGGTTGCCTTCGGCCACCATTGGTGGCGCCATTGCCCTGGCGATCGGCATCGGCATTCAGAATTTTCCTGAAGGCACGGCGGTATCAATGCCGTTACGCAGGGAAGGCATGTCTAAGGGGAAAAGCTTTTTCATGGGTCAGGCGTCCGGCATGGTCGAACCGATTGCCGGAGTTGTCGGCGCGCTGTTTGTCATCTACATGCAACCGATTCTTCCCTACGCACTCTGCTTTGCCGCCGGCGCCATGATTTTTGTGGTGGTGGAAGAACTCATTCCTGAATCACAGAGAAACTACAAGAACATAGACCTGGTCACCATGGCCACCATGGTCGGCTTCTCGGTCATGATGATCCTCGATGTGGCTTTGGGATAACGGTTCAGCTTGTTGATTGCCTGACCCAAAACAAGCAAAGAACTCCCGGAGAAATGAACTTTAAGCTTTTGCATTTCTCCGCGTTTCTTGTGTCCTCTGTGGTAAAACTTCTTTCATTTTAGACAAAAGTACCCTTCGATCAATAAGGTCGCAATGCTCCGTTTAATGCTCCTCGGTCTGGCCGCTGGCATGTTCTTTAGCGCGACCTTCATTCTAAACCGGGCCATGAGTCTCGAAGGCGGCCACTGGTACTGGTCGGCAGCGCTCAGGTACGCCTACATGATTGCATTTCTCGGCGCAGGGATCAGGGCCTGTAAAGGTGCTGAATATTTCGGGAGGGTTCTCTCCGAGCTTAAGAAAAATGCACTCTTCTGGGTCGTGAGCGGTACGATCGGCTTCGGCGGGTTTTACGCCCTGATCTGCTTTGCCGCGGATTATTCACCGGGCTGGGTGGTGGCAACCACCTGGCAGATGACGATCATCGCATCCTTGTTTGTGCTGATGCTCTTCGGGAAAAAATTTTCAAAAAAAATCTGGATTTACGCGGCCATTGTTTTCTGCGGGGTTTTTCTTGTCAACATCAGTCAGGTCGAAAGGGCAAACATCACGACCTTGATCCTGGGAGCCTCGCCCGTGCTTGTCGCAGCATTCCTCTACCCACTCGGCAATCAACTCGTATGGGAGGCCAAGCAGGGGCGCAAAGGCTTGCCTGAACTCGATGTGGCTCTGCTCGACAACGCCTTTGTCAAAGTGTTCCTGCTCTCTATCGGCAGCCTCCCTTTCTGGCTGCTGCTCTACCCTTTCACCAGCGCAACCATGCCTTCCCAAGGCCAGCTTATCAACGTCGCCCTGGTCGCCCTTTTTTCAGGTGTGATCGCCACCTCGCTCTTCCTCTCTGCTCGCAACGGCGCAGACAATGCCAGCAAGCTGGCCGCTGTTGATGCAACTCAATCAAGCGAAGTGATCTTTGCCCTGGCCGGAGAAGCTCTACTCCTGCAAGCCAGCCTGCCAAACGCGGCTGCGATGCTTGGCATACTCATCGCCTGTGCAGGGCTGATCGCGTTTGTCCGTCACGAGCATAACTAAAGCTTTACTTGGAGTAGAGTTCGACGATCAACTGCTCGTTAGCGTTAGCGTCAATCTCGTCGCGTTGCGGCAGACGATTCACCGAAACGGTCAGCGCATCACGATCCACCGCGAGCCACTCAGCACCGCCAAAACGTGAATTCTCCATCAGGTAACGGGTTGCCAGGGCTTTGGACGCAAGCGTGTCTCGCACTGTAACCTGATCGCCAACCCTGACCCGATAGGAAGCAATATCCACCCGCCTGCCGTTAACCTTGATGTGGCCATGATTCACCAACTGCCGCGCCTGCATGATGGTGCAACCGAGCCCGGCCCGAAAGACCAGGCTGTCAAGACGGGTCTCCAGGAGGACCAGCAGATTTTCACCAGTAATGCCACGCATCTGCTGGGCCTTGCGGAACAACCTGCGGAACTGTTTTTCCAGCAGGCCGTAGGTATTCCTTAATTTCTGCTTTTCGATCAGCTGTTGCCCATACTCTGAGACCTTACGCCGGACCTGGCTGGGGCCATGCTGACCTGGGCCGTGACTGCGTCTTTCGAGTAAGCGATCATACTTGGGATTGACATATATGTTAACGCCGAAACGGCGGACGAGCTTGCCTTTGGGACCTGTGAATTTTGCCATAGATTTGATTCCTCGCTGTTTTTTTTAAAGATGGATCGACAGTCCTACAAAACATGACCTTTTTTGTCAACTATTTTCGCATTCGCCTAATTATGACTTTGAATGCATATTTTGATTCTGTCTTAAGGGCCAGGAGCCCTGTCCAGGAACAATTAAGTATGGTGTCCCCATATCTAAAATGATACCCTCACGCTTGCCGTTTAAAAACGGCTATGCAGACAACATAGATTTGAGGCAGACATGCAAGACTTCACACCCTATCTCGGGTTTATCGCGGTCAGTTTAATGATCGCATTATCGCCGGGCCCAAGTTGGGCTTACACCATATCGACGACTCTCGGCCATGGCCGCAAAGCCGGCATGATCGGCAATCTCGGCAATTCCACCGGCATCCTCTGCCATGCCGTTGCGGTCGCTCTCGGTCTTGCCGCCCTGCTGCAATATTCTTCAACAGCATTCCATGCAATCAAGTTCCTCGGTGTCGCTTACCTGGTTTACCTGGCCATCAAAGCCTTCCGAGGTGGTGCGAGCGTCAGCACTGCGACTGAAACGATCGGCACCGACAACTGGAAAATTTTCCGTAACGGCGCCTTTGTCAGCATCTTCAACCCAAAGATCTCCTTATTGATGCTGGCGCTGTTGCCTCAGTTTGTTGATCCTACTGCGCAAAATCCAGAACTGCATATTGCAGCCATGGGTGCCATGCACGCCCTTACGGCAGGCATTGTTCACACCCACCTGATCTTCTTTTCAAGCGGCATTTCACGTCGCCTCAAGAAATCCGGGAAAGTGCAGAAAGCCATGCGCTGGGCAACGGGAACGGTTTTCCTTGGTTTTGGCGCACGCCTGGCGCTATCGGACAACTACTAATTTCGGCACTAATGCTGTAGCAAAACACTCTCTAGCAAACTGATAAGAAAGGTTTTACGTGGAAACAAAAAAATCGTTGAAAAAATTCTTCTTCATGCTCGGCACCTGGTTTGTTGTTATCACTGTCGTCATCGGTGGATCGATCCTCTATGATCGATACAAAACCTCTGAATTTGATGATAGAGCGGTGCCCTACATCAAGGAAGTAATCCCGGAAATTTCGCAATGGAATCCAACAAAAACCAAGGCATTGATGGCCTCGGAAGTGGCCGCGACCATATCGGAAGAGAAATTTGCCCAAGCGATGGACATGTTCTCCAGGCTGGGCCAGCTGCAAAGTGTCGAAGAGCCGAGGTTCATAGAGGTGCACTCCGGCAAGCAGGGTGACATCGGAGAGCAGACGATTGTCGAGTATGAAATTGATGCCAAATATGCTACCGGCGATGCCACGATCAACCTGAAGCTTCTGTTCAGAGACGGGCTCTTCGAAATCTACAATTTCAACTTCAGCGCAGAAGCTCTACTCAAATAACTTAAACCATGAAAAAAATATTCATTATCAAGGCGGGCTCAACGTTTCCCGAGACCGCAGCCAAACATGGCGATTTTGAAGAGATGACGAAAAGGGGCCTCGACAGCAAGGACGCCAAGGTGTCGACGGTCGACGCGTGCAAGGGAGAAGATCTGCCGGCCCCGGAAAAGTGTCTTGGTGTTGTCATCACCGGTGCGCACTGCATGGTCACCGATAATTTGTCATGGAGCCTGGCGATAGAAGCATGGATCCCGGCTCTGGTCCGGGCAAAGATACCGTTACTCGGAATCTGCTACGGTCATCAACTCCTCGGTCGCGCCATGGGCGGACAAGTCGACGTCCATCCCAGCGGCAGAGAGGTGGGTACGGTTGAGATCAGAAAGACGGCGGCTGGTTGCGTTGATCCCCTCTTCAAAGAACTCCCGGAACGATTCCAGGCACACGCCACCCACGCCCAATCAGTGCTCGCCCTTCCGCGCGAAAGCATTTTACTGGCTGAGAATGATTTTGAAGCACACCATGCGTTCCGCATCGGTCCCTGTGCCTGGGGGGTACAGTTCCATCCCGAGTACAACAGTCATGTCATGCGCGACTATCTTCACAAGCAGGAGAAACTCCTGACCGAAGCCGGGCAGGATGTTGCCGCACTCTCACAGGAGATTTGCGAAACACCGGCAGCTAACGCATTGTTGGCACGCTTTGCCTCCCTGGCAACGAAAGGCACCTGCTGATGACGACAATCACCGGAGGCTGTTTCTGCAAAGCCATTCACTATCGGATCAAAACCGGCATCTCCATGGCGGTCAACTGCCACTGCAATGTCTGCAGAAAAGCTGGTGGCGGTGCTTTCTCCAGTCACGCTGTGGTCCGGGAGAGACGCTTTGAAATTGTCTCGGGAGAAGAAAACCTTTCAACCTTTCCTCTCGGGGAGAGTGTGACGAAACATTTCTGTCGCCATTGCGGAACTCCGATTTTCAACAGCAACAAACGTTATCCGGGGCATCGGATGGTTGCTGTCGGCACCCTTGACGACCCAACAATGGTCACACCAAGCGCCAACATCCACTGTAACAGCCAGTTGGACTGGGTCACTCTGGACAAGCAGATGCAGAACTTTCCACAAGACTACAGCTGAGCCGTCGTTATTTGATCTGCGACGGCCTTTTGAGCGCAACAGGCATCGCCCCCGAACGCAGATTAATTGCGCTGACAACTTGTTATTTTTATGCAAAGGAAGCAAAAATGATTCACAGAAAACTGCTAAGAATACTGATAGGCGCGATCATCATCTGCCACTGTTTCACTAGTCAGGCCATGGCGGCAGAACAAGCTATGAGCACAGCGTTGGTTGCGGACGAACTTAAAACCCTGTCAAATGCAGTCGACAACCTCAGCAGACAAATCGCCAAACAATCGGGTAATGCTGAAGAAGAAACCACCCTGCGCAAACTCGATATCGCCATCGCCTACCTGAACTTTCGTTCACGGCGCATCGAGATGTTCGAGCGTGACCTGCAATCATCAAGAGCCAGCCGCAACCGCATTGAAGATGTACTGGAGCAGTTTCAACGAGAAGAGAACAGCCTGTCACAGAGCTTCGATTCCAACCAACAGGACGCCATGCAGAAAGCCCGTGAAGAACTCCGTTTCCGCCAACAGGCAATCAAAGATCGCGGCAGCCGTCTGGACGAGGAAATCATCCTGCTCGAAAACCGGATTATGGATATGCGGAGCCAGATCGATAGCGTAGAAAGTTTCGTGCAGAAGAACCTGCAGTTTTACAGATAGACTGACCGCGGGGATAAAGCCGGCCTTCATGGGTCTTCCTACTCGATCCCTGCCCTCTTCTCCTGCATACTCGCGAGCAGCGCCCGTTCCTTGTGCAAAGCAGCGTTGCTGTGTGTCCAAAGATAATAGTTCTCAAGTCCCATCACACTGATTCCGGCAAAGAAAACCGCCCAGAAGTTATCCTGCAGCGCCCCCGACAAATGGTAGAAGAGATAGAAAGCGGTAAAGAACGCGGCGTGCATCAGACCGAGGTAAGGTTTGATGTTGCGACTCATGCGGGCAAGGGTACGGACGATACCGGAAAAGGCATAAACGACCAGGGCCAGGCTGATCATTTCTGCCGGTGGCGGCGTGCCAAGAAAGTTGCGCACCTCTGTACTGAGCTCGGGTAAGAAGGAAAACCCATTGAAGGCGGCGAAGCTGATCAGCAGGAAGCAGACCATCGACCAGAGCCCATTGCCGGAAGCTCTTTCCTGCTTGCGGATACGCGCCTCGATCCTGAGCCGTAAGCCTTCGCGTCCCGGCAAGGGCGGTTCTTCGGGCTTTGGCTGCACCTGGCTCATTGTCGGCTCCTTCTGCCGCGTGGCAGAATGGTAAAACAGAGTCAGTAAAGGTCCTAATCATCAACGTGGCGCAACTTATTAAGAGGCCTCGTCTCCCTTGGATGACGCTTGAGTTTCGAGCTCCTGGACCCGGTTGGTCATCTCCTGAAAGGATTTTGCCAGGCGGGCAATGTCACCACTCACATCAGGAAAATCTTCGCCCAACCTACCATTCACCGGGATTTCGGTAAAGTCGGCAAGTTGCTTGATTGGTAAAAAGACCTGGCGATACAAAAGAGCGCAAACCGCACCCACGGTTAGAATCAGAATCATGCCGCTAAAAACGATCATGCGATTTTGCAATTGGCCTAAAGTCTCTTTGAGAGGGTCCTGAGAAACACCAATATCAAGGGTTCCCAGCAAACTCTGGTCACTCGTATGAAAATGACAGGCGGCGTTAAAACACTCGGGCTCGTTGTAGATTGGCGCCGTGATAGCAAGGACATCTTTACCCTCTTTGTTGTTAAACTGGCGAGCCTGGGCCATGGTGCCGAGACTGCTTTTCGGCTTCTCTCCGGCGTGACATTCATTACATCCGGCGGCCGACTTGTCGATAAACCTATCCCGTTCCCCTTGCTCTCGGGAGAACATGATCAACCCCTTCTTGTTGAAGATTCTGACGTGTTCCACCTGGTTCTGGTCGCCGATGCTGCTGATGATGTTGCTCAGGGTTTCCCTGTCATCATGCAACATCGCGTAGCGCGTTGATTTGATGACTGTATCAGCCAGATCGGCCGCATGTTGAACCTCGCCCCTGATGAGATCATCCTTTACGAAGGTAAATAGAAGCACGCAACAGGCGATGACAAAGCCGGTGACGGCACAGGCGACCGGAACGATAGCGCGGCTGTTTATGCTGCTCAACATGGCGAACCTCCTTGGCCTGCCCTGGTGGCCGCGGGGTTTTACCAACCCCGCGACGATCGTTTAATCTATCTTGCGGTACATGGCCCCAATCGGAGCCGTTGAAGTTTTTATCGGTGCCGGCCTTGCCGCCTGAGCGGCAAGAGCTTCTTGTGGTTGCTCTTTCCATGAAAAAATAATCGGCAGACGGTAGAGGATGAAACGATAGACCACAACGTAGATCGCAAAAATCGTCACGGCGATAATCACTTCAAAGATATGCGGTACTTCCTGATAAAGCTGCCAGTTAAAGGCAATCAGTGCCGTATTCAGACGGTTGAGGACAATCCCGAAGATCGTCACAAAAGCTCCCACCCTGGCCAGGTTGACCGCCTGATGGCGAACAGCATAGGCAAACAGGATAATCGGCAGGATAACGCCCACGACCATCTCGAACAGGAACCAGGCCCCCCAACCGGTTGCCAGGTAGCCCCATTCGTTATCATGGGCGACACCGATCATCTTGATCGCCAGGTAAGTGATCAGGGCCAGGCTTGCACCTTTGGCCAGACCGAGGGTGCAGCGGTCCAGATTGTCTTTAAAATTGTCATCACAGCGCCAAGCCATGGTCTTCTTGACCACGGTGCTGACTGCTATCACCATGCAGAGCCCTGCCGGAATCGACGAACAGAAAAAATGAATCCACTGGAACGACGCCGAATACCAGAGCGGGTGGACTTTGCCCGGTGCGTAGTTAAAGAGCGCCCCCAGAGCACCTTGATGCAGAGTTGAAAGGATGATCCCTGAGACGGTCAGGCCGAGCGCTATGCGTCGGATAAAGCGCTTGCCGCCCAACCAACCGATCCACTCGAAGAATGAGACGGAAACTTCAGCGACCTGCACAGAGAGGTAGGTGGCGACATGCCAGGCAACCAGAAAAAGGACGGCCGCCGGGCCGAAGGAGACCACCATCGGGTAAGGCAGCCTCCAGGGTTGGCCGAGATCGACCAGCAGGTAGATAACGGCAAAGAGGTAACCGAGCAGCCCGTTAAGCAGGGCCAGTCTCTCAATCGGCTCGAAGTCGTGGCGGCCGAAGATTTCCACCGCCGTGCCCAGCATGAAGCCGGAAGCCGAGAGGGGCACCATGGCAAAGAGCCCGAAGCCGAGAAAGAGTCCCCAGGGGTAATCATTGGAGCCGTGGGTTACGACGCTGAGCCCAAAGATAAATCGATAGGCGATCAGCGGCAGACCGATGGCGAAGATAATCCCCAGGATCCAATTGAAGGGATTACGCAGAGCCTGACCAAGATATTGGCCTGGAGTCAGACCGAGCATTAATTTACGGAACAATGACCATTGTTGGTCGGTTTTTTCGTTGACGTGGGAATCAACCGGTTTCGCACCCCACCCGATCAGGCTTTTCATTGGTCGCCTCCTTCCTCGTCATGCTGCTTCTCGACGTCGTGATTGTGTTCGTCGTGCTCTTTCTTCTTTGCCAGAAGATGGAAACCGGTAAACATTGCCGGCCAGATCGCCAAGACCATCGGTACTGTACCGAGGAAATCCTTAACATTATTGATGATCGGTTCATTGCCCGGGTTCGGGTCAAAACCGACCTCGTCAAAAGCGACCGGCGACAGGTACATCCAGCTGGTTCCGCCCAGCTCCTTTTCGCCGTAAAGATGGTCAAGGTAGCGACCGGGATGAGTCTGGATGCGTTGGTGACCAATCTTGATCAGATCTTTGCGTTTACCAAAGGTCAGGGCCTCCTGGGGACAAACATCGACGCATGCCGGAGGCAAACCCTTCTTCAGCCTGGTTTCGTGGCAGAAGATGCATTTTTTGACAACCGGATCAAAAGCGCTGGAATAGCTGTATCCCGGGATATTGAACGGGCAGGCGACCATGCAGTTGCGACAGCCGACACAGACCTTAGAGTTGTAGACCACTGCACCTTCCTTGGTCTTGGTGTAGGCGTTGACAAAACAGGAACTCAAACAGGCGGGCTCGTTGCAATGGTTGCATTGCACCTTGCGATAGAGGGGACGATCACTGTCATCTGGGCTGTAGCGATTGACCACGGTGTAGGCGTTCTCATCGGGTCTGCGCTTCTGCTTGCCGCCGTGGAAGGTTTCATCAAAGACCGACTTGTCATCGAATGGCCGGTCAGGAGCAGGCAGGTTCTGCTCTTTGTTGCAGGCCGCCTCGCAACTGCGGCATCCGATGCAACGGGTCAGATCCACCAGCACCCCCATACCATCGGGATAACCTTCAAAGGATCCGGCCGCCAGGGCCTTTTTCGGGCCGGCCAGGGTTGTGGCGGCACATCCTGCCAGGCTCGCAGCAAGAAATCTCCGTCGACTGATTCCACTCATAACGACTCTCCTTATGGTAAATAGCCTGCTTATAAATAGCCTCTGAGCTTTGACCGTTTCAGTGACCGCTCTTTCCCGCCGCCGAGAGAGCCTTCGCATCATGATGATAGAAGTCGTCTCCGTCCGGTGTTCTGGCGTGGCAATCCTGACAATCCGTCGGTCCATCCATCTCTTCATGACAACCAACGCAGTTCCAGTGATAGGCTGCTTTAAGTCCCGGGGTATCAATATGGAACTGGTAGCGATCAAGCGCTTCCTTGTTGATATTTTCGGCTGAGAACGGGTTGGCTAGGTGGCATTCACGGCAGCCGACCGAGGCAACTTCATTGCTGTCGGCGTGACAACGCACACAACGCTCATCAATTGTGCCGGTCCCAGTGGTGTGGTGGTGACAGGCTGAGCAATCCTCACCCAGGTCGGTATGCATGGCGTGATCAAACTCAACGCCATCAAACAAAGCGACCATGGAGTCAAGGGACACCTGCTCCGGCATTTCAGCGGCGAGCAGCAATGAACTCGCCGCAAAGAAAGCCAACACCATCATCAAGGTAATCAAGATCTGCTTAGCGCTCATGGTTCTCTCTCCTTTTCCTTGAGGGCCTGACGGCGTTCTCATTTACCAACCTCACCCGGCTTCTCGTTCAGGTACTTGTAGAACATTGGAAAGCCGATAAAGAAGGCGATACAGATGAGATATTCGATGCCCTTGATGTACTGGTAAAAATCCACCAGGGTGTAAACTTGCTGAACTTCTACGATGCTGTCGAGTATTTGATCGATCATGCCATTCTCCTTTTCTGCGCCCCGGCCCTTGATCCCGGAAGATCCTAGCCCTTGCTGCTTTGGCGTTGGGCCTGTTTGTCCGTTCCTTTAACCAGGCCTTTGATGAAACCGACCAGGAGCATAATCGTCGGCAGCAACTGCACAACAACAACCAGTGCACAGAAAGCCAGGAAGACACCGACCAGGATGCCGCTGGAGTAGGTTGTGGTCGTATCTACGGCCAAAGCCGGGCCGGCCAACATCAAGATTGCCATTCCTGTTCCTAATAACGTTTTCATGATTTCCTCCGTTCTTTTGGGTTCTCTCTTCATTGCAACCATTCACCTTCAGGACCATGCGTCACTTTTTCAAACGCGCATTTGACGGCTTCCCGCAACTCCTCTTCGTCACCGGGACGAACCGGTTTGAGGGCATGGTAAAAAATTCCTTCATTACGTGCCTTACGTATCAGGGCCAGCGGTAATTCGCTGGCCACCAAAATAATTGTCAGGTTGCGATTGCATTTCTTCAGAATCGGAATCAATTCTGTTGCCAGCAGTTCGTCAAACCTGGTGCTGATAAGAACAACCTGGGCGGTCTTCTTGAGAATTCCGTAGAGGACCCCAGCTGCCGTGTTGGTCACTGTGACCTGGTAACCGGCATTAATGAACAGATCCGCCATACGCTTCCTGGAGAAGACGTCTTCGTCTGCGATGAGTAGTCCGGGCATGTTCATCATGTTTTTTTCTCCTGCCAATGGCCAAATCGCCCCAGGCAAAGGGGCAGGTCCCATCTAATCGATTTTTTCGGAAATCTTTTCCCGGCGAGAGAAAACACCCCTGACCAAACTGAAAAAAAGAATCATTGCCGGCACCAGTTGAGACACAATGATCAAAGCGAAGAAGCCGATGAAGAAATAGGTCAAGACTCCTGTGCCCTCATTGTGCGTGGCCACTGCCGCATAAGCAGCAGAAGTGCTGCCAGCCACCATCGAGATCAACATCTGCATTGTTTTCATAACGGCCTCCTTCTTCTCCTGTTCGTTGACACCAGTTCCTGACAATGAACTATTGCATCGGCCATACCATTCTTAGGGATTTCTTATTAATACTCATAAGATGCTGCTTTTGTTGATTTTTATTCAGAGAGACAACAAAGTAAAATGGGAGGAGAACGGGGAAAACGTATAAATAAAATATACGCACACTGTCGGCCAGAACAGCCTGCAGCTACGGGTAATCCTTGTAAGCTCTTGAATGGGCGGGGGTTTTAAACGATAGTCAGAGTGTATAACAGAAATATACAGCACAATTATTTTTTATATTCTCCCTTCTTACAGCGAGCACTGCAAGAGGGAGGACACGGACGTTCTATTGTGAGGCGTTATTTGTCTCGTGGAAAGAGGGGTGAACCTGACATTAAAAGCCACAGGCTACTCAACCACCCGCATACGGGCACTGATACCCTGCTTTTTCAGCATGGCCTGGAAGTTTGGTCTCTGCATGCCGACCTCTTGCGCCGCCCTGGTGATATTCCAGTCATTGCGGTCAAGGGCACTGAGTAAAAAGGCCCGCTCCAAGGGCACGACGGCCTCCTCCCTGAGCAACTGCTTGCGGGCTTTCAGCTCATTGGCATCGAGTGGCACCGCATCATCAGCGACTGCAACCGGGCGATGCCCATCCCCCGGTAACCCCAGGTCTTGGCGCTGCAGAAGATCTGACTGAGAAAGGACCACTGCGCGCTCAATTAGATTTTCCAGTTCGCGTACATTGCCGGGGAAACCATAGCTCTCGAGTTGTTCAATCACGTCGGGACTGAAACCTCTTATTTCTTTGCCATTCTCCTCTGCAAAACGCTTGAGAAATTGGCTCGCTAGAAGCATCAGATCACCTTTGCGTTCGCGCAGGGGAGGGATCTCGATCGGGATGATGTTAAGTCGGAAGAAAAGATCGTCACGGAAAGTCCCCTGCGCGACCATGTCCCGCAAATTGGCGTTGGTCGCTGCAACCAGACGGATATCTATTTTAATTGGCGTGGTCCCGCCGATGGGCATCACAACGCGCTCTTGTAACACCCGCAACAATTTTGCCTGGGTCGATAGGCTGATATTGCCGACCTCATCAAGGAGCAGGGTCCCACCTTCTGCAACCTCGAACAACCCACGCTTGGTCTGGATAGCGCCGGTAAAAGAACCTTTGACGTGACCAAACAGTTCACTTTCCAACAAGGTTTCTGCCAAGGCAGTACAATCTATGGCCACAAAAGGCTGTGAACACCGTGAGCTGTGAGTGTGAATAGCCCGTGCGACCAGCTCTTTACCCGTACCGCTTTCGCCGCTGATCATGACTGTGCTGTCTGTGGGGGCCACCTGCATGATACGCTGATAAAGTCGTTTCATCTCGCGACTGTCACCAAGCAGTTGATCAAAACCATGGTTCTTGTTCATTTCCCTCCACAGGCAGATATCATCGATGAGCACGGCCCTTGATTCCATAGCGTGCTTGACCTTGCTGATAATTTCATCATTGCCGAAAGGCTTGGAGAGGTAGTCGGTCGCTCCATTCTTCATGGCCTCAACAGCATTATCGATCGCTGCATACCCGGTAATCAGAACCACCGGCAGCTCCGGCTGGCAGACCCGTATCGCCTGCAGTACTTCCAGGCCACTCATCCCCGGCATCTTCAAATCTGTTATCAGCAACTTGAAGTTCTCCTCATCCAGACGATCCAGTGCGGTGCGTCCGTTACTGACAACTTCGACCTCGTAGCCTTCAGCAGTAAGTATGCGCCGCAAACCCTCCCGAATAACAGCGTCATCATCTGCTACCAGAATCCGTTCTATTCCCTTTTTCATAGAGCCCTCTTGGTCGATATGGAAAATCTTGATCCAAACTTTTCGTTAACAGCTTGGCAAGCGAACGCAAAAAGCTATGCAAGCAACGCTTTATCTTCAGACAATAAATCACCGTCATCGGTGCGCAGCAGCGAAGAGATCGGCAATTCAACCGTGAAAACTGTACCCTGGCCAACGGAACTTTGGACCAGTATCTGTCCACCATGGTTTTCAACAATGCCGTAGGAAACCGACAAACCGAGCCCCGTCCCGGCGACACCATTAAGGTCCTGGTTTTTTGTGGTGAAGAATGGGTCAAAAATTCTTCCCAGATTCTGTTCGGCGATACCTTGGCCAGTATCTTCTATTGTCGTAATCAGGCGGTCGCGCTTTAGATCGGTCCGCATAATGATCGTCATGCGCCCGCCGAGGGGCATGGCTTGACAGGCATTGACCAGAAGATTGATAAACACCTGCTCCATTTGCGTTGGATCCACTTCAATCACCGGCAGGTTAACGCCATAATGACGGACGATATCGACATCGTTGACGCTGGCATGATGGCTGACCAGGGCCAGGGTCCTTTCCATGATATCGGGCAGGGACCTGAGCCGCTTATCGGGTATGGAGGTGCAGGAAAAATCCAACAGCCGTTTAACGATATCGGCGCAGCGGTTGGTCTCGTGCACTATTGTCAGGGCATCCTCGCGTTGTGCTTCATCAAGCCTTTTATCATCAGCAAAGAGATTGGCGAACATCAAGATGCCTGCCAGTGGATTATTGATCTCATGGGCAATACCGGCAACCAGCTGACCGAGTGAAGCCAGCTTTTCCGAGCGAACCAGCTGATCGCTGACATTGGCGATCTGTTCCGTCCTCTCAATGACCTTGGCCTCAAGGGTTTCTGTCAGTTCTCGGTACTCGTCGCGTGTTTCCTTTAACTTCAGCGTCATGAAGTTAAAGGCTTCTGAGAGTTCACCGATTTCATCGTTTGATTTCAACGACAACCGACTGTCGAGTTCCATGTTCGAGACCTTTTGAGCGTGCAGCAAAAGATCATGTACGGGATTTACAACCATGCTCTGCGTCAACCAGCTCAGACAAATAATCACCAGCAGCAAGAGGGTCACGCCAAAGGTTGCAATGCTGTTGCGATAAGAACTGGCCTGCACCCCGATGTTGGCCAAAGAGCCTTGAACCTCGAGAAAACCAAGAATTTTGACATCTGGTGGATGAACATGACAGGACGCCGTATAGCAACTGGGCTTGTTACGAATCTCGGTCGTAACGCTTAGAATCTCTTCGCCCCGGGCATTATGGAAGAGTCTCCGGCTGTTTCCCAGGGGATGGCTATCAGGTAAAAATACCTCACTGTTACATTCCTCGCAGGGAGTATTGATCTCTTCCATGCCCTTGCCTATTTCACCTTCGAGGGTAGAAAAGTGTACATGCCCTGCGGTGCTGAAGAGGCGGACACGGTCTATTTTTTCATGCGAGCAGACCTCATTGATCATTTCGTAAACCTGGTTACGATTATCTTTCAGCATTTGGAAGTGCGTGGTGTGCAAGATGATTTCGCTGACAGTCTCAATATCATCCTTGGCGTCCTGCAGAAAAAGCTCTTTAAGGGTGCTGATATTAAAAAAGGCAAAGAGCGAAATGGTGACCAGCAGTACGACGCCGGTCCTGAGGATATACTTGCTGATCAGACTTTTGCTGAAAGCCCTGAACACCATCATCCCACCTGATCTTTAGCTGACAAAAAAAACCGGGTGCTGAGAATGAACACGGCAATCCCGAATTCTTCCTGGCAACCCGGCTATCTCGAAGACAAGACCCGTGGCTTTCCGTAGCCCTCCTCACGGAAGGGTTGGCTTTGCCAGAAGCTTAACTGATATTAATTATTATCCTCCAATATAAACAAGATAAGCCCCATGTCAAGTTTTCAGCCGCCCCCTTAAAGGTTTACAAGTTGCTAAATCTTCACTGTTTTGTAGAGAAAATTCTTGAACTTGTAGAATCTGCGCTGTTCATCTCCATTCCGGGAATGCGCTTCACACGCCCTGAGTGCGGCAGCGATGTCAGGCATGTTGCGCGCACCGTCACGGCGTGTCGCTTCAACCAGCGCACAAACAGTATCCCTGGTCAGCTGATTATCGATAAACGGTCGGTGCACCAGGCTCCAGAAGTCTCCGTCTCCCTCCTGCAGAGCTCTCTGTATACGGCGAACGGGGTCTTGTTCCGTATCGTCTGAAACAACAGGCTGATGCCCTGAAGCCAGGGCTTTCCGGAGGTCTTCACCTGTGATGATCGGCCCCTGTCGAAAGAGCAGGGCACGCAGGAGAATTGAGCGTAACTCCCTGATATTCCCTGTGTAATCATGCGTGGTCAGGAGTCCTTGAGCCTCCGCACTGATCGTTGGCACCCGGTCGACCGGTTCATCGGCAAGACGATAGATGCGGTAGAGTTGGCCAAGGAAGTGAACGGCAAGATCAGGGATATCCTCCCGGCGCTGATTCAAGGATGGTACAGCGATAGTCAACTCCGACAGGCGATGATAGAGATCAGCCCGGAAGCGCCCTTCTGCGATCAGCCGCGGCAGATCCTGGTTGGTCGCCGCGACCAACAACACCCTTGCGAAACGGGTCTGATTGTCACCGAGGCGAACGAAGCCGCCATTATCGAGGAAACGCAACAACTGTACCTGGGTTTTCGGGTCAGCATCACCGATTTCATCGAGGAACACCACGCCACCGCTGGCCTCTTCAATAATGCCATAACGATCAGCGTGTGCCCCGGTGAAGGCGCCACGTTTGTGGCCAAAGAGTTCCGAGTAGGTCAGTTCTCCGCTGTAGGCAGCGATATTGGTCTTGGTCACCGGCAGTTCCTTGGCTGAGGCTGAGCCGGCTCGATGCATCTCGTTAAGACGGGAGTAAAGGTTGTTGAAGAGAAACTCCTTGCCGCTGCCGGTATCCCCGGTAATCAGTACAGTCGGCAGCCCCAGTACCGCTTCACGCAAATCAGCTCGCTGCCACATGAGGATGCGCCGGTAGAGTGGTGGGGTGATGGTCTCGATCGTCGAGACAATTTCCCCGGCCTTGCTTGAATTGCCAATGACGTTGCCAAGCCTATACGAGGAGATTTTCGGGTCACGATAGGTGACATCCGACTGCAGCCTGTGGACTTCCGAAGTCAAACGCTCTATCTGCAGCAGACCAGCCAGGTGACGGGCGATCATCTGCACGATGATCTGCAGAATACGTTGATGCTCATCGGTGAAATAGTGAGAAGTCAAACTGCTCAAACAAACAACCGCCAGGACTTTTTCTTCCACGGTTACCGGTACGGCAATTTCGCTGCGGATATCCTGGGTGACCTGACGGTAGAAGCCGTCTCTGACCATTTCCAGAGAAGAATCATCCACGATCATTGGCTTGCGTGTTGAAGCAACATAGCCCGTCAAACTTCGCTCTGCTCGAGAAAGTTCTAGCCCTCCGATCGGCATCACGGGGATATTTTTTTTCAACCATTCCTTACTTTTGGCCCCCACCAGTGTGCCATCTTCTTCTTCAACAATGAGCCAATCATTGCTTTCACGCTCCTGCACCAACGCAATACTACCTGTATCAGCGCCGATCAACTCCGTTGCTTTAGCCAGAACCCGATTCAAAAAAGGCTGTGTCCCCTCGAAATGCTCCTGGAGCAGATCGTTGATTTCCGAAAGGACCTGGATCTCCATGTGTTCATCACCGATTTCCTGGATGACCCGTTCGGCCATTTCGGCATGCGCTTCCAGCAGACCGCGCTCAAAATCACTGAAGCGATAGGGTTCACGGGTAAAGTAATTGACCAGGCAGGTAATGCGTCTTGTACGGCCATCATAACGCGGCACGACATACAGGGAGGTCAGGCCGATTTGCTCGGTAAGATAGCGCTTTTGTAGCGACTGGGCTTTGAGGCTGGGCAGGTAGAGCGGTCGCAATAACGTCTCATCGGTGATCACACCTTCCTCGTTGATGTACTGGGAGAGCAGAGATTTGCCGGAGTTCAAGTCAATCAGCTTTTCATCCTCGTAGAGGCGCTGGATTTCTTTATCCTGGGCGTAAGAGGCAAGCACCTGAAGACCGCGGCCGTCATCTGCAGCGCCGATACGTGACGGCACCAGCACCGATGCAAGAGAGAGCTTGTCGATCAACTTTACGGCGGAACGCACCATTGTTCGGGCGGCTTCTTTCTTTTTTGAACTGTCAATCATGCGCGCCACGATGATCTGTTGATGATACTTACGGGCCTGATCGAGAACAGGAACCACAGAAGCAAAGAACTCCAGCAAATCCTGGCGGCCGGCCTCATTCAACGTGCGGCCGGTTCGGGTACTATCTACACAGACGACACCGATAGAGCGTGCCTTGTGCACCAACGGCAACTGCGTTGAAGCCATGAGCCCAAAATCTTCAGCGAGCTGTCGTGCCTGAGGCGGTAAACGTTGCCGATCGTCAAACTCGGCATCCTGTTGCTCAATATAGACCCGGGAAACCAGGTAGTTTTCATCGGTGAGGGAGAAGACATAATCGCGAACTGACTGCCGGCTACGCCCGGTAGTCAGCACGCAGCTCAGGATACCTCCGGTCAAATCTTCCAGGTAGAGACGAAAACGCGATTTGCCAGTAATCAGGGGGACCGCTTCACCAATTTCATGCAGAATATCTGCAAGGTTTTCTTTGCCGTGATTTCTGATCTTCTGCAAATTCTCTGCGACACGTGCCGAGTTGTTCATACACACTCCAGAAGGCTTCACCTTACAATTGTGAGTAGTTTTTCTACACGAAGAGCTTACCTTGTTTGCCAACAACGGTCAAAGCTTATGACTTGCCAGCATTGCGGTGCGGCAAGGTGAAGCGGGAAGGGGCTAGAAGTACAACGAGGATTAAGGGAAGAAGGTAACAGGAGAAGCGCACACCTCACAAAAGACTGCGCCGACCAGGTGAACATCCTCGTCGGCGCAGTCTTTCGATAGCTTACCCAAACTTCTTACTCTCCAGCCAAGAGTAGAATTCAGAGGGCCATTGATTTAGATCAATCCCAGTGTTTAATCACACCAGATTCGAGGGCCGCTCGTTCCACGGCAGCCGTGACTTCCTTATGAACACTGGGATGGAGCAGGGAAGGGACCAGTTCGTTCTCTTCGGCATGGCGGGCAATCGCCTGTGCAGCAGCAATCTTCATCTTGTTGTTGATGCGGGTGGCCCGCACGTTCAGCGCGCCGCGGAAGAGGCCGGGGAAGGCCAGAGCGTTGTTGACGCTCTTGCCATCGGCAGCGAAAGAGGCCCCCGCCTGCAAGGCAAGATCGGGGACAATCTCAGGGTTCGGATTGGACAGGGCCAGAACCACTGAACCTTTACGGACCATTTCCGGCTTAATCAACCCGGGGCAACCGGTGGTAGCGATCACGACATGGGATTTCTTCATCACCTCATCCAGAGAACCAACGACCCCACCGACCGCAGACAAACGCTCACAAGCAGTATCGTCAAGATCGGTCCCGATGACATTCTTTACTCCATAAGAAAGGAGCAGTTTGCTGATCCCCATACCAGCAGCACCCAAACCAACCACGCCGACTACAGACTTCTTCAACATCAGGCCGGAGAACCGGGTCGCGTTAAGCAAAGCCGCCAGGACGACCACAGCCGTGCCGTGCTGGTCGTCATGCATCACCGGGATGTCAAGTTCGGCATCAAGCACATCTTCAATCTCGAAGCACTCCGGTGCTTTAATATCTTCCAGTTTGATCGCACCGAAGGTCGGAGCGATATTCCGCACCGTGTCAATAATCACTTTGGGATCGCGATTCTGGATCAGAATCGGCACGCCGCTGACACCGACCAGGTAGTCAAAGAGCACGGACTTGCCTTCCATGACCGGCATGCCGGCAACGGCACCGATATCGCCAAGGCCGAGAATCGCCGTACCGTTGGTGACGATAGCCACCTGATTGGGAATCGACGTATATTTGTAAGCGTGCTCGGGATAACGCTCGATATCCTTGCAGATGGCCGCCACACCCGGCGTGTAAATCTGGCGAACATCCGTAATCGTCTCAATTCGAACCTGGCTTTTAGTGGCAATTTTGCCGCCTTCGTGCACCTGATGAACCAGATCGATCTCGTCCTCGACAATGATCCCTTCCAGATTGGCGATGGCCTCAGCCACCTCTTCAAACTGATGATCAGAATCAACATAGACGACGATCTCACGCGTGTTGTGCGTTCTGCCGACCCGCAATAGGTGGATATCACCAACGCTGGCATTCTTCGAGGCAATAGCCGCCATCACGCTCGCCAGATGCCCGGGTTTATCACTGAGCATCAGCTTCAAGCACTTGGCGATCTTGCCCGCTCCCTGTTCGATTTCCATAACATCTCCATTCAACATCCGGAAACTGCAGCCGGATTATTTTACAAAATTACTGTGCATTATAGATATTCAGGCATCCTGTGCAACGTCAAATATTATTTCTACTCTCAAGACACACACAAATCTCCCACAAAAAACAAAAAGGGCGACCTGATCAGGCCGCCCTTAATAATTGATTCCTTGCTAAGTTGGTCAGTGCCCACCAATATTCAACAAAAGCAGGGCGCCACAGACAGCAGCAATCGTAACAAAAACATAAAGTGCACGAGCAACAGAAAGCACGTAATTATTCAGCCCAGATATCTTCATTGCGCTAAACCTCCTAAAAATTATAGAGCCTCAATAAATAAACAACGGTAATCTTGGTGGCAATATGCCTTGCGTCGAGACTTATGTCAAGAGCCATTTATATGGATTTTTATATTAATTTAACGAAAAAGACCTAAACAGGCAAGCCAAACACAAAAGAAGAGGCAAGTCAGTGACTTGCCTCTTCTGGAAAGAAAACCACGATCCTGTCAGCCCTCGGGGTCATTTCAAACCGAGGCGCTCCAAGACCGAAACAGGGACCTTGTCGTAATGACTGAACGCCATGGTAAAGGACCCTCGGCCCTGTGTGGCGCTACGCAGTTCGGTCATGTAACCAAACATTTCCGAGAGTGGGATGTGGGCGCGGACGAGGTCGACAACCTCTCGAGACTCCATCCCTTCGACACGCCCACCCTTCTGCTGCAGGCCGCCATAAACCTTACCGGAAAACTCTCCCGGGGAGATAATTTCCAGCGCCATCACCGGTTCGAGCAATACGGGTTTTGCGGCCCGGAGCGCCAGCGTCAGACCCCGCTGCGCCGCGGCACGCACGCCAAGCACGGAAGTGACTCCCGGTGTCACCGGCAACTGGTCAACAACAACAGATATATCAACCATCGGATAGCCGATCTGTACCCCGGAGCCGAGGGCCATCGTCAAGGTTTCTCGCAGCGCACTCAGAATCTCTTCGCTTAAACCTTCCGTATCAAGAGGGGGCAGCAGAATCTCGTTTCCGGACCCACGCTCACGCGGAGCAACCCGTAAACTGACTTCTCCCCTCTGCAGTTTACCATCGATCTCGCGCTCGAAGGTTTCGGTGTGGCTAGCCTCAGCAGAAACACTTTCGCGGTAAACAACCTGCGGTTGGCCAGCATTGACCTCAACACCGAAATCATCGAGCAAGCGGCGAAGCACCACTTCCAGATGCAGTTCACCCATTCCGGTCAAAACCGTCTGGCCGGTGTCTTCATCTTCCCGCACGCGGAAAGTCGGGTCTTCCCACTGCAGTTTCTCAAGGGAGAGCATCAGCTTGTCACGATCCTGAACCTGGCGCGGCTCCACCGCCAGAGAGACTACCGGCTCAGGGACAGCGAGGCCAGCAAGTAAGAAGGGTTGTTCAGCGCCGCAGAGGGTATCACCGGTCAAAGCGTCTTTGAGTCCCGCGACAGCGACGATATCCCCGGCACGAGCAACATCAATGCGTTCACGCTTATGGGCATGCATGCGGAAAAGTCGCGCCGCCCGCTCCCGAACGTTTTGGGTCGCGTTCAACAAGGTCTCCCCCGCCTTCAATTCACCGGAATAGATGCGCAGGTAGGTCAACTTGCGCCCTTCATCGGAGAGCACCTTAAAAGCCAGCGCGCAAAGTGGCCCGGAAATATCACATGGCAGGAGAATGCTTTCGTCACCATTCGGGCTGCGGACTGAAACCGGTGGGAGCTCAAGAGGAGAAGGTAAAAGAGCAGTGACTGCATCCAGAACCGGCTGAATGCCCTTGTTGCGCAAAGCGGAACCGAGAAAGACTGGGAAGAGCTCTCCGGCAAGGACACCCTTGCGTAAAGCTGGAGCGACGCGTTCTGCCGCAACCTCCCGTCCTTCGAGGAAATCTGCGAGCAGGTCGTCATCCCAGTCTGCAGCCGCTTCAATCACAGCTTCTCTAGCCGCGGCAACCTTCTCACGGAGTTCCTCAGGAACAGGTGAGCAACCAACGTCCACACCCAGGTCGTCTTCAGAAAAGGTCTGGACAACCTCATTGACGAGATCGACGACACTGTGAAACTCGCCTTCTTCACCAAGAGGTAACTGCATCAGCACCGGACGGGCCCCGAGACGTTCCTGAATCTGTTCAAGAACGGCCTGATAATCGGAGCCAACGCGATCCAGCTTGTTGATCAAACAGATGCGCGGTACACCATAGCGGTTGGCTTGGTGCCAGACCGATTCACTCTGCGGCTGCACCCCCTCGACCGCACTGAAAATCGCGACCGCACCGTCAAGGACGCGCAGGGAACGTTCTACTTCAATCGTAAAGTCGATATGCCCCGGCGTATCAATCAGGTTGATCCAGATATCCCGCCAGCGACAGCTGGTGCTGGACGCCGTGATCGTGATGCCACGGTCCTGCTCCTGGGCCATCCAGTCCATGGTCGCCATGCCATCATGAACCTCACCCAGCTTATGGATTTCTCCGCAATAATAGAGGATGCGCTCGGAGACAGTTGTCTTGCCGGCGTCGATGTGCGAGATAATGCCGATATTGCGGATCTTTTTGAGGTCTGGTTGGCTCATGTTGGCGTTCGCAATCGGAAAGAGGAAGAGTTTAGTCCGCATAGCCTTTACGGATCAGGTAGAGGTTCTCCATGTCGAGATCATTCAGCTCGAAATATTCCCGCTCAAGCTCTTCCACGTAAAAACGGTCTAGGCCGCTGTTGTCGAGGAAGTCTTCACGCAGGCCGGCATCACGCTCAGCAACAATCTTGGGCAGGAGATTATGCAGGTAAACAGCTTCCTTCTTGATGTTCACCACCACGTTATGGAACTGGCCAAGGGGAATGTCACCGGTATAGAGCCCCTTGTTGTAAAGCTCGTCGGCCACTTCGACCAACAAGGCCTCCTGCTCCACACGGGTATTGTACTTCGAGTAGAAGTTACGAATACGCTCCTTAACGTGACCGAGCAGGATCGCGTAAAGACGCTCCTGCTTCTCCAGCACAAGCAGCTGATCAACCAGGGCGGTAATTGTCAGGCGGCCGTCTTCAATCAGCGCCAGCCCTTTTTGCAGGCAGGCGATCTTCTTCCGACCGAATTGCCCCAAGTACTTGTTCTCAAAAACCTGTTTAAAAAAGAGGTCTTTCCAGAGCTTGTCGTTGAGTTCGTCAAAGGCCTTCTTGTTGCCGAGAAGACTGCGAATTTGCTCTTCGCCGAAATGGACGTTCTCCATAAAGGCGAGCTGATTGATCACCGAGGAAGTATTATCGTAACGATCAAAGTAGGTGATGATGTAGGAGAAATGCTCAAGCAGGGTCAGGTCGGCCCCTTCATGGATCTTTTCGTCACACGCCTTACCGGTTTCCAGCAGGATATGCTCAAAGGTATGGTCGCGGTTTTCACTCGCCTGGCGCTTGGCGTGCAGCAGCAACGACATATCCTCGGAGTTGATGCTGGCGTCGATCTGGGCTTCGGTAAAGAAGATGCCTTCCAGAACCTGCCTGGTTTCAGCGAGGTAATCCTGTTCATCAAGGTCAACCAGCTTGTCATGCTTGAGCATTTTGTCGAGGGTATAGAAGAGCGCCGCCGGAATCTTGTTACGCACTGAAAGCGTCTTCAGTCGAGTCAGGCGGGCGTTCTCCATCTGGTTGATGCTCCCTTTCAGGTTGCACTCAATCAAGATGTTTTTGTACTCGTCGACAATCCTCTGGTTATCCGGATGCTTGTACATGACATCGATACGAATCCGCTCCTGCTGATAGCGGTCGATCTCGAGCTCGTTGGCAAGCTCCTGCAAATTCTCGTATTCGTGATCCGGAATCGTCTTGTATTCGTCGTAAAGAGCCTTGAAGGCATCATGATACTGTTTGTGCTTTTTATTGATCAGCTTAACCAGGTAAAGGGAGCTGCGATGACCAAGCATGGAGTAGATTTCATCGATCAGATCGGTATCGTCACCGAGACCGACATGGGCGGAACGTTTGAGGGTTTTACCAAGCAAACGGGCGATATTCTCCTGCTGCTCCTGCAATTTCCCAGAGACTGAACCGGTCATAAAGAAGAAATAATTGACCGTGGCGTTGCCTTCAAAGAAAACCTGCTCAAAACTGCTTAGACCATCAGTCTTTGGCGTAAAGTCAAGATTGCTGCTATCACTGTCCTTGTAAAAGGCCCCGTAGAGGACCAGCCGATTACGCACATCTGTCTTCGCCAGGTCGGAGAGCGGCTGGTCGACACCGAACATATATTCGCAGAAAGAGCCACCATTGCCACGATGACTGATCTGTTCGCCCCCAAGGATAAATTCATTCCCCGGCGAGAAAAAACGCAGGTTATCACTGTCGGCCTCGAAAAAATATCGGCTGTAGGCATCGCGTGAAGCCGCCATGGCAAAATACTCGATGGTCTCGTCAAGGTGTCCGTGAAGGCGTATTTCCTGATGTTCCGGCATAGGATCCTATCGTTCTGTTAATTTCCGGGCAGAGGCAGGGTCAAGGTCTGCCCGTCATAGGCAAACTCGACACCATCGGGTAATCCTGTCGCATGCCGAGGATAATCAATATCATGAGTCAGATGAGTCAGCAGGGTTCTTGGAACCTGTAATTTTCTGGCCACCTCGATCGCCTCACTGATACTGAAATGGGACTCATGCTCCCGGAATCTCAAGGCATCAATGACCAACACCTCCAGCCCTTGGAGAAGGCGCCAGGAGGACTCGGGCAGGGCACTGCAATCGACGATGTAAGCCAAGTTGCCAACCCGGTAACCCAAAGATTCACCCGGACCATGCAGCAGGGGAATCGGCACCACGGTTTGGCCAAACAGGTCAAAAGGGCCGACAACCTCGTTCACCTGCAGACGCGGCCGATAACCAGGCGCATCCGACTCGCTGAAGATATAGCTGAACAGTCCCTTGAGCCGATCGAGGACACCACGGTCGGCATATGCGGGAATCGCATTGCCGGTACGCAGGGTAAAGGTGCGCAGATCATCAATGCCATGGACATGATCGGCGTGAGCGTGAGTAAAGAGAACACTATCGATCTGTTCGATCCCCTCACGCAGAGCCTGTTGACGAAAATCGGTTGCCGTATCGATCAGAACCTTGCGACCTGACCATTCGAGCAAGACACTGCAACGGGTTCTGTTATTGCGCAGATCACTCGAGGAACAAACGGCACAGTGGCAACCGAGAACAGGGACACCGGTGCTGGTTCCCGAACCCAGAACTGTCAACTTGAGAGAGGGGTCGGTCATATCTTGAAAACCCCGACCTCCTTTTCAAGAGCAGCGGTCAGGCGCGTCAGTGTTTCTACCACGTGATCCAGATCCGCCGTACGACTGGCGTTGCTCTCGGCAACCTTGTGGACACTGCCTACCGCATCAACAACATCACGACTGCGCTGGGTCAATGAACGGGTAGAATCATCGATAAGCGCGATCATGGAACGAATCTGCTCCATGCTCTCGTTAATCTGGCGGCTACCTTTCGCCTGTTCACTGGTGCTCTGCTTACCGTGGGCAGCAATGTCACGCATCGACTCTGCGCCTTCGGCAAGTTGACGGGCACCTGATGTCTGCTGATTGATCGCCGAAGCAATCTGCTCCAGCATGGAGGCCACCTGGTTCATGGAATCTGTAACCTGACGACTGCCCCGGGACTGCTCCTCTGTTGCACGGACGATTCCGTTAACCTGGCCCATCGCTTTCAGGGTACTGCTACGGATTTTCTCCAAAGCAACGCTGGAGTCCTTGGAGCGCTTCACCTCCTGGTGAACCTGCTCACTACCCGCCTTCATGGCAACGACTGCCTCCTGGGTTCCTTCCTGGAGGTTGGTGATGATTGTACCGATCTCCCTGGTCGAGACGGCCGTACGTTCGGCTAATTCGCGAATCTCATCAGCGACCACGGCAAAGCCTTTACCATGCTCTCCTGCCTGGGCGGCAATTATCGCCGCATTCAGTGCCAGCAGACTGGTCTGGTCAGCCACTTCATCGATAACGGTAAGGATCTTGCCGATCGCGCTTGACTGATCACCCAGATCCATAATCGCCTCGCTGGCGCGATCAACGGTCTGACGAATTGATTCAATACCACGAATCGTCTCTTCAACCGTCTGCATACCCCGTTGAGCGTCTTCTGCCGCCTCGCTGGCCAGCTTACTGGTTTCAACGGCGCTGCCTTCGATTTCCTTGATCGACGCGTCCATCTCCAGCATCGACGAAACCGTCACCTCGGTTGAAGAGGAAAGAATGCCGACATTCTCGGCTACTTCCTGGCTGGCAACCGACATCTCGTTGATAGAGCTGGAGACTTCGTCAACGGTGCTAAACAGCTTCTCCATCTGCGAGGCAATTTCCTCGATCGTGGCACCCAGTTCCAAGGTCGCAGAAGAGCTCCCTTCCGCAGCCGTAACCAGGTTGCCCGTACTCTCGGCGATACCACCAGCCGCCTCGTCGATCCCCTCGATCGCCTTGGAGGTTTCCTCCAGGGCCTGTGATTGACGAACAGCGCCCTCCATGACTTCATGGGACGAGTTACGAATCTGCCCATTGGCCGCCGCCAGATCCTTGGTCACCTCACGCAGGCGCCCCACCATCTCACGCTGACGAGCCAGAAAAGCGTTGAAGCACTCAGAGAGTTCACCGACTTCATCGGAGGTACGGATTTCCAGCTCCCGACTCAGGTCGCCACCACCAGCGGAGATCTCCCGCAAATTGGCAACCACTTCGCGCAAAGGCCGGATGATACCGGTCGCGACAAGCAGTCCAATAACAACTGAGATGACCCCGACGATGAGAATTATTAGCAACAAGGTCTGCTGAAGGTTATTTTTGGCGGCATACAGTTTGGTGACATCCAGAGCCATCAGCACACCACGATTCTTGCCGCCAATCGAGTTATAAAAAATACGGTGTTTGTCTCCATGGATCTCTGCTTCGTAACTGCTCGCCTGGAGAATGGTATTCAAGTCAAGAGTTGAGAGCTCTGGATCCGTTGAGGCAAAGATTCCTGTTTCATCAAAGAAAGCGATATCCATACGGCTGAGGGCTTTCAAACGGGTCGCCAGGGCTTTATCGAAATAAGTGACTCCGACAAGGTGGCCGATTGGTTCACCATACATACTGATAGGAGCTGCGGCGGTGATCGCCATGCGGCCATCAAACATGCCGCTTTCGGCGTAATCTTCACCTTCCAGGCTCGCTTCAATAACCGGCTGTTCAACCCCCGAAGTGGCAGGGGTCTCTTCGTAGCCATTGGCAAAGCCGCGGTAAAGTCGCGCGCCCTCCTTGTCGAGGACCTGTACCTGGTCAAAAGGCAGGTCTTCCATGTTGTTAATAACACTAACCAGCTGAGCGTTGTCGTTACTCAATGCTGCTGAGTAGACGGCGTTGACCATGAAAGGGTTACTGGCCAGCATCTGTATCAGTGTCAGGTTTTCGGTCGAGGTTCTGGTCGTCGTCTGCTCAATAAAATTGGCGGAATCCTGGCCTCGCACCTGCATCTGCACTTCGAGCTCGTCAGAAACCATACCGCCAATCATCAGCAGAGAAATCACAAGAGGAAGCACACTCACCGAAACCAGTGCTAAAAGTATTTTTGAACGCAACTTCATAAATTCAACATCCTTCCAGGATAATCTCGTCTGCCGTTATCGGCCAATTATTCTGCGGGAACAAAACTTCTTTGCAACGCCCCTTTACCCTTTGGGCTTTTGGCCAGAGCGATGAAACGAGCCAGGTCCCCTTGCGGTTCGCCTTTGGTCACCAGGGTCAGTGGCTTGGTCAGCGAGTATTTTCCTGTAGCAACATTTTCCGCCGTTGCTGCGACGCCAGCCACTTTGACCGTCTTGACATGATCAGCGTCGAGCATACTCCGACTCACGGCGGTGATTCCAGCTGGAAACATACTGACCTGCTGGTCAGAGGCCGCCACGATTGCCGAAACAATTTCCCTGTTGAGATAATCTTTTTCGTGCAGGATCATTTTTTTCACGGCATTGCGCATCCCTGACCCCTTCGGGCTGGTGATCACGACAATAGGCTTATCTGCACCACCGACCTGCTGCCAATTCGTCAACTCGCCAGAAAAGATGCCCTGCAACTGTTCTTGGGTCAAATCTTCCAAGGGATTATCTTCATGCACGACAATCGCCAGAACATCCCAACCGAGAAAATGCTCTACCAAGCCCTGCTGCTTCTCTGCATCAGTCAAAAGCCGTCCGGCTCCGGCCATATCAACATCACCTTTAAGAAGAGCCTTGATTCCGGGACCGGTGTTGCCGCCCTCTATATTCACCTTTATTGAAGTATCATTGGTAAATATTCGAGCGATATCGGGCATGAAAAAGCGCTGTAACGTGGTAGCACCAGCGTAACGTAAGACGCCTTCAGCCCAAGCACCCCCGACCATAAAAAGCAGGATTGCCGTTAAAATCACAGACTGGCGGAGTAAACCCATAGAGCACCTCATTACCTGGTAGCCGCGATTAAAAACGCCGTTAAAATAGAGTATTCAACATAAAAATTAACGTCTTACAATACCCCAGTGCGACACCTCAGGCAACTCTTTATGTACGCTTCCAGAGGGCGATTTAATCTGTTGACGTCTGCAAGTGAAGGGCTTGCCATATCGGGTGGGAGTAACACACATGCCACCTCAAACGACCATTCTTCAACTGTTATTGCCGAAAAGCCCCGCTTGGGTTACTCTTGACGCGTGCTCAACACAGGAGACGATTGAATGTCAGACACCATCAGCAGCCTGCTCCAGAAAGCAGAACGCGCCCTGGAACGCGATGAAACCCTGGTCGCGCTTCTGCAACTCGAAGCAGCCCATGCCATTGAACCCTTACCTGGAGTGAAATCCAAACTGGCTTATTGCCTTGCCAGGGAACGGCGCCAGTACAAACAAGCCCGTGCTCTCTGCCTGGAGGCTCTCAATGCCGAGCCCAATAACCCCGACCACTACTACCAACTCAGCCGCATCCACCTCCTGACGGGCAAGAAGCAAGCAGCCATGAAAACTCTCCGCAAGGGCCTCAAGTTCAAACGCCACCAGCCGATTATAGATGAGCTGAATCGGCTCGGCTTCCGCAAAGAGCCTTACTTTACAACCCTGCCCCGTGAGCATTTTCTCAATCGAAGCGCCGGCATTTTGCTCGCAAAGCTCGGTTCGCGCTGAGTTTTTTCCTTACCAGGCAGGTTAAAAGTTGCACTCGTTTGACCGATAGGGTAAGTTCGCCGACCTCCTAATCCTTAATAATGATGTAGAATGCTACTTATCTATTTCACTCTCCGGCAGCCACTCAGCCAGATTGACCATAATTTTTTACCTCGCAAAAACACAGGAAAACCATGACAGAAGAAATTTTGACAACCTTTGCCGAGCTAAAACTTGACCCGGCAATTAACAAGGTGATTAAAGAAGTCGGTTACGAAACACCATCACCGATTCAAGCTCGCAGCATCCCGCCGCTGCTGGAAGGCCGTGACCTGCTTGGCCAAGCCCAGACCGGCACAGGAAAAACAGCCGCATTCGCCCTGCCCCTGCTGAGTCGTCTTGACCTGAAGAAGAGAACCCCGCAAATCCTGGTTCTCACTCCGACCCGTGAACTGGCGTTGCAGGTTTCCGAAGCGATTCGCACCTATGCCCGTCATATGAAGGGCTTCCAGGTCCTGCCGGTTTACGGCGGCCAGAGCATGAGTCAGCAATTGCGCCAGCTACATCGCGGCGTCCACGCCGTGGTCGGAACTCCGGGACGCATCCAGGACCACCTGCGCCGCGGAACCCTGAACCTGAGTGAGCTCGCATGTGTTGTTCTCGACGAAGCAGACGAAATGCTGCGCATGGGCTTTGTCGACGATGTCGAACAAATCCTGAAAGATACTCCGGCAGAACGGCAAACGGCGCTCTTCTCGGCGACCATGCCTAAGGAGGTCTTGAGGATTGCCCGCCAGCACATGAAAGACCCGGTCGAAATCCAGATCAAGACAAAGACCTCAACCGTCGACACCATCGTCCAACGCTTCTGGCAGGTCAAAGGGCTGCATAAACTTGATGCCCTGACCCGTATCCTCGAAGCGGAAGAAATCGAAGGCATGATTGTCTTCGTACGCACCAAGATCGCAACAGTTGAACTTTCTGAGAAACTCGAATCGCGTGGATTCTCTTGTGCGCCGCTCAATGGTGACATGACCCAGACGCTGCGTGAAAAAACCGTGGAACGATTGAAAGCCGGAACCCTGGATATCGTCGTCGCCACTGACGTCGCAGCCCGAGGGCTGGATGTCAAGCGCATCAGCCATGTCGTCAATTACGACATTCCTTACGATACAGAAGCCTATGTCCACCGCATAGGCCGTACGGGACGTGCCGGTCGCATAGGGCAAGCGATCCTTTTCGTCGCACCCAGAGAAAGACGCATGCTGGCAGCCATCGAACGGGCAACTCGCCAGCCGATCACCGCAATGAGCCTGCCGAGCCGCAAGGATATCTCCAACCGCCGCAGCGATCTCTTCAAGGAACAGATTGCAGAAGCCATGGAATCGCAGGATCTGGAATTTTTCGAAGAGTTGATCGACAGCTACCAGCATCAGTACGATGTCGGCCTGAGAAGAATTGCAGCCACCCTTGCCTACCTGGTACAAAAAGACAGGCCTCTGCAGGTTGACGATGGCGAAATCGAAGAAACTGTTAATCGCGACGACAGGGGCCCACGGCAAAGGCGAGAGAATGACGCTTCTGACGGCAACCTGATGCGCTACCGAATCGAGGTCGGTCGTAACCACGGCGTAGAACCAAAACATATCGTCGGCGCCATCGCCAACGAAGCAAATATCAGAAGCCGGGACATCGGACAGATCAAGATCCATAACGATCATTGTCTGGTTGACCTCCCCAACGACATGCCCTCGGCAACCTTTCGTCAGCTGCAAAAGGTCTGGGTCTGTGGACAGCAGTTACAGATAACCCCTGCAGACGAGCAAGCACCGGCCTTCGAGAACAAGGGCAAGCGCAAAAGTGGCCCAAGAAACAGCGAAGGCAAGTTCTTCAAACCGGGCGGAAAAAAATTCCCCCGCAGTCGCCCGGGACGACCGAAAAAACCATGATTGAATTTGACCTCTCCGGCCATGAATATATTGAACTGCACAGCCTGCTGAAAGTCACCGGCCTCTGTGAGAGTGGTGGTGTCGCCAAGCTGTTGATTGGCGATGGCCTGGTTAGGGTCGATGGCGATGTGGAGTTGCGCAAGCGCTGCAAGATTCGCGGTGGACAGATCATCGAGTTGAAAGGTGAACAGATTGCCGTCAGTTAACATCAGGGCTTTTGCTTCACAACGAAACGGAGAAGTTTCGTGACCCTTTATATGTTCTACGGTTTCATCATAGCGGGAATTCTTAACTTCGTCTGTTCGATCCTGATCTTGCGGGCCATGACGCGGGCCGGTATAAAGGTCAGCTTTTTTGAGATTCGCTGGCAGGTGCACAAGCACCTGAAGCAATATCGAAAGATCAGCCTGGACAGTACCGGCAAAGTCGCCTGGCCCTACTATGCTTACCAGAGTTCACTGGCCGGAATAATCGGCTTTGCAATACTGACTTTGGTCTCCCTTGGAGACCGGCTAAACTAACAGGAAAGGTACAGAGAAACCGGTTGACAGCCCTATAACCCTGTGCTATTTAGAGTGGGTTTAAACCTCTAGGTGTATTCTGTATACAATTATTATGGCCGAAGACAAACGCCAACTCATGAAATCTCTGAGCTTTTTATCAAGCATCGGGATATCTATGGTGGCGGCTACTTTTATTGGCCTGTATATCGGAATCTACCTGGACAAGTGGCTAGAGACAGACCCTTGGATGACCTTGATCTGGCTCGGCATCGGCATTGTGGCAGGATTTCGCAACATCTTCATTCTGACCCGACGCGGAATGCGTGAACTGGAAACAAAGGAAGAAAAGGACCAGAAGGATAATGGATCAGATTGAGCTGCTGCCCGCGCAACTGGCACGGCGGAATTGGTTCATTCTGGCCTTTCTGCTGCTTGGCAGCCTGCCTTTCAGCAATCTTGACTTGAGTATCGGAATTCTGGTCGGCGGGCTGATCGCTATCGGTGGATTTATTTCACTACGCAGCTCATTGAATCGGCTCCTGGGTCAGGCAACGGGCGGCACTAGATTCAGTTATATGTTTGGTTGTTTTATCAGGTTGGCCATTTTAGCCATAATTCTGGGCATCCTGATTGCCATTGTTAAAATCCATATCATCGGCTTGGTGATCGGACTCTCGGTTGTGATTATCAACCTGTTTTGGATGACAGCACAACGCGCGCTTTAAGTAGAGGAGGCTTCAGGTACCATGACACATCCGTTTATTTTTCTGGAATGGCTCGAACGTCAACTACACCTGCACATTGGCACCCATGTCACCTATACATGGCTGGTCATGGCACTGCTGATTCTGGTTGCTGTTCTCGTCAAACGTAACATCAAAACGGTTCCGACCGGTCTGCAGAATTTCCTCGAGATCGCGGTTGATGGCATTGAAAATATGATTGAAGAGACTATGGGTCCGAAGGGGAAAGCCTATTTCCCGTTGATTGCAACCATTGCTTTTTTTATCCTCGTCTCAAACCTGATTGCCCTGATCCCCGGATTCTATCCACCGACCGCCAATCTGAACACCAATGCGGCGATCGCTCTGACCGTATTTGCCATGACGCACATTGTTGGCATCAAGGAGCATGGCATCGGTTATTTTAAACATTTTTGTGGACCGATCGGCTGGCTGGCACCCTTAATGTTCCCGATCGAACTCGTTGGCCACATGGCACGTCCCCTGTCGCTGACCTTGCGTCTGTTCGGCAACATGTATGGCCATGAAATCGTTTTGATGATTTTCTTTACCCTGGTGCCTTTCCTGGTTCCACTGCCATTGATGCTGATGGGTATTCTGGTTGCATTCATCCAGACGTTTGTATTCATGTTGCTGGCCATGATTTACATTGCCGGCTCACTCGAAGAAGCTCACTAAGTACGGATGTCCGTGCTTGCGTCCTATATCGTATAGGAAAATAGATCACTAATTAGATAAAGGAGTAGAAAAATGGAGTATTTTGCTTGGTGTGTAATGGCTGCTGCTGTCGGCATGGGTCTCGGCTCTTTCGGTACTGGTATTGGTCAGGGTATAGCTATCTCGAAAGCCGTTGAAGGTGTTGCTCGCAACCCGGGTGCAAGCGGCAAGATCATGACTGTTATGCTGGTTGGTCTGGCGATGATCGAGTCTCTGGCAATCTACTGCCTTGTTGTTGCCATGATTATCCTCTTCGCTAACCCCTTTACCGACACAGTTGTGCAGCTGCTCAGCAAATAAGTTGGTTTAGCAGTAAAAGTAAAAGGGAGCAGCCTCTTGGCTGCTCCCTTTTTTTTATTTGAACCTTATCAAGTCGCTCAAGCAACGCCACGGTTGCGCATGATCCGCATCACCAGAACACCCAGAACAGAGAGAACAATGCCGACGCCAAAAGCCATGTAACCTATGCCACGCGCCTCACCCCAGCCCCAAAGATCCTGACTACCCAGGACACCGATCATGATTAATCCGGCCATGATCAAAAGTCCGCCAACGACATAAAAGGTTAAAGCAAAGCCTGCCAGAACCCAACCGCTCCATTTTGGTGCCATCTCCACTACCCCCGTACCGATAAAATTTCCGCATACTAGCCCCCTTCAAATCTGGCAGGCAAGTTATTTATCCCTGTATATAAAAAATTTACACCCTGACTATTAAAATTATTTCTTAGAGAGTTTTCACGATTGACTTTTAATGTTTGTCATGATAAACCATTTTTAATCTTATACTATATGCAGTCGGCTATAGAGCCAAGCTAACTATTTTACTCCGTTTTTTCTACTTTTCATACATATGAAACAATAGGTTTCAGGTCACTTTAAATGAATATGCCTTGAACCGAGAGATAAACCTCAGGAGGTCACACCAATGAATTTCAGGAACCTTACTCTTTTCCTGCTGGCTTTTGCCACGCTCTTCCCAAACCTATCGGCTCAAGCTGAAAACGGCATGGCCATCGCTCCGGAAGTCTGCCTTGAATGCCATGATGACGTGGTCACTCCTGTAGCCTATGGCGCGTCAGTTCATGGCACAAATGCCTGCACCAGCTGCCACACAGCGGTGACTTCACTGGACGCGCATATGTCAGGTAACGTCATTCCTGAGGCACCAAAATGTGTGCGCTGCCATAAAAAAGAAACCAGCGAGCATTACTCAAGTGTGCACAAGCTGAATGAAGTTTCCTGTGCCGACTGTCACGACGACATCCACACCCATAACTATTGGAAGGGCGACAAAACCAAAGTTATTGCCAAATGTACCGGTTGCCATGATGACCATGAGGATTACATCGACTCAAGCCATGGCAAGGCCGTTATGGCAGGCAACCTTGACTCTGCCGCCTGTAACGATTGTCACGGTTTGCACAAAATTGAACAGCTCGGCGACGAGAACAGCCACATTAATCGAGAATTCCACACCAAGGTTTGCTTGAAATGCCATGGTGACAAGGAAATGATGGACCGCAACGGTGTCTTCAGTGTCGCCGTCAGCACCTACATGAGCAGTTATCACGGCAAAAACTTCAAGCTCGGCTCACCTGATAAGGTTGCCGGTTGTGCTGATTGCCATACGGCCCACAACGTTCTATCCAAAGACGACCCGGCTTCAAGCGTTAACGTTGCCAACCTGACCGGCACCTGCGCTCAGTGTCATCCCAATGCAACCCCTCTCTTTGCCAAGTTTAATTCTCATGGAGACATGCACGACCGGGAGAATTACCCAATCAGCTACTGGACCTTTGTCAGCATGACCGGTCTTCTGGTTGGCACTTTTGCCGTATTCTGGGTTCACACTCTACTCTGGATGGTGCGTGGTTTTGTTGAAAACCGCCAGAAGCTTGCTGCACAGCACAGCGGTCAAGAGGAGCATCACATCAGTGAGCCACACAAGCAGTACGTCCGCTTTAAAGCACGTCATATCTTCCTGCACCTGACTGTAATTGTCAGCTTCCTTGGCTTAACCCTTACAGGGATTCCGCTTAAATTTGCCGACCAGAACTGGGCCATGGGCATGATGGACTTCTTTGGTGGTACTTACTATGCAGGCCTGATCCACCGTGGTTGCGCAATCCTGACCTTCTACTACTTCGTCTCGGCTCTGATCCTGAGCTTTGACTTCCTCTTCCTGACCAAGAAGAAGAGACCTGGCGACATGTGGCTGACTCGCCTCTTCGGACCCGATTCTCTTTGCCCGAACCTGCGCGATATCCGCGACGTCATCGGTATGGTCCGTTGGTTCCTCTTCCTTGGTCCAAAACCGACCTTCGAGCGCTGGACCTACTGGGAGAAATTCGATTTTCTCGCCGTCTTCTGGGGTATGTTTGCCATCGGCGGATCCGGCCTGATGCTCTGGTTTCCAGAGATCTTCGGTTACTTCCTGCCAGGCTGGATGTTCAATGTTGCAACGATCATTCACTCTGACGAAGCTTTGCTGGCAACCGGCTTTATCTTCACCGTCCACTTCTACAATACCCATGGACGACCGGAGAAGTTCCCAATGGACTTCGTTATTTTCAACGGCCAGATGGCGAAGGAAGAGTTCATCGAAGAGCGTGGCGACCAATGGCGCCGTTACGAAGAAGAAGGTACAACTGAAGAGTTTGTTTGTCAGAAGGTCAGCGGTCCGGTCTATGACTTCTGCCTCAAGTCCTTCGGCTACATAGCCCTTTTCACAGGGTTGGCCTGCCTCTTCCTGATGATCTTCGCCTTCATGGGAGGCAGCGGGCACTAAGCTGACCCATCTTATCAGTAGAAACCCAAAAGGGGTTGCCAACGGGCAACCCCTTTTGGGTTTTATAAATGGTCAACAGATAGAGCCACCCTCTCTCTGCGCAAAAAATTGAAGTACGATCAAAAGTCATCAAGATTACAGTAAAAACAGCTTTAATCCTCTTGGCGAAGCACCTTTAATATGCTCTTAAAGCTCCCTTTCTGTGCATACTGTATACAACCTTTCTATTGCATTCATTTACAAAATGTGTATTATACGGTTGCTCCTGATCTTAATCCTTTTCTATTACTTTTTAACGTAAATCTATAACAGAGGTGCAGAACATGCTTAAAAATGTATTTGACTGGTGCAAACAACACATTGTCATTTTCACCATCATTTCAGTCGTGTTCGTGGTGTTTTTTGGCTTTATCAATATCCAGATTCTCCACATGACTTCAGAACCTGAGTTCTGCCATCTCTGCCACCCGGCGCAGGGCTTTGGCCCACTGGCCGAAGTTGACTCCTGGGAACACTCCGCCCATGGTGACGCCGGAGTTTCCTGTCTCGACTGTCATGGTCGTCCAGGCGTAGTCGGTTACATGAAAGCCAAGATTGGCGGACTTCGTGACACCTATATGCAGCTGACCATTTCCAAGGAAGAGAAGCTCGAAATCCTCTCCAACCCTAGTGAGGACCTGGTTCCCTCATGGCACTGTCTCTACTGTCATTCAGACGAGGGCAACAAGACGGTTCGTGAAACAACCAAGGGGCCGATGAAAGTTGTCAGCATGCGTATGCTTGACGATGTCGTCAACCCTGACTTCCGCGAACGCAAGGGTCTGGCCGACATCATGACCGAAGATTTCGTCGGTGGCACTCATTTCGACCACAGCCTGCACATTGAAGAATTTGACTTGACCTGTCGTGATTGCCACTTCGGCATTGTTCACAACCCGGCGACGGCGACCGACCGCATGAACTTCTGCCTGACGTGTCACGCCGATGCTGGCGATGGTGCCCCTCAGGTTGCCGATTGCGCCGTTTGTCACGAAGCACAAGAAGCAATGAACGTTGGAAGCGGTATCGGGGATCTCGACTTCCCCAGCATGATGTATGGCGAAGCAGCAGATATGACCTGTGTTGATTGCCACACCGGCGTTACCAAGGGAACTTATCGCTCCTCTTCTTCGACCTGCAACGACTGCCATGAAGACGAAGCCTACATCGAGATCTTCAAAGAGTGGGCAGCAGAAACAAAAGCTCGCATCGACATGCTTAAGGAAATGCGCGTCGAGCTCGAGGCTGAGCTTGCCGACGCAGACGCTGCTAAACGTGACACGACTGAAGTCTGGGGAACTTACAGCCAGGCCTTGCGCAACCTCAAGTTTGTTCGTAACGACGGCACCAATGGCGTGCACAACAACGAATATGCGATGGCCATTCTCGAAACTGTTGAAGCCGACTTCAAGAAAGCCTTCACTCAGCTCGATTCCGTCTGGTAAATCGAACTGGTTACTAAAAAAAAGGGCCTTCGCAAATGCGAAGGCCCTTTTTGTAGGATCAATTTGAAGCCACCTCAAACCCGGGAAGCGGTTCTGCTTACCGCTTTTCCACCGCTCCAGGCTGATCTTTTTTATTCCACCGGCCCAGCACAAATGAAGCCAAGGCCGCCACAAGACCGAAGGTAAAAACACTGATCATCAGCGGCATCCCTTTCAACTGTACCATGTCCATCAGAAAAACCTTACCGGCCCCGATCACGATTATCACAACCGCTACATTGCGCAGCTCCTTATTACGTCTCATCAGACTGAACCATAGAAGAACCGCAGCCGTTACGTTAATCAGGACCGACTGTGCACCACCAAAAGCACTGTGCGTTGCCATATGCATAAAATCAAGCGCCTGGTAGAGACCGACCCGCATTGTGAAGAAGCCGCTGAACAAAGCGGCCACAAGCAGGACGCTGGCACCGCGATCATTCTTATTAAGCTTATGCATGAATGATTCACCAGGGGTCGCAGGATGTCGACGCGCCCAGAAATAATGACAGAAGGCAATACTTGCCAGAAGCCCCGAGGATAGAGCACCGACCAGCGAAGGCTTGGTACCGCCAGTCGTCCACAACAGAAAGACCAGTGATGAACAGGCGTACAGTTGCAGCACATACGAAATCAAACGTAAGCCGTGGTTGTTACGTCGAACTGAAATCCAGACCATCGCCACAGCCAGCAGAGCAACCAAAGCTGTGGCAATCACCGCATGACCAATTGCCATAGGAGCGGCAAAAGCCAGGAGCAAACCTCCGGCAAGGGCAAAGGAGGTTGTTCCCAAAGCCCCTCCCTCAGCGCGACCAAGCAACCACCAGCCGACCATCAGGTGAATCAGGGCAGCACACACCGCCACCCAGCCGAAAGCCTGCGGAGTTGTCAGTCCCTGTCCAATAGCATATTTAGCCGCCAGGTAAACCCAGCAAACGTTGAGGACCGGCAAGACAATATCGAACTTCGAGATCTTCCGCTGGACTTTACCCAAAATACCCAGCAGGGCGATACCCGCAAGCACGACGCCCAGGAAACCGATCGAAGGCATCAATCCCTGCACAGAGAACTCAAGGTTTTCAGGACTCAGCTTGCTGAGATAGATGGACAGCTTCAGATCCCATATCTGAATCATGAAAAGAGTCAGGGCAAAAAGTAACCAGCGCAGCCATGAAGCACGCAGAAGACGCGTTGCATAAGTGGCAAAAATATTTGCCAGAGCCATGATAATGACGAGATAAGGGAAAATCGGACTCGGGTAATTGATGGCGAAACTACCGAAACTCATACCGAGGGTTCCAACGAAAACCGGCAAAGCAACATGGTGCATACGACTGATAACGGTTGCTACCAATCCGGTGACCGCCATAACCACGTAAGCCATTTCCGATGGCACTGTGTCGAAGACACGATGAGCCTCCACCACCACACTGCACATGATAATGGTTCCCCAAAGGATATACACCGGCGCCTGAATGCTACGCTCCTTATAGGCAAACCAGCTATACATGATCAGTGCAAAGGCATAGAGCATGCCGAGGAAGGAACCAATCTGCAAATCAATGCTACCACTGTCCGTTGCTGTTCTTAATGCCAGGGCAATTGCAACGATGAAGCTGGTTGTCGCGATCCGCGAAAGGATATAGGACTTATCAACCCAGGAGAGAATCTCTTCAGAGGTTTCGCCCTGCGAGTGAACCTTACGCGCTGTTTTCTTCCTTATGCTTGGCAGCTCGGAGCGCTGCTCTTGGTCCACCTGCAAGCCAGCAACAGTTTCCGACAACGCAGCAAGCTGAGCCTCGAGATCTGCGACACGTTTTTCAAGTTCGACAGGATTTTCCACCACAACACCTCGCATCCAATGAATTGCCACAGCACGGAGTTGAAAGTAGACCAGACTCGTTTAGACTGTTCTAAACCTTGAGACCGCGACAAGAAAGCGCAACGCTAACCAGCTGGGCACAAGACAGTCAAAAAGGCTGGGCGCTTACCCTACAATTTAAGTTTTTCACACAATAGAACAGTATTTTATATGTTTTGATATGTCAAGATTTCCTCGCCTCAGAAGATAAAAAAACTATCACTAACAAATTTTAATGCCCTTAACTTGCAGCTTTGCAGAGCATTACAGAAAAACCACAATTGCTAAATCACGATTTTATTAACGTAGTAAAGATTGACAGGCAAATGAGGTCATGTTAAAAACAAAACTACGTTTTATTGTATTCACTTAAGGGAAAACAACCCATTAGCTAAGGAGAAGCCCGTGAAAAACCATGTTTGGCGACCGCTATTCGTGGTCATTGCCATAGTCATCGGTATCTTGTTGTTCAGAGCATTCTACGTCCCCGCTGATTTTGGTTCCCATGATCAAGGGTACACCTTCGGTTACCACCGGCTAGGCAATGAGCAAGAGTGGAAAGATTATCCAGAAAAGTACAAGGGAAACGACTACTGCAACGAATGTCACGATGACATGATCGAGGAACTCGAGAGTGCAGGACACAGCACAATCCCCTGTGAGAATTGTCATGGCGCAGCATTTGACCATCCTGATGACCCTGAGAAATTATCCATAGACAGAAGTCGGGAGCTTTGTATTCGCTGTCACGCGAAACTCACCATGCCGTCCAGCGGACGGAATGATATTCCTGGCATAGATCCGGCTCAGCACAACAAAGGTGAGGAGTGCAGCGAATGTCACAATCCGCACAATCCGAGCCTGGAGGATATGTGATTATGAAAAGACGTGACTTCTTAAAAAATACCGCTGTTTTTGTTGCAGGCGCATCGGTTTCGGTCTCCGCGCTGGACTTCATAACTCCCAAAGAACTTTTCGCTGCCAATCCACAATTAAAGTGGGGCTTCCTCGTTGACACCCACAAGTGTGTTGGCTGCGGCTTCTGCGTTAAGGCCTGTAAAACTGAAAATGACATTCCCTTCGAAGCCAACGTGACCCGCACCTGGGTTGAGCGCTACGTCATTAAAAAAGATGGCGATGTTGTCATGGATAGCCCGAAAGGAGCCCGTGACGGCTTCACAACCAAATTACTCGATCAGAACCACTCCGGCATGACGCTGGTCCCCGAGAATGAGATCGCCCAGGCCTTTTTTGTGCCAAAGCTCTGCAATCACTGCACGACCCCAGCCTGCGTTCAGGTCTGCCCTGTCGGCGCTACCTACCAGACGGCAGACGGCGTAGTTCTGGTCGATCGATCATGGTGTATCGGCTGCGGCTACTGCATTATGGGCTGCCCTTACGGGGTCCGCTTCTTCCACCCTGTGGAACATGTTGCCGACAAGTGTACCTTTTGTTATCACCGCATCAGCAAGGGAGGCGACACAGCATGCGCTCAAGCCTGCCCCTTTGATGCCCGGCAGATCGGCAACCTTAAAGACCCCAACGATCCGGTCGCACAGGCAGTCTTGAACCAGCGTGTCGGCGTATTGCGTGATGAGTACGGCACCAAGCCTAACGTCTACTACATCGGTCTGAACAAGGAGGTACGCTAGTCATGGTTGAACAAGTTGCCCAAATGGTCGTTCACGGTGAAGCCTGGACCATCAAAGACCTCTTCGTCCTTCCAAACGAATATGTGTACTGGTCCATACAGATCGTTATGTACCCTTACATGACCGGTCTAGTTGCTGGAGCATTTGTCCTCTCGTCGCTCTACCACGTCTTCAATGTCGAAAGACTGAAGGAGATCGCCCGCTATGCTCTGGTCTTCTCCTTTGCCTTATTGCCGGTGGCAATGATGCCCCTGATGTTACACTTGATGCAGCCATTAAGGGGCATTCACGTCCTGATGACGCCACACTTCACATCAGCAATTTCAGCTTTCGGTATTGTCTTTATGACGTATGCCTGCATTGTCGCTGCTGAGATCTGGTTCGTTTACCGCAAGTTCATTGTCGAATCAGTTCACCGTCTCAACAATAAACAGGATCGTAGCGGACTGGAAAGTCTTCTACTGCCTATCTACAAAGTCATTTCACTCGGCGCGATGGACATCTCCAAAGAAGCCCTCGATTCCGACCACAAGGCAGTCAAGTTCCTTGCCGCACTTGGCATTCCGGTTGCGTGCTTCCTTCATGGATATGCCGGATTCATCTTTGGTTCAGTCAAGGCCAACGCCCTCTGGATGACCCCACTCATGCCGGTCATCTTTATCTGTTCCGCAGTTGTTTCCGGGATCGCGCTCTGCATCGTCAGCTACTACATTTTCATGGAGATTCGCAAATGGGCCGCCAAACGGGGTAAAAACTGGCTGCTTCCAGATGCTCTTGCTCAAGGCGGCACAGCGATTCCCGTCGAGCAACTGCGCAGCATTCAAGAGCACGAAGTCAAGATGACATCAAAATACTTACTGATCTTCATGACAGCTGCAATAACCCTTGAAATTCTTGACATGATTTTCCGCGGCTATACTGCGGTCAAGTCGTGGGATGCCCTGCGTATGGTCATCTACGAACATGACTTTATGAAGATTTTCGTCTATCAGTACGGACTTGGCAATTTCCTTCCTTTTTTGCTGTTGCTCGTGCCGGGGCTGTCGACCAGGCGCGCGGTTATCGCCAGCATCCTTGTCCTCTTCGGTGTCTTCATGATGCGTTGGAATGTCGTCATTGGCGGGCAGGCTTTTTCTCTTACCTTTGCTGGCTTCATGGAATACCATCTGCCTATTATTCCACACGACATTGAAACATTTAAGGAGGGATTGGGAGGAATGTTGTCTGTCATTTTTGCACCTTTTATCATTTTCTATTTCCTAAACATGATTTTCCCCGCCTTCATGTCAGACGACGAGGCTCATTGACCCTGGCATCAATATAAAACGCAAAAGGCCGCTCCCTACTTGGGGCGGCCTTTTGCGTTTTCCTTGCGGAATAACTCCTCAGCGCTTTTTTTGCAGCTTTCCTAGTTGAACATCTTCGCGCCGAGGTAAGCAAGTGCCGGCCAGGCAATCAACACGGCCGAGACAAAAGCAAAGACTCCGAGGACGCCCATAACTGCGACGGTGTAACTGGCTTTAACATTACTAACGATATTGGCTGCGCTTCTCATGATATCTCTCCTGGGGAAACTCTCTTTGCTGAGAGTGTTGGTTGTTAAAGTCTGATCCTAGTTAAACAGCTTCGCACCGAGGTAAGCGAGAGCAGGCCAGGCGATCAATACAGCAGAGATAAAAGCAAAGATGCCGAGCATGGCAATGATCAGAACCATGTAACTACTTTTTACGATATCAATAAAATTGCTTTGAGTTTTCATGACGACCTCCTGTCGGTTGGGTTTTAACGTTGCTCCTTACTCTTGATTAAACTTTTAACATTAAATAACTTTCATGTCAACTAACAAATTAAAATAAATTCATTCAACTGCATTAAACTGCTAACCCTGCCTTTTTTCTTGTGCTTTTTAATGCCCTTTGATAAAAACTCTCCAATTAATGTTTTTTATTAATTTAATAAAATTCTCTTTTTTAGTATTCCAGCGGATTTATTTGAACTATTTTTGCCGCTAATCTTGAAGAAACAGGAGCTTTCCATGGGTCAATTTGACATGGTCAAGGACTTCTTCCTTGGCATCAGTCGCAGCCGCATTTCTCTTATCGGTGGAATGATCGTCACCGTAACGACACCCTTTCTGCTTGCTTACATGCTGGCCGACACCGTCTGGCATATAAAAAACCCCTACTTCGGAGCCGCCGTATACCTGGCCCTGGGACCGGTCTTTCTAGGTGGCCTGGCAATGATTTTTGTCGGCGCTTTCTTTTTCCGTGGCGAAAGAGACGTTCATCTTTTCACCTTGCAATACCTGCGCAGATATTTCACAGAGCCGGACATGTTCGGCCGCCTGCGCAGGAATGTCTTTCTGATTGTTCTGCTGACGTCGGTGAACTTTGCCGTATTCAGTATGTTTCTGTACCGGGCTTACCATTACATGGAGTCAACCCAGTTCTGTGGCCAGTTCTGCCACACGGTTATGGCTCCTGAGCATACCGCCTACGAGAATTCACCCCATTCTCGGGTGTCCTGTGTCGAATGTCATATCGGTTCTGGTGCCGACTGGTTTGTAAAGTCGAAGATTTCGGGTGCACGCCAGTTGATTGCCGTAGCCACGGCAACCTACCCGACTCCCATCCAGACTCCGGTCCATGGTCTACGTCCGGCACGTGATACCTGTGAGGAATGTCATCGCCCCGAACTCTTCCATGGCGACAAGCTGAACGTGACCAAGCGCTTCTTGCCTGACGAGCAAAACAGCACGGTCCACGATATTCTACTCATGAAAATAGGCAGCGCTGGCGATCGAGCACAGAGTTCACACGGTATTCACTGGCATGTTGCACCGGAGAATAAGATCACCTACCGGGCAACCGAGCATAACCGCATGGTGATCCCGGAAGTCACATTGACCAAAGCGGATGGCACGACAACCGTATTCCGCACCTCGGACGCGGACGAACTTCTAGCAGGAACGGGAACAGAAGGCGACATGCGCGAGATGGACTGCATCGACTGCCATAACCGTCCGTCACACATTTACCTGTTACCTGACGATGCCATCGACCTCAAGCTTGCCGAAGGAGGCATTCCCCAGGACCTTCCGTACATTAAACAACAAGCACTTGACTTGATCACAGTAGACTACGAAACCTCTGAAGCCGCACGCCAATCTATCACTGAGGGTCTCAACATTTGGTACAAGGAAAAGTATCCACAGTTGATAGCTGAAAAACCGGAGTTACTGGCAAAAGCGATCGAGGGAGTTGTCAAAGCCTATTCCGACAACGTGTTCCCTGAAATGAAGGTAACCTGGGGGACCTATGTCAACCACATCAGTCACGGCCCTGACTTTGACATCGGCTGTTTCCGTTGCCACGACGACATGCACGAAAGCCCGGACGGCAAAACAATTTCAGCAGATTGCAACACCTGCCACACTCTTCTGGCCATCGAAGAGAAGAATCCTCAGATTCTAAAAACCCTGCAGGGAGAGAACCTCTAAAGACACCTCTCAAGAACAAACAAAAAAAGGCAGGCGCGATATCGCGCCTGCCTTTTTTGTTTGTTAATTCTTAGGCCTCAACACACCCGGAGGTCATCACCACGTCGCATGAAAGTCTAGTTCATTTTCAAATCAGACCATGCAAGGCCCCACCGGCAGCACCGAGTTCATCGACGCGCCTTTCAACGGCAGGATCTTCTTCAAGAGGCGGGGCATGGAACGGCTTACTCCTGGCGTCGACCACCAGGCTACCATGACAACCCCAGTGTTTAACCCGGGTAAAAGACTCGATGCCTTCAATATCACTCGCCGGGGCTGAGCGGGTGAAGGCGACCCAGAGCAGGTTATGCAGATTGCGGGCAGAGAATTCGGAGTCGTCGACAATCACCAACAACGGGAAATCATTGATCTCGTCATCGTGTGTGTAAGAGCGACAAAATGCGGTCAGATCTGCAGCTGGAGCACCACGTTCTCCCTGCCAGGTCTCGCCCCGCACGACCAGCAGTCCCGGCGCAGCGACCTGCGGTCTGGAAAAGCCCGCAGGAAGACGTAAGTTGCCGGGGATGGTCGTTGGCAGTGTCCGACGGATCGGCCCGGAAGCGGCCATGACCACCTTTGAACCGGCATTCAGACCATCTCCTGAGTAATCGAGGGTATCGATCGTCGTGCGGGTTTGAAAGTGCAGGTCCCGCCGCCAATCAATCCGTGCCAGAAGTGACTGTAAAAACGCGTCGATATCGTGAATATCCAGCTGCGGTTGGTCGGCTTCGTTAACAATCATCAGGTACTTGGCCAGGGACAGCTGACCTTGACCCAGCAAGGCGTTGGCCTGGGTGAGCAGTTCCTGCGGTTCGGAATTTTCAACGTACGGCAGGTAACGCTCGCTGCCGATAGCAAGCAAGAGAGGGTGAACACCGGCAGCATCGACAGCATGCACAGCGCGAACCCCCGGCACCAGGTCAGGAATAGCGGCCCCCGTCATCTCATGGATCAAGGCTCCGAAAGAGGTGTCTTCCTGAGGCGGTCGTCCCACGGTCGTAAAGGGCCAGATCGCGCCAGGACGATGAAAGACATGAGAGACCTTCATCACCGGGAAATCGTGAGCCAGGCTGTAATAGCCGAGATGGTCGCCGAAAGGGCCCTCCGGACGAGTTTCGCCGGGAAGGATGTGCCCCGACAGACAAAAATCCACTTCTGCGGGAGCAAGCAAACCGTTAGGTGTCTTTACGACCGGCAGACGATGGCCACCGAGTAAGCCGGCAAAAGCCAACTCCGGCATCCCTTCAGGCAACGGCATAACAGCGGCCAGGCTCAGACTCGGAGGGCCGCCGACAAATACATTGACCGGCAACGGTTGCCCCTGCTCCAGAGCGGCCGCGTGGTGGACTCCGATGCCACGGTGGATCTGGTAATGCAAACCGGCTTCATCTTCGGCGTAGTCACCCCCGGAAATCTGCACACGGTACATACCGAGGTTGGAACCACGCCAACCACCTTTATCGGGGTCCTCACTGTAAACCTGCGGCAGAGTTATAAAAGCGCCGCCATCATCAGGCCAAGAAACCAGCTGCGGTAGCTGTGCCAAGGTTGTAGCATGCTGCAGCGCGGGACCACTCGCCGTCGTTTTTGGCAGGAGGTGCCAGGCATGCCGAGCAAGGCCGAGCGATGCACCGAGTTCGCGAAAAGCCACCCCGGGATCGACCTTGATATCGACCAGTCGCTCTATTGCCGGCAAAGTATCCCGAAACAGGTAGCGTGCACGCTCAAGGGTACCAAACAAGTTCCCCAACATCGGGAAATCACAACCCTTGACACAGGTAAAGAGCAAAGCCGGACCACCGGCAGCATAAACCCGACGCTGAATTGCCCCGATTTCCAGAAACGGATCCACTTCAACGTCGATGCGCTTGAGCTGCTCCGTTCTTTCCAGAGCAACAACAGTCTCCTGCAGATTTCGATAACCCATGATGAGTAGATAACCTAAATGAGCTTTGCTTGGGAAAAGTATAAACTGACCATGTCATTGTACCCAGAGTCTTTAGTGAAGACAAAAACTTTCTATAATCATGCAAACAGTGGTTTAAACTGTCTTGTTCACTTATACTTAAATGCAATGAAAAATGAATGGCAGACTCAAATCAACTCGCCCATGGAAGGCGATCTAAAAAAACTGGCCATGCTCGTCTACGCGCTGCAGGCCGCCAGCCTGTTTACCGGAAGTTTGACCCTGTTTGCCGGAGTCATCATCAACTATGTTCGCATGGACGATGTCAAAGGGAGCTGGATCGAAAGCCACTTCCGCTGGCAGACGAGAACCTTCTGGTACTCGCTGGTCTGGATGGTGATCGGTGGCGTGACCGTGATTTTTCTGGTCGGTTGGGCCATTCTGTTGGCGATCTCGATCTGGATGATCTACCGCATAATCAAAGGCTGGGTTTACCTTAGCGAAAACCGGCCTATGCCTTCCTGACACCACTTCTTACCGCAGGTCAAGCAAGCACATCCTAACTACGCAGAGCCAGATCCTGCTTCTCTAGAAGCAGAACCCGGTCGCGGAGTTCTGCCGCCTTTTCAAACTCAAGGTCCGCAGCGGCCTGCAGCATCTCTGCCCGCAAACGTTTTATCTCTACATTCAAGTCTGCCTGAGAGCCATATTCGGCAAGAGCTTCCGCAGCCATGCTTTCCGGCGTTACCTCGGAAGAAAGAAGATCAAGGATCGAACGGAAGGATTTGCGCACCGTCTCCGGGGTGATGCCGTGCTTTTCGTTGTAAAGCAACTGGGTCGTCCGGCGTCTATCGGTCTCATCGAGGCAGGCCTGCATAGAACGGGTGACCTTGTCTGCATACATGATCACCCGCCCGTCGACGTTGCGTGCGGCACGACCACAAGTCTGGATCAAGGAACGGGTGCTGCGCAAGAACCCCTCCTTGTCGGCGTCGAGGATGGCGACCAACTCAACCTCCGGGATGTCCAGCCCTTCCCGCAGCAAGTTTATGCCAACCAGGACATCGAAGACGCCCTGGCGCAGATCGCGAATAATACGAATACGCTCAACAGTGTCGATATCGGAATGCAGGTAGCGGCAGCGGATACCCACTTCATCGAGATAACCGGTCAGGTCCTCTGCCATTCGTTTGGTTAGCGTAGTGACCAGAACCCGGCCCTTTGCTGCAACCACCTGGCGAAGCTCATGGAGCAAATCATCCACCTGGCTGATGGCAGGCCGGATCTCAACCGGAGGGTCGACCAGGCCGGTGGGACGAACAATCTGCTCGACGACCACGCCAGCCGCTTGAGTCAGTTCATAATCCCCGGGAGTTGCTGAGGCATAGACGGTCGGAATCCCTTTATCGCTGAACTCATCAAAAGTCAGAGGCCGGTTATCCAGCGCAGAAGGCAAGCGAAAGCCATACTCAACCAGGGTACTTTTACGGCTGCGGTCGCCGCGATACATGCCACCGATCTGTGATACGGTCACATGGCTTTCATCGATAAAAAGCAAGGCATCGTCGGGGAAGTAGTCAAAAAGAGTGGCCGGCGGTGACCCCTCCTGACGACGATCAAGATAACGTGAATAATTTTCGATCCCCTGACAGAAGCCCATCTCCTCCATCATTTCTATATCAAAAAGGGTGCGCTGCTCTATCCGCTGGGCTTCAATCAGGCGGTTTTGTCCACGCAACAGCTGAATCCGCTCACGCAACTCCTCCTGAATTTCACGAATAGCCTGATCCAGAGTCGGTTTGGTGGCCACATAATGACTGGCAGGAAAAATCGCCGTCGACGGAAGCCGATCAATGACCTTGCCCCGCAATGGATCAATTTCTCTGATTGTTTCTATCTCGTCACCAAAAAACTCAATACGCAGAGCGCGGTCTTCTTCGTAGGCAGGGAAGATTTCCACCGTATCACCGCGAACGCGAAAGGTGCCGCGGTGGAAGTCGACATCATTGCGCGTGTATTGGATATCGATCAGACGACGCAGCAACTGGTTGCGATCGAGCTCCATGCCCTGCTCAAGACGGATCAGAAGGCCGTGATAAGCCTCCGGTGAGCCAAGGCCGTAGATACAGGAAACCGAAGCAACAATTAATACATCGCGCCGGGTCAGCAGACTGCGTGTCGCACTGTGGCGCAGCTTGTCGATCTCTTCATTGATCGAGGAGTCTTTTTCGATAAAAGTGTCAGTGGTGGGAACGTAGGCTTCAGGCTGGTAATAGTCGTAGTAGGAGACGAAATATTCGACGGCATTGTCGGGGAATAGCTCTTTGAACTCGCCATAGAGCTGGGCGGCCAAAGTCTTGTTCGGTGCCAATACCAGCGTTGGTCGCTGCACGGCCATGACAACATTGGCCATGGTGAAGGTTTTGCCCGAACCGGTCACACCGAGCAGGACCTGATGTTGATCACCACTTCGAACCCCGGCAACCAGTTCTTCGATCGCCTGTGGCTGATCTCCCTGTGGCTTGTAATCGGTCTTTAAAACAAATTTGGCCATACTTTAAGACCGAAAGCGCATTGCCCAGGATTAATCAGGAGCCGAGAACGACCTGGAGAATGGTCTTCAACTGCACCTCTTTAACCGGCTTGCGCAAAAACGTGGAGATACCGACTTGCTTGGCTTCGGCGATTTTCGCCTCATCCTCTTCCGAGGAGAGCATGACAATCGGCACAAATTTACAGTTAGGCATCTTCTTTGCGGTTTGCACAAAGGTGATACCGTCCATAACCGGCATGGTCAGATCAGTAATGATCAGATCATAGCGGTTGCTTTCAAGTAACTGGCAGCCCTGTTGACCATTATCAGCTGTGGTTACTTCGTAACCGAGATCAACCAGCATATCATCGAGAATCGCCAGAACCGATGGGGAATCATCGACGATCATTATCTTCTTTGCCATAAAACACTCCAATGCATAAACTTTTACAACTATTTCATTTTCCAGGTCGTACCTTCTGGACCATCGAGCAACTGTATTCCCTTGGCAGCCAGGTCATCGCGAATCTGGTCCGAGCGGGCAAAATCCTTATTCGCCCGGGCATCACGACGTTCCACGATCAGGCTTTCGATCTCTTCGGCGCTCAACCCGGATTCCGCCAGACCTTCCTGGGCGCTCCGCGCCAACCAGGCAGAAGGTTCAGAAACGAACAGACCGAGCACTTCACCGAGACGCAACAGATCGTCACGACCTCGGCCGAGGATTTCCTGCAAACGGCCCTGCGGAGTATTTTCTTCAGCCAAGATGCGATTGATCGCGCGCACGGCGTCAAACATGTGGCCAATTGCCAAAGCCGTATTGAAATCATCATCCATGGCTGCGCGGAATCGCTCTTCGAGCTGAGTCAACCGTGCCACAGGTTCTGCCAGTGACTCAGGAACAGCGCCTTGCGGGACTCCCTTATCAGCCTTGGCCAGGCCTTTGTCGAGCTGTGCCAGCGCTTCATAAAAACGGGTCAGGCCATGACGTGATTCCTCGAGGTTCTGATCAGAGAAATCGATCGGTGATCGGTAATGGGCCGTCAAAATAAAGAACCTGACCACCTCGGCATCATAGCTTTTCAGAATATCGCGAATCGTAAAAAAATTGCCGAGCGACTTGCTCATCTTCTCCTGGTTGACATTGACAAAGCCGTTATGCAGCCAGTATTTGACAAAAGGCTTACCGGAAGCACCCTCTGACTGGGCAATCTCATTCTCGTGATGTGGGAAGATCAGGTCGCGACCGCCACCGTGAATATCAAAAGTCTCGCCGAGCAGGGCCGAACTCATGGCTGAACATTCGATATGCCAACCGGGGCGACCAGACCCCCAAGGCGATTCCCAACTCGGTTCACCGGGCTTGGCTGTCTTCCAGAGAGCAAAATCCATCGGGTTACGCTTCAACTCACCCGGAGCAATCCGCGCCCCGGCCTGCATCTCTTCCATGTTGCGTTTGGAGAGTTTCAGGTAGGAGGGAAACGTGTCGACGCTGTAATAAACATCACCGGCCGACTCGTAGGCCATACCCTTGGCGATCAGGCCTTGAACCAAAGTGATGATCTGCGCTATGTGCTCGGTCGCCTTAGGCTCATGGGTCGGCTTGCGCAAACCCAGGGCCGTCATATCTTCATCAAAGGCCTCGATGAACTCTTCCGAAAGCGCCTGGCTGGTAATGCCGCGCTCATTGGCACGGGCAATAATCTTATCGTCAACGTCCGTGTAGTTACGAACGTAAGTCACATCATAATTGCGGTACTGCAGGTAGCGGTAAACGATATCGAAAACGATGTTGGCCCTGGCGTGACCGATATGACAGTAATCGTAGACCGTCACCCCACAGACATACATCCCCACCTTATTAGGCACAAGTGGCTGGAATTCTTCTTTTTTACCTGACAATGTATTGTAAACACGCAAGGACATAGGCTCTTCTCCGAAATCTAGTCACTCTTGCTTGAGAGTGCCCGCATTTCATATCACAGAACCGGCTACAGGAAAAGGGCTCTGCTAACGAGCGAACAAACCTGTAACAACTTCAGCAATATGTTGCAGCGGCAAGACCTGGGTTGCGGCGCCACGAGCGATCGCCGCCTTCGGCATACCAAAAACGGCACAACTGGTTTCATCCTGGGCGATCGTGTAGGACCCTTGCTGGTACATCGAGGCCAACCCTTCCGCACCATCGGTACCCATTCCCGTCAACAAAACCGCCACAGTTTCTTCGGCCAGTCCCTGTGCTGCCAAAGAAAGGAACATGGCATCGACAGCAGGGCGACAATTATTCAACGGTGGCGAGTCCTGCAACACAATCCGATTTGCACGAACAGTCAGATGTCGCTGGTTCGGAGCCACCAGAACCGTTCCGGAAGTCAGCGCACTGCCGCTTTCTGCCATGCGCACCGGAAGAACCGTTTCGCGATCCAACCAATCGGCAAAGCCGGGCGCAAAGCCATCGGCAATGTGCTGGACAATCAGAATGCTGGCGTCGAAGTCTTCAGGAAGTTCCTGCAGCAGTTGCAGGATCGCCTTCGGGCCGCCGGTCGAGGCTCCGATGGCCAGGAGACGACGGGGCCCTGTGGACGAAACCACCTGTGGCGGCTCCAACTTCGGTCGCTGCGCACGGTAGTGGTGAATCACCCTGATGCGGCTGAGACTTTTCACCTTGCTGATCAACTGTTCCGCAATCCGTGAAAAAGCCTCTGTTACAACACCGGTCGGTTTCTCCATAATATCGAGGGCACCGAGTTTGATCGCGGCAAAAGCGCTGCCGCTGTCATGCGGATCGGTGTTGGCTGAAAGCATCAGAATCGGTGTTGGCGTTGCCGCCATGATTTTCGCCACCGCTTCCAGCCCGTTCATGACCGGCATCATCACATCCATGAGGACCAGATCAGGCTTGAGTCTGGCAGTCTCTTCCACCGCCGCAAGACCGTCACACACCTCGGCAACAACCTCAACAACAGGATCCTGACTCAGCAGGTCCCTCAGGACCACCCGGACCAGTTCGGAATCATCGGCTATTATAATTCGTATCATGGGATTCTCAAGAGATCAGTGTTTCAACAGTTTCGAGCAGGATTCCCTGCTGGAAATTACCCTTGACAATATATGCCTGGGCACCAGCCTCCATACCTAGACGGCGATGTTCGTCAGACGCCAGGGAAGAGACGATAATCACCGGCATATCCCTGCTGTCTTCACGCTGACGAACCCTTTTGGTCAGTTCAAACCCGCTCATCCCGGGCATCTCAACATCGCTGACCATGAGATCAAAGCGCCCGGTCTCCAGCTTTTCGAGAGCATCGAAGCCAGAAACTGCGATCACAACTTCATAATGATTTGCTTCCAGGATATTTTTCTCCATGGTGCGGGTGGTAATTGAATCATCCACGACCAGAACCCGTCCCCGCAGGGCATTTTGCTGTGCTTTTTCATAGGCCTGCCGCAGTTGCAATTTCTGCCGCCCCTGATTGGCGGCAAACAGGTCCGCAACGGAAAGAATCAAAGCAGGATTGCCGTCACCAAGGATCGTTGAGCCGGAGAAATAATCAAGGCTCTTTAACTGGCAACCGAGATCTTTAACGACAACATCCTGCAAACCCAGCGTACGATCAACCAACAGGGCCATCCCTTGTTCACGAAAGCTCAGGACCAGAACGGTCAACCGATCGCTGACCCGGGTGGACGTATCCACCTCGAGAAGACGCGACAGGCTGCTCAAGGGAATAGACGTCTCTCTGAGCCGAATAACTTCACGACCCATCTCTTCAAGAACATCCCGCGGCGAAACACGCAAGACTTCGGCAACATAGTGCTGCGGAAAGACGTAAGTCTCACCACAACACTCCACCAACAAACCGGTGAAGATGGCCATACTCAAAGGCAGTCTCAGCAACAACTCGGTTCCGGAACCCACCTCTGAATGCAAGGTGAGGTTACCTTTAATCTGGTCCAGGTTGGATTTGACAACATCGAGGCCGACGCCACGCCCGGACACATCGGTAATAAACTCACGGGTAGAAAAGCCTGGCTCAAAGACCAGATAAATAACCGCCTCATCAGACATTGCGGCCGCATCAGCAGCAGAAAGAAGGCCACGCTTAATCGCTGTATCGCGAATTTTTTCAGGGTTCAAGCCCTGGCCATCGTCACGTATCGCAATCTGGACAAAGCTTCCCTCATAGCGAGCCTCAAGACTGATCTGTCCGGCCTTGAGCTTGCCCAAGCGAACCCTTGTCTCGGGTTCTTCAATGCCATGATCGATGGCATTGTTGAGGACATGCAACAAAATCGGCTTAACCGCTTCAAGCATGTTCCGGTCGAGCTCAACCTCCTGACCATTAACTGTGAAGTTCACTTCTTTTTTAAGGTTTCGAGCCAGGTTGCGTAGCGAGCGCTCAAAGTCATCCGTTATCGTTGCCAGCGGTAGCAGACGTAATTCCATGGTGCGCTGGTAAACATCTTCCGCCTGGTAACCCAGCTGTAACCGGTCGCGCTCAAAATCATTGATCAGGGCCACCATGTTAGCTCGCAGGGACTGCAGCGACCCATCATAGCTCGCCTGCAGGCCGCCCATGGAGCTGTCCAACTCCTGCAAGAGCGTTGTCATCTGCGCCTGGCGGGCAGTCATCGCTTTCTGGCTGAGGAGGATTTCCCCCATGCGATTGACCAACTGATCAAGCCTTTCCACGCTGGCCCGTACCGAAGTCCGACGTTCCGTCCCCTGGTAAGCAGGGGCGTTGGTTTCATCCTGCGCGGCATCGAGCGCCCCCGACTCGAGAGCCTTGACCACCGTATCAACATTCACGCTGATGCCACCACTTGACTGCGCTTGTGCCATCAAGGCCTCAATGGCATCGGTCGCGACCAGCAGCACATCAACCAGGTCAGAACTGAGCTCCTGTTCACCACTCTGCAGATTTTTAAGCAGATCCTCCAGGCGATGAGCGACACCGGCGAGTTCGACCAGGTCAACCATATTGGCCGAGCCCTTGAGCGTATGCGCACTTCGCAACAGCTCGTTAAGCTGCTCCTCGCTCATCCCCACTTTTTCCAGAGAGAGAATCCCCTTGCGCAACGACTCAAGATGTTCTTCCGCTTCGCGGATGAATATGTCGACGTACTTACTTTTTTTCATTCGACTCACATGGCTGAACTCATGAAAAGGACCATTCAGGCTCAGTCCATCTGGTAACCGATCCGGAACGCACCCCAATGCTTACCCTTGACATAAACCGGAGCGCTGATGTCGAGCATTTTTTCGCCGGTATCACGCTCGTAGGGCTGGGTCAGCAAGCCCTTCTGGTTGCGAGCCGCCTTGATCCCTACGTCGTGGTCGAATATCCGTTTGGTACGGTTGCCAACCAGGTCGGTCTTGTAATCACCGGTCAGCGGTTGGGTATACTTGCTGTTATGGGTCGGTAGGTAACCATTACGATCTACGAGCACTGCAAAAGCCACCATCTCATTGTTTAAAAATTGATCCTGGTAAGCCTTGATCGTCTCATCCATATAGCTGTCATAGCAGGTATGATATTTCTTCGGGTCGGTATCAGGAATCAGCTGATAATTCTCGTCAAAAAGATCCTCCATTGTGAATCGACCCCGCTCCACAGCCTCTGTCAGCACACGCTCCATCTGCTTGGAGCCAGCAATTGCTGCGGCCTCGCCTTTTGACTGCAGGTTTTCATCAACCAGGTCCTGCAGCCGTTCAGCCAGAGCCGTCAGCTCGGCAATCGACTGTGTTGTCTCTTGCGAGCTCGTCGCCACCTGCACAGCAACATCCCGAACCTCGACGATCGTTTCTGTCATCTGCTCGCTGGCCGTGGTCTGCTGTTGGGTCATCAGTTTGATCTCGCTCGCGGCACTGGTCGTCTCGACCACGGCACTGGTAATCTTTTCCAGCGCCTCAGAGATATTCACCACCAGGCTGCTCGCCGCATCGACACCTTTCGAGCCCTCTTCGGTTAACATGATCGTGCTGTTGGTCGCCTGCTGGATCTGCACGATCAGCGCCTTGACCTGGTTGGTGGCGTCTGCAGTGCGATCTGCCAAGCGTCGAACCTCGTTGGCGACGATCGAAAAGCGTTTGCCAGCCTCTCCAGCCCCGGCCGCTTCAATCGCCGCGTTGAGCGACAAGAGATTGGTCTGGTCTGAGATCTCATCGATGATATCGATGATGCCGCCAATCTTCTGGGAATTCTCGCCAAGCTCCAGCATCGCTTCGGCGATCGACTGTACCTGGCCTTTCAGCTGAGTCATACCCTCCACGGCTGTAGACACCGCCTCCTGACCTTCGGTGCTTGAAACCGTGGCATTATCAGCCAAAGATTCCACGCGCCCGGCATTATCAGAAACCTGCTTTGCGGTCGCCGCAATTTCTTCTGAAGTTGTCGTCGCCTGCTGCACTGCAGTGGCCTGTTGCGTCGAACCGGCAGACTGCTGGGCCGAAATCGCCATCAATTCATTGGCGCTGGTCGAAAGCTGCTGGATCGCCTCTTTGACACTCACAACAATGCGATTGCTCTTGTCGATTTCACCCTGCAGGTTTTTGACAATCACCTGGGTCATATTGTTGAAGGCCCCAGCCAACTGGCCGACTTCATCATTTGACGCCACGGTGATCCGCTCTTCCAGGCTGCCTTCAGTGATTCGCTCTGCAGCTCGGGTCAGATCCTTCAAGGGGCGCATCATCCGCGAGACAACCAACAGACAGGTCCCCGAAGCAAAGAGTAAAACCAGCAACATTGAGATAGCGACGGTGTCACGCAGTTCAACAATGGCCGCTTCTGTCTGCTTCATCGAGAAGCCAATCCTGAAACCGCCCCAGTGCTTGCCACGGACATAAACCGGTGCCGAGACATCCCACATCGTTTCGCCCGTATCACGCTTGTAAACCTGGCGCAGGTAACCATTTCCATCTTCATTGTTGTACTGCCCGGCTGCCAAGCCTACCGGATCGTTAAAAATACGCTTGGTTCGATTGCCGACTATGTCAACGTCGGCATTACCGGTCAGAGGTTTTGAGTACTTGCTGTTGTGTGTCGGCAGGTAACCGTTGCGGTCAACCAGAACGGCAAACACCACCATCGGATCTGAGGCGGCAAAGGTATCCTGAAAGTCCTTGATCGTCAGATCCAGATAAAGATCGTAGGCCGTATGGTATTTCGGTATGGAAGAACCAGAGAGGGGCCCCTCTGTAATCTCCTGGTAATCCGTATCAAAGAGCTGCTCTTCAAAAAACTGACCACTCGATAAAGACTGTTCCAGCACACCTTCCAGAGCCTTGGCACCAATTCTGGCCAGAGAGCTGGCTTTAACCAGAAGCTCTTCGCGCAGGACCTTCGATCGCTGTTCGACAATCAGATAAGTCGATATCACCATGATTACGGTCAATACGCAGATCAGTGCCAACACAATTTTTACGCTGATTCGATTCATTAATCTCGCCTTTCCATCTATAAAGCTGGTTCGCTACTCGCGTCAGGTCAGCTGTTACTTATCGTCCTGTTGCTTCTGATCAACAACCAATTCCGGGCGCGCCATGAGCCCCCCCAGATCGATAAGAACCAGGACATCCTCGTTCTCAACAAGTTTTCCCAAAATAAGATCACGGGCTCCGGCCCCACTGCCCTCGGCCAAAGCTTCAACCTGCTCTTCATCGACGCCGGTTAAACCCTCGACGCCCTCTACCAGCAGGGCCGTTTTGAGTGCCCCCACCTCTACAACAACCAGGCGAAAATCATCCCGGACCGACTGGCGGCCCAGACCAAGCAAAGGACACATATCGGTCACTGCAACAATCTCACCTCGCAGACTGAAGATCCCACAGAGGTGCTCCGGCAAACGCGGCACATGCACCAAACGCGGCAACTTGAGGACCTCACGACAGTTTGCCGCTGGTAACCCGTAGCGTTTATTGCCACAGCGCACTATGAGATATTCGGTGACTACAGCCCCGGCACCCTCTTCTTCAGCCTCAAGGTTACGCCAGTAATCAGCGCGCATTTCCTGGAGGATTTGCTCGATTTCGTAACCGTGATTTTCATCCATGTGCGACCCACTCCAAGCAAAGGGCAAGAAGACTTTAAACAATCAAGTTAAAGGGCAGAATATAACGATGTTTCAGTTTTGTCAAACATAGCTAAGTTAAGCCAGATTAAGCTTTTTATCGAGAGTCAAAAAGGGCTAAGCTGGCATATCCACGGCTTTTATTAAACGCTGTTTAATTGTTTACAGGGGGAGGAAACAGACAGGACAACAAAAACTTCTGGACGCAGGCGGGAAAGAGCGGAAGACTAGAGATCGAGAGCCTCAGCCAGCTCCCTGCGGACGACCTCGAGAAAGACCCCCCTGGAAAGCCCGCCGGAGAAGGGGATGCTTGCCTGGTCTGCAGCCTGCTCGAGAATGCGCAGGGTGTTGCGCAATGAGCGCCGCTTCTTCTCTTTCTGCGCCAAACGATCGTGAACCTTGGCAGAGAGATAATGGGCCATGACAAAGGCGGGTTCAAGCCAGAGGACCTTCTGGTATTCGACTAGCGCGCGCTCAAGGAAGCCTTCCATATCGAGAATCAGGCCACGCAGTAAGTAGGCTTCCGGCAACAGGTCGTCTTCTTTGATGGCCCGGGCACAATAGAGCCGAGCGTCATCATACTTTCCCTGGTTGGCTAACAACAGGCCTTTCCCGACCAAGCCTTTCGGGTGAGTCGGTTCTATTTCCAGGAGTTGTTCAAAGAACCGTAGCGACTCGGAAAACTTCTCACGATCGAAGGCCGACAACGCCTCCAGGTAGAGCGTCTCAGGGTCGCACGCTAAAGCCCCTGGCTTTTCTTCAGACTGGCGCTGCTCCGCTTTAGAGCCAATTAAAGGAGGCGAACGCTTGACCTTTACCGGCTTAACGAGAGCAGGCTTGCCGCGCTGCTTCGCACCTGAGGAAGCTTTTGCGACCGTTCCTTCTAACCCAATCGGGTCTTTACGTTGGTAAAAAAAGGCATTGTTCTGATGATGTCGCCGGAAGCGGTCGGAAACATTCTGCATTGTCTCCGCATGCCCCAGAAAAAGGTACCCCTGAGGACTGAGAGCCTGACTGAACTTGGCAACAATTTGACGAATTGTTTCAAGCTCGAAATAAATCAAGACATTACGGCAAGACAACAGATCAATCTCACCGGAGCCATCGGCAGCGGCAGGGAAAGAAGCTGTCTGCAGATTGAGATAATCGAATCGCACCATTCGCCTGACCCGTAGAGACAGGAGATAATGCTTGTCCAATTTCTCAAAGTACCTCTCGCGCAGAGAGTCCTCCACCATGCGCAGCGAACGTTCGCCATAAACTCCCTCACGAGCGAGGCGCAGTGAGCGCTTGTTGATATCGGTCGCCAGGATCTGAACATCCCAACTGATCAAATCAGGAAAGTTTTCAAGCAGAAGGATTGCCAGAGAGTAAGGTTCTTCTCCGGTTGAGCACCCTGCCGACCAAATGCGCAGCTTACGTTGAGTTTTGTTCGCTTCAAGAAGCTTCGGGATGACATAGCGAATGAGTGCTTCACGATGGGAACGATAGCGAAAAAAGGATGTTTCACCAACGGTCAGCAGACCGATCAGCTTGTTAACTTCGTCATAATTATCGGGTGTAGCCGTCAGGTAGCTGAAATAAGCCGGCAAAGACTCCATACGCAGGGCCTGAATGCGACGCATCAGACCACGCTCCAGGATGCGCTGGTTGTGCTGTTTGAAATGCAGGCCACTATGCTCAAGGAGAAACTTTTTCATAGCCGTCAATTCAGGCTCGGCGAAAGACACTTGTGTCAGGTACTTACGGCTGTCAGAGAGGCGCTTCAGACAAACAGCCATGCGTTCCCGGTCAAAGGGACGAGCCTGGAAGTCAAAAACATCCAGCATTTCATATTCGAGGCTGGCGTCATCACTAACAACAATGATCGGCACCTGTTTCAGGTGCCGATGACTTTCAACCCTTTTAAAAATCTCCATCCCGGAGCCCTCATAACGGGCCATGCCGAGGACGATCAGGTCTGGCTGATAGGCAGTAAGAGCATGGGTCGACACACTCCTGGCAGGGCTGCAGGTCACCTCGTGGCCGTCATCACTCAACCAACTTCGTAGCTCCTGGCAAAGCTCCATGGCATCGTCTATGACATATATTTTCAGGCAACTCGGCATATGATGGGTCCAGGACCTTTAAGTTGTACTCTTAAATCAAGACTAACCCTTGGCCAACTTCGCCCAGGTGTCGCGTAAGGTCACAGTGCGATTGAACGCCAATTTATCTGACTGTGAGCCTTTGCCGTCGACACAGAAATAACCGAGACGTTCAAACTGGAAGGTTTCCCCGGCCTCCGCGCTGGCAAGCCCAGGCTCTACAAGAGCACCAGTAAGCACCTCGAGAGATTCCGGGTTGAGGAGCTCGCGATAGTCTCGGTCCTTCTCGGACGCGGGATCGGCAACACTGAGCAGACGATCATAAAGACGAACTTCTACAGGAACAGCGTGTGCCGCAGCAACCCAATGGATAATCCCCTTAACCTTTTTGCGCCCTTCCGGCAACACGCCACCGCCAGTCTCCGCATCGTAACTGCAGCGCAATTCAGTGACCTCACCGCTCACCGGATCCTTGATCACCTCATCGCAGCGAATAATATAGCCATAACGCAGCCGTACTTCCCGATCCGGCCCCAATCGGAAAAACTTCTTCGGCGGATCTTCCATGAAATCATCGCGGTCAACGTAAATTTCACGACCGAAAGGAATCGTCCGGCTGCCCATTTCAGGTTTTTTGGGATGCTTTGGTGCCGTAAACTCTTCGCTCTGCCCTTCTGGATAATTGGTGATGGTCACCTTCAGTGGACGCAAGACCCCCATGGCACGTGGCGCTATCTGATCAAGGTCTTCACGGACACAATCTTCCAGGGTGCTCATATCAATAACACTGTCGCTCTTACCGACACCGATCCGTTCGCAGAAAGTGCGGATTGCTGCGGCGGTAAAGCCACGACGGCGCATCCCCGAGAGCGTCGGCATGCGAGGGTCATCCCAACCGGAGACATGCTTTTCATTAACCAACGCCAGCAGTCGACGCTTGCTCATCACCGTATAGGTCAGGTTGAGGCGTGCGAACTCAATCTGTTGAGGATGATAAATCTCCAGCGCCTCACAGAGCCAATCGTAGAGAGGTCGATGATCCTGGAACTCGAGGGTACAGAGAGAGTGGGTGATCTTTTCCAGGGAGTCCGACTGACCGTGGGCGAAATCGTACATCGGATAGATGCACCAGGCATCGCCGGTGCGCGGATGCGTCGCACGCAGAATCCGGTAAAGCACCGGGTCGCGAAGATTCATGTTGGGCGCAGCCATATCAATCTTGGCACGCAACACCCGTGAGCCATCATCAAATTCACCGGCGCGCATCCGTCGCAGCAGGTCGAGATTCTCGCCAACAGTGCGGCTGCGGTAGGGGCTCTCTTTGCCCGGCTCCGTCAAGGTGCCGCGATACTCACGCATCTCCTCGGGGGGCAGATCACACACAAAAGCCAGCCCTTTTTCGACCAGTTTCTCGGCAAAAGCGTACAGAGCCTCGAAATAGTCCGAAGCGTGATATTCATTTTCGCCCCAGTCAAAGCCGAGCCAGCTCACATCGGTTTTAATAGCATCGATATATTCCTGCTCTTCCTTAACCGGGTTGGTGTCATCAAAGCGCAGGTGACATCGCCCCTGGTAAAGTGCGGCCAGGCCGAAATTGAGACAGATCGATTTAGCGTGACCGATATGCAGGTAACCGTTGGGCTCGGGTGGGAAACGGGTAACAACACTTTTATGCTTACCGCTGGCCAGATCCTCATCGACAATATTACGGATAAAGTTGGGGCCCAACTGCACGGGGGGATGACTCATATGAAGGCTACTCCTCGAATTTCTTTTCAGTATTAAGCTAACATCCGGGCCTAAACACAAAATTTTGCCCCGGACAATATCTCGTTAAACATCTCAGCTGTCGCTTGTGGCCATCAACACGACTGCATGTGCGGAGATCCCTTCTCCGCGGCCGGTAAAGCCAAGCTGCTCGGTTGTTGTCGCCTTCACATTCACGCAGCCGCCCGGGACCTGGCAAACCTTGGCCAGGTTGACCACCATCTGGACAACAAAGGGGGCCAATTTGGGGCGCTGTGCAACCACAGTCGTGTCCAGATTGCTGACTCGAAAACCGCGGGCCGTTGCCAAACCGACGACATGCTCCAGAAGCAGCACACTGTTGATCCCTTTGTAGGTCTCATCAGTGTCAGGGAAGTAACGTCCTATATCACCAAGACCCAGAGCGCCGAGGATGGCATCAGAAACCGCATGCAACAAAACATCAGCATCTGAATGCCCGTGCAGACCATATTCGTAGGGAATGGTAACACCCCCCAGAACCAGAGGACGATCAGGAACCAGGCGATGAACATCGAAACCATGACCAATGCGTATCATGTCAGAGAGACCTCTCCCGCCGCGATCAAAGCCCTGGCCAGGGCCAGGTCTGCCGGCGTCGTTATCTTGATATTGTGTGGATGACCGGGAAGAACGGCAACCGGCCAGCCGCACCATTCAACCAGGGAGGCATCATCAGTGCCAAGATAGCCGCCGGCATAAGCCCGTCTGTGCGCCTCACGAATTCTGTCACAGCGAAACGCCTGGGGAGTCTGCACCTGCCAGAGCAGGCTTCGATCCAGGGTCGAACGTACCAGCCCGTCAAAGACCTCTTTGATCGTATCCTGTGCCGGAACAGCCAGGATCGCAGCACCCTCGGCAGCAGCCAACTGCACCAGCGGACCTATCTGCTCCTGCGGAAAGAACGGGCGAACGCCATCGTGAATAAGAATCACATCCTGATCCGCCGCGCCACAAGCCTCCAGCCCGTTACGAACAGAGTCCTGTCGTTCTGCACCCCCGGCAATCACGACACCGATCTTTTCCAGACGATAGCGTTCCACCAGGTCGGCCCGACAAGTGGCGACATCCTCCTCTGGAACAACCAGGTGAATTGAAGAAATTTGCGGTTGATCAGCAAGCCGTGACAGCGTCTGCACCAGAATCGGCCGATCGCCAAGCTCCAGGTACTGCTTTCTCGTATCACCACCGATCCTGCTGCCAGTGCCTGCAGCCGGGATCAGAACATGAACATTCATAGGCTCTTCCTGTTGTCAGTCGTTAATAGTCCTGCCTGGAGGCCAGGCCAACGACTTTGCAAGGGGTTCCAAAAAACCGCTCATGTGCGACTCGAACTACTATTTCTATCGTATTTACTGCGATTTGAAAATAATTAATTAGAAGATACTTTCGCCGACAGCAAATAATAAGGGCCGAGTGCTCATTAGCACCCGGCCCGAAATTCTTGATTCTTTCTTTTTGAAATCAGTTGACCATATTTTCGAGGCGTTCCGTCACCATATCTTCCTCGATGCCTTCAGCAAGAGCCAGCTCCTTGACCAACAGCCTTCTGGCCAACTCCAGAACTTTTTTCTCACCGTAAGAAAGTTCTTTCTCTTCCTTGATCAGGTAAAGCTCGCGCAGAACTTCAGCAACATCAATCGGGTCACCCGTTTTGATCTTGTCGTTGTATTCACGCTGTCGGCGGCTCCAGGAAGCAATTGCCAAAGAGCCGATTTGCTTTTCCTCGAGGACATTGTATATTGTCTCGACTTTGTCTTTACTGATCAGAGTACGCAAACCAACCTGATGGGCATTGCCCACCGGGACCATGATGGTCATATCGTTATCAATGATGCGCAGGATATAAAAGTCGTGGGTTTGACCGCAGAACTCGCGAGACTCAATATTTTCAACAACACCGACCCCTTGTGCAGGGTATACAGCTCGGTCACCAATTTTAAACATTATTGTTAATTCTCCCTGTGGAAATAAATACATTACCACGAGCGACCTCTTCAGTCAAGGAAACCCAGATTGTTCGCGGGTTTGTTCACACAAGAGACTTGACAGAAAAACAAACTGCCGAGAGGACAAAATGCGTATTGGCGTAATCGGCTCCGGTGCTCTTGGGCTTTTTTATGGAAGCCTGCTGCAACGGGCCGGACATGATGTTCATTTTCTCCTGCGTCGCGACTACCAGGCGATCACTTCATCTGGCCTGAAAGTCACTTCACCTCGTGGTGACTTCCAGCTGCGACAGGTCAAGGGCTACCGCAACAGCTCAGAGATCGGCCCGGTCGACCTGGTCCTGATCGGCCTGAAAGCCTATGCTAATCAGTCACTTATTGGACTTGTCCGCCCGCTGGTAAACGACGGGACCACAATCCTGACTCTGCAAAACGGTCTCGGCAACGAGGAGCTCTTGGCAACAGCCTTCACTGCAGAACAGATCGTGGGAGGGGTTGCCTTTCTTTGCTGTAATCGCGGTGAGCCAGGAACGGTTCACCACCTCGACCAGGGCGCCATCCGCATTGCCGAGTTCGTTCACAAGCCCGGCAGTAGACTCGAGGCTCTGTCCAAAAGCTTCAATCAAGCGGACATCCCCTGCACCACGGGCCCCGATCTCGCCCGAATCCGCTGGGAAAAATTGGTCTGGAACATCCCCTTCAACGGCCTTTGCGCCTTAACTGGCCTGCCGACCAATCAACTTCTGAACTGCCCGGAAACCCGGCAACTGATTACGGAGATCATGCAGGAAGTGATCGCCGCCGCCAACCAGCAAGGCTTATCGGAAGCCATCGATGCAACCGCCACCATTGAACCGATGCTACAGACAACTGCAGGCATGGGCGCTTACCGGCCAAGCATGATGATTGATCGTCAACAGGGGGCGCCTCTGGAGCTTGCCGCGATCTATGCGATCCCCCTGCAGCAGGCCGCTCGCACCAACACACCAATGCCGCGGACCGCGATGCTCCACGCTCTCTTGCAGGCAACCGAGCATCCTGAACAAGACAATAGCTGAAGGCCGTTCAAGGTACAATCACAGGCTTCTGCCAGCAGAAGGAGCCTCGCCTATTCCAGAACACGGCAGAGGCCGGTCACCTTGCCGACAATCGCCACATCCAGCGTGCCGGCAGCAATGATGATCGGCGCCATGCCGGCATTCTCCGGCTGCAGGCGGATGCGATCACCTTCATGGAAAAAACGCTTCAAGGTGGCCTCGCCATCAATCAGAACCACTACAATTTCACCATTCTCCGCCGTTGACTGCGGACGAATCACCGCCAAGTCTCCAGCAAGGATATGCGCCTCAATCATCGAGTCACCCTTGACCCGCAGCAGAAACGCATCCCGGGATTTAACCAGCACAGAGTCCACGGCGATATGCGCCTCAACTTCCTCCATCGCCAATTCCGGAACACCGGCCCGCACGCTACCAACCAACGGCAAAAGGACTGCACCACGCTCGACACGATTCGTCAGGGTGATGGAACGAGAGCTGCCGGGGCTCCGGGTGATCAGGCCTTCTCGTTCCAGAGCCTTGAGGTGACGTAAGACACCGAGGTTACCGGAGACATGAAGATGACTGGCGATATCCTGAAGGGTCGGCGGATAACCTTTGTCAGCCAGATAAGCGACCAGAAAGTCGTAGACCTGCTGTTGTCGGTTCGTCAGTTTTGACATGAAAGACTCACTTTTAAAAAAAGGAAAACTCACTATTTATTTACTATAAAGTAACTACCGTAATTAAATAGTGAGAGTCAAGAAATCAGAGGTGACGCAGAGGCAACAATTTGCGATGATAGAGCCATCATGCCTGAGCCAACCGTCGACATCCTTTCGCCCGAACCGAGCCACGAAGAGTGGCGGCCCTTATCCTCGCGGCTCGACACAACAAAAGCGATCACCCTGTCAAAACGACAGATGCGCAGTTGGTCGCTGGTTCTGGCCGCACGCCACATCCCCTGCCATCCAGAACGACGGGGCTTCGGTTGGCAGTTGCTGGTCCCGGCAAACATGCTGGCGCTGGCAACAAAAGAACTGCGCCAGTACGAGAGCGAAAATCATGGCTGGCCCCCCCCACCCCCGCAAGAGTCACCCCTGATCGACAATCGCGCGACCACCCTCTGGGTCTTGATTGCTATCGGGGTTTTCTACAATCTCACCCTGCGCGACATCAACCTCGCCGGACACTACCCCGTTAACTGGCATGAACTGGGCAACGCCCACGCTGGCAAGATCATGGACGGTCAATGGTGGCGCCTGATTACCGCTCTCACACTGCACGCCGACTGGCAGCACTTGCTGGGTAACCTGGTGATTGGAGGCGTATTCATTTCACGCTTGTGTCGTGACCTGCGCTCCGGTCCAGGCTGGCTGTTGCTGCTGGCCGCCGGAACCTTAGGTAATCTGATTAACGCCTGGCTGCAAAACCCTGCTCACCGAGCGGTCGGTGCCTCCACAGCGGTCTTCGGCGCGGTCGGCATCCTGGCCGCCATCAGCATGGTGCGCTACCGTCAGAATTTGCGCCTACGCCGGCGCTGGACCTTACCGGTCGCAGCGGCCCTCGGCCTGCTCGCCATGCTCGGTGTCGGCGGTGAGAACACCGACCTCGGCGCCCACCTGTTCGGCTTCCTCTTCGGCCTGCCGCTCGGCTTCGGCGCCGAACTGGCCATAGAGAGATATGGCCGCCCCCTCTGGAAGGTGAACACTTTAATGGCCATGACCAGCATCGTCATCGTCATCGGAGCCTGGTGGGCGGCCCTGAACTGAAGAGGTTGACGGACTGTCGATTGACGCTATTGTTCTATGGAGAGTCAAAAGTCTTAATTCTGGAGAACACTTATGAAAAGTTGGCCCTTCCGGTTTGGACTTATCGTTATCGGTGCAATCATCGGTATTGCTTATTGGTATTTTTATCTTCCCGGACAAGAGGAGCCGGAGCAGGTGTTCACGCCGGCACCGGTTGTCGAGCCAAACGTTGAACCGGTGATCCAACATCCGGTCACCACAACCCCTGAAGAGCTGGAAAGTACTGAGCCACTCATCGACCTGGAAAAACCTCTGCCGGAGCTGAAGCAGAGTGACCTGCCGATGGCCGAGATTCTCGCCAAGCTCTTTGCCGACCAGAAGTTGGACCGTTTCTTTATCCTCGAACATTTTATCGAGCGCTTCGTGGTCATGGTCGACAACCTGCCGCGGCCACAGCTGCCGGCGACCCACCGGCCACTAAAAAAAACACCTGGAAAATTTCTGGCGCAGGGAGAACGCGATCAATTAACGATCGCTCCGGCCAACTATAAGCGCTACACACCGCTGATCAAGTTGTGGGCCTCACTCGACACCACGCAGGTTGTCGCTGTCTACAAACGCCTCTTCCCGCTCTTCCAGCAAGCCTACCAGGAGCTAGGCTACCCGAAGGCTTACTTCAATGACCGCCTGGTTGAAGTCATCGATCACCTGTTGGTCACTCCGCAGATAACCGGACCTGTTTATTTGACCCAACCCAAGGCCCTTTACCTCTATGCCGACCCTGATCTGGAAGCTCTCTCGGCCGGCCGCAAGATCCTGCTGCGTTGCGGTCCGGAAAATGCGGCTCAGATCAAGACCCTGCTGCACAAGTATCGCAAATTGCTCGCGGCGAGCTGACAAATCGATCTGTTTTTGGAAACAGAAAGGGCGGCCAATTGGCCGCCCTTTCTGCGTTTATTTTCTTCCATCTGCTCAGCAACAAGGCTGTCAGGCCGCCTGCTTCTTCAGCAGGTAGCGCCCGACCCAGTTCTTGGAGAACTGGAAAGCGGTTCGCCCGCAGCGTTTGCTCTTGTCACGTGACCATTTCACCGCATCCTGCTCGAGCTCAGGAGACCAGGGGATTTCGACCTTGCGTTCACGGGCCTGGCGCTCCACACAGAGACGGACGGCGTCAAGGTAACGCTCCTGGCTGAACACGTGGAAGGGGACCCACAGACCAAAACGGTCGGAAAGTGAGACCTTCTCCTCCATCGCCTCGCTCTGCTGCAATTCCCCTTTGACGTATTTACCGCCGAGATGATCGGATTCATATTCAGGCAACAAGTGGCGACGGTTCGAGGTCACGTAGATCAGTACGTTCTCCGGTGCTGAATAGACCGAGCCGTCGAGTGCGCTCTTCAGCATCTTGTAGCTCAGCTCGCCGACCTCGAAGGTCAGATCGTCGCAGAGCAGAATAAACCGATAAGGCTCGTTCTCTACTGCGGCAAAAATCTCCGACAGATAGATCAGGTCTTCCTTCTCCACCTGGATGACGCGCAAACCATCGGCGGCGTACTCATTGAGCAGAGCCTTAACCAGGGAAGATTTACCGGTCCCACGCGAACCCCAGAGCAGCGAATTATTGGCGGGCAAGCCGGCAAGGAACTGCCGGGTATTATCGATCATGATTTCCTTCTGGTCTTCAACACCGAGAAGTTCATCAAGAGTGGTGGTGTCGGTCACTTTGACCGGCTCGAGAAAGCCGGAAAAGGAATGACGGCGCCAATTAGCAGCGGAGCAGGTCAACCAGTCAACCGGCTTGCACGCCTTGGGCAACAACTGTTCTACGGAACTGAGAACACGCTCCAACTGGGCAACAACTTCGGGTTTCAACATCATCTTTTTCATCTCTCTTTCTTTCTATCGGCCATTCATTAGGTGCTTAAAAGCGTTTCTGTATACGTTATCCACAGGGATGAAGTCAAATTTTAATCATCTTTTACACCAACTTACGCGCCGGAAGTGTTGCACCTTTCTCTGGCTAAGGTTATGCTCGACAAAGACCTGAGCTCACGATAAGGCGCCTCTAAACGTGGAGAACCTTTATGGATATTTTCGCCAAGCTGGCCGCAAGCACCCTCAAAGAGAATAGCGAAGGAGACCTGCCCGACTTCATCGTGCCGCTACTGATGAAGGTCGCCGAGAATCCGGCTGATTTCGCTGGCCGCGAAGCTCTGGTCGAGGAGCTCGTCATGCGCGTCGAGCAGTACGAGACCTGGTCCGAGATGTGCTGTGAAAAACAAGGCTTCAGTCTCGAAGACATCCATCGCACCCTCGACCGTCTCAAAGTCAGATACTAACGTTACAGGGCCAGCGACGATTGTCCATGCAGAGCATTCACGACGAAATCATCAAACACCTGCCACGTGCGGAAGAATCCCGACGCCTTTTTCACGGTCGGGGCCACTGCTTTGCCGGTTATGAAGATCTACTGATTGACTACTTCCCCCCTGTTGTCATGGTCACCCTCTACCAGAAGCGTCCTCAAGCCTGGCTGGAGGAACTGACCGAAATGCTGATCTCAACCTTGCCTGAACAGCCCCAGACGATTCTACTGCAGGAACGCTTCCTTGCCAATGGACCAAGCCGCCTGCTGCACGGGCCAATGTCTGAAGATATAGAAGCCCGGGAAGCGGGTCTCTCTTTTCGCCTGCGTCTCGGCGAGGCACAGAACATCGGATTCTTCCCGGACATGGCAGCAGGCCGCAAACTGGTTCGCGAGCGCGCTACGGGCAAGCGCGTGCTCAACCTCTTTGCCTACAGCTGCAGCTTTTCTGTTGCAGCACTGGCCGGAGGTGCGACCCAGGTCGTCAACCTCGACATGAACCGCGGCGCTCTGGAGCTTGGCAGGCGCAACCATCAACTCAACAACATCGATCTGCGCAAAGCCAGCTTTCTCCCCCTGGAGTTCTTCCGCAGCCTCAGCAAACTGAAGAAGATCGGCCCTTTCGACCTGGTGATCTGTGACCCGCCAGCCGCCCAGGGGAAAAGTTTCACCGCGGAGAAGCACTGGCCAAAGCTGGTGCGCACGCTCCCCAAACTGGTCAGCTCCGGAGGTGAAGTCCTGGCCTGTCTCAACGCCCCCCACCTCGGCCCTGACTATCTCGACGACCTGTTTGCCGAAATCCTCCCTGCCGCAGAAAATCTGGGCATGTTTACTCCGGGAGAGGATTTCCCCGAAGCCGACCTGGCGTGCGGAGTCACTCTGCATCTTTACCGTCTGCCTTGAGGTGCCATTCAGACAAAAAGAAAGACAACTCAAACCATCAATTAACGCAAAATCGCGAAGATGCCGAGTTCGCAGAGGAAGGGAAAACTCCAGCGCTTGGTTATGATCGGTATTTCTCTGCGATCTACGTTCCTCTGCGTGAGGCAGATTTTTCTTTTAGAACCGTTATTTTTTCTAAAGATTGTGCTAATCTGGCCTCCTTGAATTCTGCAATTAAAGGATGGCAATTCCTGTCATGACGACAGCAACTTCCCCGCTTGGCAAATTTTATCGTAGCCTCTTTACCCTGCTCCTGATATTGCTGGTTCTAACCGCCTGCAGTACGCCACAAAGGCAGAGGAGCACGACAAAACCCGTTCCATCCGAAGACCCAATCTCCTCCCTGCTCAAAGAGACGCCACACCCTGAAAATGAAGCGGCACAGACAACAGTGCCCCTGGAAAAGATGGGTTATTCGATCCAGGTCGGTGCCTTTGCCAATCTCGACAACGCCGTGCGTCTGGAGCGCCTTCTCGAATCGCGAGGCATAGATGCCTACTACTTCCGCCATGAGTCGGGGCTTTACAAGGTTCGCTTCGGCAATCACAGCACCTACAAACCGGCCCGTGCCGAAGCCGAACGGTTACAGGCCCAGAGCTTGATCGATACATTTTTCATTGTCTTCCCCGAGGATTATGCCGCCGCCCGCATCAAGCAAAGCGGCAAAGGCAACCTGCGCAACGAGCTGGTTAAAACAGCCAAGCGCTTCATCGGCATTCCCTACCGCTGGGGCGGCACAACCGCCAAGAACGGTTTTGACTGCAGTGGTCTGACGATGGTCTCTTACCGGCTGAACGGGCTCAACCTGCCACGCGTCTCACGCAGCCAGTTCAAGGCAGGCAAGTGGATCTCGAAGAAAAACCTGCAACCGGGAGACCTGGTCTTCTTCGCCACCAAGGGTGGCACGCGCGTCACCCACGTCGGCATGTATGTCGGTAGCGGCAACTTCATCCACGCCCCCCGAACCGGCAAAAAAGTACGCATCGAAAAACTTTCGAACTCGTTCTTTGCAAAAACCTACATGGGCGGCAGGACCTATCTTTAGGGGCTGGAGGCTGGAGGCTGGAGGCTGGAGGCTGGAGGCTGGAGGCTGGAGGCTGGAGGCTGGAGGCTGGAGGCTGGAGGCTGGAGGCTGGAGGCTGGAGGCTGGAGGCTGGAGGCTGGAGGCTGGAG